>CAUUID010000001.1:0-69068 GCA_963545225.1 uncultured bacterium
GAGACTGAATAGATTCATTAGATGGAGACTGAATAGATTCATTAGATGGAGACTGAATAGATTCATTAGATGGAGACTGTATAAATTTTTTAAGTAAATCATTATGTAATAGAAAAGTATGAGTATATAATTTTCAATGATGACAACAGATATTTCTTAAATCCACCAATCATTTTAAACATGATTCTAATCCATCTTTTGAAATGTCTATTTTTTGAAGGATTCCTTTTTTAACACTAGACGTAACTGAATTAATTAAATACGCAATATCGCCAAAAGTTAATTCTTCTATAATATTTCGAATGGGAGGATATAAAGGATCATTATATTTTTCTATATAGCGACTTATTCCTTCTTTATCTAATATTTTAATTGTTGTTTTTAAAAACTCCTCTTCTTCTATGGTGTTATTATCATTATTTAACTGGTCTTGGATATTATTGATGATTTTATTTTTAATATTGCTGTCTTTTGTTTCTTCAGATTCTATTGTATTCTCCTCGGTAGCCTGTTTCTCATATTCTACAAGTGCTATATCATATTGCTCCCAATAATACGTTAGAGTATCTCTATATTGTTTTAGAATTGTTGGAAGGCTCCTCTTAGAAAAGTTTTCCTCTTTTGTTCGCCAAGTTACACTCCCATATTTATCGCAAGAGACATTTACGAACATTACTTTAATCCATAACTCAATAAATGATAAGTATTCAAAGAATAATATTCTCATCTTATGATCAAAAATATAGGTTGATTTAATTTTTTCTCGAGTAATAGGATCTTTAATTGTCTCCCCATTACGCTGTTTATCCATAAGATGACGATAAGGAGTCATATAGCTTAAAATTTTTCCATATGGGACATAATCTAAAAATTTCCTTGCGTCTTCTGTATCTTTGATAATAAGGCCCTTTCCCATTAAAATTTCAATTTGTTCTTCTCTAGTAGTCGATGGAAAATTAAATTTATTCATTATTTACTTGCATTTCTAAAAAAAATCCTTATATTTAAGCCGTTAGAGGGCGAAGCGGCTAGTATTGTAAAAGCAATAAACCGTACCAGTTCGTCCCTTTTTTGTTTTTTAGAAGTATATTTATTCCCTCTACTTTTACAATATAAGGATGATCAAAATTATACATGTGTAATATTTATTTAATTATTATTTTGAATTGCAATAAAATTCTTGTATATTAACAAGACTTTTTTATACCGCAAAAAAAGAAATAAAATTCTGATTAACAAAATTGTACATACATATATTCTCAGTATTCTTCATAAGCTTCTCTAATTGTTCTACCAATAGAATCAGGTCAAGTATCCCACTCTTCAGCTATCTTATCCATTATATCCTCAATAGCTTTATAAGCTACAATAGTATTGTCAAACAATTGATTCTTCTCAATTCATATCCTTTCTGGTATTCCACTGTTCTCAAATATATCCCTTGAAGCTCAACTCCATCCGCCTCATATTCAGTCTACATAAAGTTCTGCTATTCAGGTTGAACTAACATCAATCTTCAATCATCAAAAAATTAAATTCATCATATCTAAATATAAGAAAAAAATAAAAGTCTGGTTTTTATCAATGAGTTATTCGGTATTTTTTCTTTCTTCGATTTGTGCTTTTATATATATGCACAAGAAAAAAATACTGCAATAAGAAAGAGTCACTATCATTTAGCATTTGCTTATCGTTCAAAGAATGGAAATATTCTTTAATACAACAAATAGTTGCTGGTCAAACCTTTCCACTTTCAAATATTTTATTTCAGATTTCTTTTAGTTTCTGCTGATAAAAAACTATAATTTTTTTCATCGCTTGCTTATCTACAATGTATTCTGGATACTCATCATCCTCAGTTCATTTTACAACCCTGAATTCTTTTATTGGAGTTTCATCCCAAAGCTCTATGTGTCATTTTTGGCTGTTAAGCCATATTCTGTAAGACATTTCTATCAAAAAGAAATAAAAATCTGACTACCAATTCTATTTTCCACTACTTCAGAATCCATTTGCTCATCTGTTGGATTCTGAAAGCTCCGAAACCTCCTCCCATTCGCAGTCCTCGACCTTGTGGATTGCATATTGTGCAATAGGATCTCAGGCTCTGACCTCGTAAGGAGCATCAGAGGTATTGAGCAAACCTACTCAAATAACACCTCTGTAGTTCTCATCAATAACTCACCCCACGGAGATGATTCCATTCTTAGCGAGTCCACTTCTTCAGTAGATCTTACCGAAGAATCACTCAGGGAGTTCATGCCCAATTCAGGTCAGAATGATTGCGGTCTTGCCTGGAGCAATCGTAAGACTTTCAGCAGAGTAAAGATCGAAACAAGCGTCTCAATCTCTTTGTTTTTTCGGACAAATAGCATTGTCCATAAATTTTTTGAATCTAATTTTCATTCTATTAAAAATAAAGGTTAAAAATCTGATTATTGTTTGACTAGCTCTGGATTCTCATATATGTTACCAATAATCGTAAGATGGTTCTCGGTATCTTTATATGCGAATTGTCAGTAGCGGAAAGTATAATCTGAGGAGTTCTTTATTCAGTCTACCTCGTTAATTGAGGAGCAATTGAACTGAATATCAGGAGCAAGTTCTACGACTGCAAATCTCCACCATTTCCCTTGGCTTTTGTCGTCTCGCTTAACTATATCTCCCTCGTATATCTCTTTGCCATTCTTGTCTAAAAGTCAGGTAAACTGCATAGGGATATAATCTCTATGTAATCCCACCAAAATTAAAGATAGCATAATGGTCTTGAGATTTTTTAGGACATCTCGTGATATTATTTTTCTTCCATTCCAAGCTCTGAATTTTATTGGTCTCATCTTACTTAACCATAGAAGTTAAAAAATATATTGGATTATACCCTATTGCCAGATACATTATTATGTAGTCTGACTCAGAGCATATATTCATATCATCAAAGATACAGCTTTCCCTTATGATAACAGATAGAAATCTGATTTCTCCAGTCTTTTCGCTCAGGAGCTAACGGCTCTTTGTGTCGTCTCGTATTGAGCTGACACAAGCCGTAAGCCTTCCCTCAGTCTCCACGAGCGGTAGGATCTCGGCTACCATTCTCACACTCAATCATACTGATAAAGTCTAACCCTCAGAGGTTATAGGCTTCTGCTACCATCTCTTGCCTAGGATCACTAGGCAAAAAACCTGAATGGAGAACGGTAGGTTCTGGTCTGAGTAGATAGAGACTCAGAGCTATAAGGAGGTTGAGCATATTGCAATAAGCAAATAAATCTGTATAAGTTTTCAAACTTTATTTCTTTTTTGTTTCTTTATGGAGTTATTATCTTGGATCGGTATTATTGTTTCAGTTCTTTCTTTAGTTTCTCGAATAACTCAACTCATAATTGCGCTACTCCACTCAGACCGTTCCAAACAATTCGTCCAAGTCCAAGGAGAAGTAAAAGTCCTATTTCGACTCGCCCGACCCGTTTCAGCACTGATAAAAACACTTCGATTTGGTTTGTCATATTGGTTTCACAAAAGATGAAATAAAGGAATACTTAAGAAGTATTATATTTATATCCATATCCATGAGGGGTGGTACTATGTCTGGCTAAGAGACTACTGAGATTTAATCATAGAGTGGAATAATAAATTTCGCACTTTTCAAGAAGCGAGAGAATCAGCTGACATTATTTTATCAAACTCAAGGATTCTGTATGAAGAAACAGACGCAAATTGAGTCCATGTAATTGCCATAACGATGAAGAGATTAACACTAGAATCTTTAAATGAGTTCGCAAAAAAGATCAGATGAGGATTATTTATTGAGAAGGAGACAAAATGAAAAGAACAGTTTATCTCTCTTCCCAAAGAAGCACTTCCAGGAGAACTACTTAATTTGTAAATTTTGCCTCACTTCAATCATCGCACCAGGCACTTCAGTACCAGACTTGAGTGCTTTTTTGATTTCCGTTTTATCTACGGAAATCATTGTTTTCTCCTTCTTATATTCAGCAGGAATAGCCTCCTCATCAGTGAATACCACCGCCTCAGACTTCCTATAGCTGAGCTCGTTGATCTCAGTCTGCATCTTCTCAATTTTGAAGAGCTTAAGGAGATAGTCAATCTGCTTATCTGCAGAGGCTATCTTCTTGTCATGAGAGCTTTTGAGCTCCATAAGTCTCTTGATTTCTGCATCTAATCCAGCTACAAAAATCTGAGCTTCTTGTCTGTTCCTGAGCTTGTATTCTATAAATGGTTTTGCCTCATCTTGCGACTTAGCAACTAGTTCTTCTGCTACCTTTTTGAGCTCTGGAACTTCTTCAGGAAGGATTCCGTTCGCTTCCAGGTATTCTGGATTTTCTAGTTGCTCTAGAATATGCATCGCCTCTGCGAGGTTGGTTATTGATTCTCTAATTGTCATCAGTGAATTTCTTAAAGGATAAATTTTTTTCCTCAGCTTCTGTGAGGGATTTTCAAGCTCTGTGGAGCTCGAGTATTCCATAGGGAACAACGAGGGCAGTAATGATCGCATAATATCGAGCTGTTCAGATATTATGCTCAATTACGGCCAATCTGAAGGACTGGTAGAACACCATTCCAACCGTGACCATCAGTCAGCCATAGAGTGCAGTATTTCAGGCACTTTGTGTCTTGAGTCGCCTGATTATTAGCCCTATAGTCTTCTGATTGTATTCCTGAGTAGTAGCGAAGTAATCAAGAGTACTCTTGAGCACCTCATTATTCTCAGATTTTTTGTCTTGTTTTTCCATTCTACAAAATTCAAAATAAAAACTATCTTTTGCTCCTTTCCCAATGAGGTACTACCTCATCATAACCATCAGGATCTTTGATGATCGAGAGTGGTATTGACTTATTGTTCCTTGTCTTGGCCCAATAGATTACCTTACTGCAAGTCTTACATTTTGCCTTAGTCTTGAACTTGTCCCTGAGTCGTACATCCATAGGGACACGGTCAGGGAATCTCAGCTCATAATGGTAAGGGTAATCAAGGTCTGGAGTATCTAATATCATTTACACAGAGAATAAATATTAAAACGGCATTCAGAGTTCATACTTGGACCATTGATCTTTCAGCTGACGCTCATAGGCTTCAACTCAGCTGTAGTTTTGCTTGAGCCAAGCCATAAGATCTTCAAAAGTCTTGTAGGTACACATGTACTCTTTTTTGCTCCATGTGAGGTAGTCAGCCTCACTGAATATAAGGAGAGAAGTCTGATTTTTTTCCTCTTTCTTCTCCTCGGCAATTGGCTCAGCAACCTCAATTCCTTCCATCCTCTCGTAGCAGAGGAGTGATGCAAGAGCATCGCCCTCACAATAGCTAGCGATGGTCTGGAGTGTTGCTCTATATTCCTCAGTTCCTGCTGCGGTCTGATACGAATTCCAGTATAAATCAGAAACCTGACTCCCCTCGAGTTCTTGCTTAGGGCTAGGGACCCCAAGACACAAGCACAACAGCTCAAGGCCTGTTCTGAGATAACCTGATCTTTGTCGCATCTCCATGGTGTCAATCACCGTTCCCATCTTCCATGCAGGTAAAGTTCCATAATCAAGGGCTTTTGGTATCTTAAGTCCATTGATAATGGCTCTCTTGCAAATAAACGGTATATCGAACGACTTGATATTATGTCCTCAGAGGAGTACGCTGATTCAGGCCTTGTTAATCATCTCGAAGAAATCTGAGAGTAAACCGTGTTCATTATCAGAACAGAAGCTGATTTTCTTAATTTCTCCTCCCTGTGTCCTGAGGACACAAGAGATACAAACAATGCGACCAAATTCAGCGTGCAAAACCGCTCTCTGCTGATATTGCACCTCAGGAGCTTCAGAAGATTCTCCGCAATATCTCGCTTCTCGTACGGCTTTTTTGTTATAATTCGCAAAGTCTGAAGTCTCTGCGATAGTTTCGATATCTAGGAATACATGAGTCATTATTCTCAAAGTTTACGGAATAAATCAGGGTGGCGGAGGAAGTATTTCCTCCTTCTCGAGATCCTACGAGGAGGATCAGGTTTTTTTATCTTTTGCCCCATCTTGCTGAGCCTCTCTCTAGCAGCTCAGAGAGCATCAATCTCTCCGAGCTTAGCTACTAAAGAGGCACTAGAAGGGTAGATCATCAGAATCATCAACAATCTGACTAAGCATATCAGCTTCAGATACATCTGATGAATTTTCTTCTAAGTTTTCTTCAGAATTTTCTTCTTTCTGAGCTGATTTTGGATTCAAACGATTATCTAAATCAATTAGATGTTTTTTGAAATACTCATTCAAATCGGAATAGTCAAACTTCTCAACTTTCTTAGTTTTTGGATGAAGAACAGGAATAATTAACTCTTTTTGTTCCTCGATACTAAGGAACCAATTAACTCTCTCATCGTTATTCTTGAATGTTACGGCCGCATAGGTCTTGTCTCCTACGATCTTCCCATAAACTCAAATTCTAACCTTTCCGAGCTTCTCTCCAGCTCAAAGGATTGAATTCACGATAGACCTCATAGGGAAAGTCCATGCTGACTGAAGAGTGAATAGCTCATCTCCATCTTGGATCTTGATATTCACGGTCTCAAGTTCCTCCTTAGTCTCAGGAGATACACGAGATGTAAAGTATACACCAGTCACGGTCCCCTCGATGGCCCTGATGTCTTCATTAGTCCAGTTTCCTTGTTCATCTTTGGTCGATATAAAGAGGCTTGGATCTGCTTTAGTTCTGATTTTTACAAAAGTTCATTTTGCTGATTCGTTTTTAATAATTCACATGGTATTATTGCATAAAGGTATAAAACTAATTAGGTTTTTTTGAGAGTCTATTGATAATATTCTCTAGTATTCAGAGATTGGTAGTGTGTCCATCAGCTTGTCTTTTCCTCAATTCAGCCCTGACTCTCTCTTTGAGGTCTGGATCTTGGATTTGAATGATTCTGTTATCGATATCATCTGCTGATTTAATCTCTACTTTTTTGATTGAGGAGGTAGCAATAAAGCCACTTCCTACATTCAAAAGCCTGCTTCCTAACTTCTTCTCAAGAGAGTCTATCGTCTCATCTGCCATCACATAAACCTCGTTATCAAAGGTCGTGATATAGCAAAGTTCCTTGTATTTTTTTATTGCTGTGTTCATAACTGGAATGATAAGAATTAAACTCTATTGACTGTAGGGATGTTTGACTTGCTCTGCTTCTGAAACTCAGCTTTACAGACTTGCATAAGTGTCGCAAGGTTGTGATAGATGAGTTCAGCACTAGCAATTTTTGGCGAATGAAATTCGTTTACTGAGATGATTTTTAGAATCGTGTCTAAAGTCTCATCTCGTGAGAATTTTCATTCCTGTACTGAAGTTAAGGACTTCAGTTTTTTAATCAGATGGTTTGCGTATTGTCTTTGCTTACCGTCTGATCAGTTACTTATTCCGCCGTTGTAACTCTTGATTAAGGCGAGGCAAAGATTAACTTCTTCCAGCCCATAGCCTTCTTTTTCTTTTTTGGCGGAACTTTTTTCTTTTTCTTGACCTGCTCCTAGATTTTCTAAGAATGAGTCTGTGGCAGATTTTATTCCCTGTTCGCTATCCGTTAGGATACTATCTCCGTTAGGAGATAGAGTATTATTTCTTGTAGTATTATTATCTTGTATTATTATGTTGCAGTTTTCTGCAAGGGGGGTCTTGCACTTTTCTTCAATACCCCCTTGCACTCAAGTGCAAGACGGGTCTTGTGTTTTTCTGCAAGAGGCTTTTTGCAGTTTTCTGCAAGTAGTCTTTATGGTTTTTTTGAGCTCCTTGAGCTCTCAAACATAAATTCTACGGACAAATCAGCTCTCATTTTCTCTGCTGACTTGCAGGTATCATTTTTTCTGCATGTCAGAGATTGTTTTACTGACTCGTGTCGGATCTTTATTATACAATTCTGCAAAGTAAGAATTACCAGCGTAGCAGTATCACTCCTTATTCGTTAGAGCGGTGATCTCTGCATAGAGAATCTTCTGAAGACTTGTGAGGTCTTCTGCATATCTGACATCCGCTGGTAAAATAGCATAAAAGCTCGGCTTATCTACAACCATACTAACGCTCAACAGGGAATAAAATCAGATTTCTTTTTTGTTTTTGCGGTGCGTTCATCACCACATAAGCAAACCCTATAATTCCCATTACTACAGCTGTAGTAGGATTGAATATAAATCGAGCCAGAAAAGCAGGCAACAAGAAAAATAAGGTCTTCATAGTGATGATGTCACACGAGATATAAAAGACCAATACTGACCTACATTTATATAGAGTTTCTCCTAATTCTCTGCTCGAACTACTGCAAGCGAGTAAAATAGGAGAGCGGGTGAGTTAAATTCTTGGGTAAGAATAAAAAACAACCTACAGTATATAATCCCCGACCTTGGCTAGAATGCCTTAGCTGTGGCTGGGTAGACCAAAGCGGGGATTTTATAGTGTAAGTTATTTATAGCTAATTATTCTAGTTTCACTACCCCGTGTATTGGTTTGTTGAATTCCAGTTACTAAGGGGAAGATATACTCGTTTTGGATATACAGAAAAGCCCCTATGTCATAACAACATAGAGGCTTATATTTAAGCTTCTTAACCAAGAAATAATACATAGCCGCGAACCAGGATTGAACTGGCCACCTTACCCTTACCATGGGTGCGCGCTACCACATAGCCGCGAACCAGGATTGAACTGGCGACCTCACCCTTACCATGGGTGCGCTCTACCTACTGAGCTATCGCGGCGACTTGATTTTTATAAATATTCTCCAAGAAAAAACAAGAAAAAGTCAGATTTTTTCTTGTTTTAGTTTAGATGAGTTTTTTCTGATGATGCTGGAAGGTAGAGTTCATCAAGGTGAAAGAGGAGATAACCTAGTCAGATGAAGCCTCCTATTGCGATCAGAAAGCTGATAAATCAAAGTTGATAGTGAAGTCAGAGATTGTAGCTGCTATGGAGAAGGTATCCACAAAGTAGTGCTCAGGCGTATTTTGCTCGAGTTGGGACTGTGTTGAGCTTCAGGATGGCAAGAGCGATTGATCCGGTTGCGAGGATATGAAGCATCACTGACAAGAGTCCTCTACCAAGGATAAATCAGGTTTTTATACTTTCTCCCGAGAAAAGTTGAAGCCCTATAGCAAGTAGGCTTTCAGCGACTCAAAATGAGAATCCTATCGTGATAGCGATGAGAAGTAGCTTTGTATGGGAAGTGCTGATTGATGTTTCTGAGCTGTTATGGCTGAGTGAAAATTTGAGGAGCTCTTCAATAGTTGAGATCAGGAGATAGTAGATCAAGATTCTACTCCCAATTTCATAAGATCAAAAAATAAATAGGGGAATTACCAATCCTATTCCGATCAGTATTTGCAACCAGATTCTTCTATTGCTTTGTTGTCTGAAAAGGAGAGGTAAACAGCACAAAGCTATTATAATATAACTTCAAAAAATAAGATAGTCTCTGAAATTCTGTGCCTGTGCAATAGAGCTCAGTCAGAACTGAAGTCAGAATTTAGAGATTACTAGTTGGTAAAGTCATAGTAGTCAAAGAGGAATTATTCCTCGTAAGAGGAGTTTTTTTGCGCTTTGATTTGGAAAATGGGAAAAAGTTTGGTTGAGAAATCGGATCCAAAACCATATGAGGAGTACTAAACTGAGGATAAGTCAGAGATAGTGCACGATATTTTGTATATTCTAAAGAGTTGATCGAATGTTGTTTATGAGTGTTTCGGCTTCAGCTTCCGTACCTTTTTGGCAGATGATAAAGAGTTCCTGGCTTGTAGAACCTTTTGACATTTTTGCTTTGAGTCCTGAGGTTGTTTGATAAGAGATAGAAAATCTTAAATCTGAACTCCCCTTTTGCTGTCTCATGATTCTTCACGGAATGATTCTTTGAATCTGGTCTAGGTTTTCGATTTTTCTCAAAAGGGGGTGAAACTCTGAGAGAATGGTATGTTCAGTTTTTACTTTTTTGAATCCAAGTTTCATATCCTCTTTCTAGACTAAAAGATAGCAATATCATAGTTATCTGCTTATAAAAAACAAATCATATTCAGATTTTTTGTTTTGATTGCTTTTTAACTGCGAATAGCTATAAAAAAATATTTTTGAGGAGAGAGATTTTAGATTTTTGATCGTGTGAATATGCAGTTGCAGGCTTTGATTCAGAACCCAGCTTATAAAAAGAAATTTGTTTTAGAAAAGTTGCTTTGTCATTATTTAGATAAGACAAGAACTGAACTTTGGACCGATGCTGAGCAGGAGCTTTCTGAGGAGCTCGTTAAGAAGATTCAAGAGGATTATCGTGCATATGAGGAAGATGAGAAGCCGCTTGAGTATATTTTGGGGTTTGTTGAGTTTTTTGGGGTAAGGTTTTGGGTGAATGAGCATACGCTTATTCCTAGACCAGAGACTGAGTATATGATTACGGCGATCACTGAGGAGTTGCAATCTCGTGAGGATTCTGATCATATTTTGTTAGATATTGGCACGGGGTCTGGAGTTTTGTGATGTTCGGTCCTGCTCCAAAATGCATGGAAGATTAGAGAAGTTTTTCTAGCTGATATTTCTGCTGATGCACTCCATGTTGCTAATAGAAACTATAATGATTTGATAGATGGTAGTTTGTATGATACGAGAATTGTTCAGTCAGATTTATGTGCTTTTTTGGAGAGTTATTCTGGAGTTATACAATGAAGAAAACTGATTATGACTGCAAATTTGCCATATATTCCAGATCAGACTTTTGATGAGAATAGTCCAGCAAATGTACAGAAATGGGAGCCGAGATTTGCCTTTATTGGTGGAGATGATGGGCTTGATTTGTATAGAAAGATGTTTGCTCAATTGCTAGAGCTCAAGGATCAGGTTTCAGATTTGGTGATGTTTTTAGAAATGATGACATGGCAGGTGGATATTTTAAGGAAAGAGTATGAGGGTGTGATTGAGTTTGAGGAGGTGAAGACTTTCCATTTTAATATTAGGATTGTAAAGGCGAGATTTATCTAGATTTTATTTCAGGTTTTTGGTCTTTTATGTTTCGATTATATAAAATAAAAAAAACTTCATTTTTATCTTATTTACTTCTAGTTTTCTGTTTGCTTTTTTTGCTCAAATGGGGAGCTATTTTGGTGAGTTATGGCTATTTGCTCGGGCAGATGCAGTGGCGGTGGATTGTGTATTTTGTGGCGATGGTGATTCAAGGAGATTTTTTTCTTTGAGGAATTTTACTTGGGATTGCCTATCTTGCAGAGCTTTTGAATAAGAAATTTTGGAGGGTTTTGATTCAGATTTTTATATTGTTTGCGGTAGTAGTTGTGTTTGCTGATATTGCGACGATGTTTGTCTATCAGCAGAGATTTTCTTTTTCGTTGGTGAGTTGAATGTTTTCAACGATGAATAGTGTCGTTGGATTATATATTGTAGGATTTTTTTTGGGAGTGGCTGCTGTTTTTGGTGCTGTGTTGCTCTTAAGTAAAGTAATGAAATTTTGATTGAGAAATCATGTGATTTTACTTTTGATCTGAGGAAGTATTCTTTTTAAGCTCGTTCCAATGCCAATTTTACATGTTTCTGGTGGGGAGCTTCCGGTTGAAAACACTTTTGCTCAGTGGGTTATTGATTCTTATAAGCTTAACCTGGCAGAACAGAATAATGATAGAAGTAAAAATCAAACTTGAGCTCAGACATCTGATTTCTCTTCTTTTTTGACGGTTGAGGAGCAGAAGGAAGCTGATAATGAGATGAATTCATGGTTGCGTTTAGCGAGGCTTTATCCTGAGAGTATCTTTGAGGATTTTCCTCAGGAGCGTCTTATCAATGCAAGGAATTCAAAAGGAGAATTATATTATGAACAAGTATTATTTGAAGCGCTTAAAAAAAATCCTGAATTAGCTTTTTTGTATTTGGATCGTTATAAGGATTGGAAAGGTCACTGAGATAAGTCAATTTTGAGAGATATGTTGGAATTTGCTACTTCTCAAAAGCCACAATTAGCTTATACTTATTTGAAAGAGTATGAGGAATTGGTAGATGGAAATGAAAAAATAGCAAAGCCGCTTCTAGAAAAAGCTACTGAACTGTATCAAAATAAGTTGAACTTTGGTGATCTGTTTTCAAAGAAGCCAGCTAGATGAAATAAAAAAAACCTGATTTTAGTCTTTTTTGAATCTGCTTCTGCCGTAGATAGTAAGAGAACTGGTGGTTTGTATGATGTGTTCCCTTGGGTAGATAAGATTTCAGAAGCAGGGGTTTTGTTTACCAATATGTTTGCAAATGGTGCAACTTCTGAGATGGGGCATATTGCTACTTTGATGGGAGTTGAACCAACATTTCTCGGAACTTCGCTGGATACCGGATATGAGAGATTTTCTGGTGTAGTTGAGGGGCTAGGAAGTTTTTTTAAGAATTTGGGGTATAAGACGCATTTTGTGAGTACAGCAAGTTTGGATTTTCTCAATCAGAGAACTTTCTTGAAAAAAGTCTGATTTGATACTTTCTGGGAAGATGGTTATGATGAGTGGAAAAAGTATACCTTTAATGCGGCTCCTGATATGGCTCTTTATGAGAAAACTTTAGATGTTGTAAATAAGCAGACTTCTCCCTATTTTATTGGTTTGCAGACGATTTCTTCTCATACGCCCTATGCGACTCCTTATGGGAATACAGCTGATGCAGCGTTTCGCTATATGGATCAGAGTTTTGCAAAATTTTATCTCAAGCTCAAGAAAACTTGATTTTTTGAGGATGGAATATTGTTGGTAGTGGGAGATCATCGTAAGATGACACCACTTGGAGGCGATGAATATCGTAAGTGGGGACCTTCTGCTGAGGCAAGAATTGTTGCTTTTATGATTGGAAGTGGGATCAAGGCTGGAGAAATTGATGATAGGCTGTATCAACAGACGGATATTTTTTATTCTTTGATGAAAGAGTTTTGATCAGGTGAGGTGCAGGTGTTAGATCAGAGTAATGATATTTTTACCAAAGAGATTACTAGAAATTGGGCGGTCAAAAATTTTACAATCAAGCAGCAGGCTTATGCTTTTAATCTCTCTGGTGATACGGGATTAGTGGATATTCCAAAGAGAGAGTTTACTGAAGATGCTGGAATGTTTGATAAGAAAGCGATCACAAATTATTTGTATCTTGGATTAAAATATCAAAAAAATCAGAATTCTGATGATATTTCTCCTTCTTCACGGACGGGAACAAGATCTCAGACAGTGCTGATCTCACATAGAGGGGAGCATAGCGATACGAGTGAAAATTCTTATGCGGCATTTTGGAAAGCCTCAAAATATGATGCAGGAGCTATTGAGTTTGATGTAACACCTACAAAGGACTGAAAATTGGTTGTGTTTCACGGTCCAAAGCTTTATGGTACTACATGTAAGCAGACTCAAAAAGATATTTGTCAGATGACCTATGAAGAGTTGAAGGAATGTAAACTTAGTAATGGTGAAGATATTTGGCTTCTTTCTTCTAGGTTGCCAAAGATGAAACTTTTGGCACCGCTTCTCTTTTTGGATATGAAAATCCCTGAAAATTCTGCATGTAAAGATCTTAATCCTCAAGAGCTTTTTGCTCAAGCGAAGGAAATTGTGATGAATAACTCCATGCAGGAGCAAGTAATCTTTTCTAGTGATAATGAAGAATTAACTTCATATTTCTGAAAGGATTCTGATGTGATGACTTCTGTAGATGCTAATTGGAAGGCTGCTTCTCAACTTCTGCCAAGGGGAAATTATATGTATTATATGGCGCCATATCAGGTTTTTACTCCTGATGTTGTCTTGTCGCTCAAGATGATGAAAAATAGACTTGGGCAGAAGATTATTCCAATAGCATATACGGTAAATGATATAGGGGTATTTAGGAGACTCAAAAAACTTGGTGTGAATTATGTTATGACAGATCAACTTTTGAGGCTTGGTGAGGAAGATAAAAAATAATTTGTTTTGTATTATGAATGAAAAAAACTGATTCCGATGATGGAGTCAGCTTTTTTTAGATTGTGAAGATTTTATTGTTTCTAGTCAATATCGTAGGTGAGGTAAGCCTTTCTAGTGATCTTTAATGTTGTTGCATCTTTGAGGCTTTCTCCATTATAAAAGCTCTGATGGTAAAAATAGGTATCAGGATCTGAACCATATTCATCTTCTCTGAGTCCGTATTCTGTCGTCTGAAGAAGTCTTCCAAGTTTTACTCCGAGGGTATTTGCTGTTGCTTCTGCTTGTGCTTTAGCATCTTGGAGAGCTAGTTTGCGGGCTTCTTTGACGATTTCTCTAGTATTAGAAACTGATATATCAGCATTTGTTAGACTCCATATTGATTTTTTCTCTAGAAGGCGTAAGACTTCTTCTCAGTTTTTGATAATATTTTCTCCAGTGGAAGCAATTGTTATGAAGATATCACGACAAGGTGTTTCTATGTCTTTTGCTCGACTTGAGCAAGATCAATGGTCACGAAAGTATGTGTATGTTTTCTTTATACTAAAGTTCAATGGTTGGAGGAGTTGTTCTAGTTTTGTTTTCTCTTTTTCTCGAGCTTGATCTGATAGTGTTTCAGATCCTGTTGTTGCTCATCTGATATTCATGGAGATAATATCTGGTTTCACCTCAACCTGTCCCTCGCCTACAACATTGATTGCTTCTCGTCCTTTGCTAAAGGATTTGACTGCATAGATCCCTGAGATACAGATAATCATTACTAAAACTGCGATAAAAATTTTGTCGATAGTTTTCATCAGTTTTTTGATTATGATATAAAAGATAATGAGAGTGTAGTTTTATTTGAGGAGAAAACAAGTATAAAGTTAAAAAAAACTTGCATTTGCTAGAGTAAAAGATAAAAAATATATCAGAATTATTTACTCTTTTGTGTAAAGAAGATGACGATAGATATGAAAATGCTTCCTGAGAAATGGCAAAAAAAGTGGAAGGAGTTTGGTGTATATAAGACACAAGAATCAAATGGAAAGCCAAAATTCTATATTTTGGATATGTTTCCGTATCCGAGTGGAGCAGGTCTTCATGTTGGTCATCCAAAAGGATATGTAGCATCAGATACGATTGCTAGAAAAAAGATGCTTGAGGGATATAATGTCCTTCATCCGATGGGGTTTGATACTTTTGGTCTGGGGACTGAGCAGTATGCAATTGATCATAAAATGAAACCTCAGACTGTAGCTGAACAGAATATTGCTACGTATATTTCTCAGCTTGAAAAGATCGGGTTTACCTACGATTGGGAGAGGAGTTTTAGTACTGCTGATCCTGAATATTATAAGTGGACACAAAGTATTTTTCTCAAGTTTTATACTCATTATTATGATGAGGCTGAGGGGAAAGCGAAGCCGATCTCAATCCTTGAAGAAAAGTTAAAAAAAGAAGGGAAAACTGATTCAGAAATCAGATTTATTCTCGATAGTGAAAGGTTAGCATATCTTGACTATAAGCCTATCAATCGATGTCCTCACTGTAAGACTGGACTTGCAAATGAGGATCTTGATGATGGAAAGTGTGAGAGGTGTGGAAGTGAAGTAGAACAAAAGCCTATGAGACAGTGGGTTTTGAGGATTACGAAATATGCACAGAGATTGCTTGATGGATTAGATAGCTTAGATTGGGATGAATCGATGAAAGAACTTGAGAGGAACTGGATTGGTAAGTCTGAAGGAACTCAATTCGAGATGAGGCTTCAGAATTCTGATGATGTTTTTGAGATTTATACAACGAGAATTGATACTGTATTTGGGATGAGTTTTGTTGTGATGGCTCCAGAGCATCCTTTGGTTGAAAAGATTACCACTCTAGAGCAAAAAGAAGCTGTGAAATCTTATCAAGAACAAGCTAAATATAAGACACAACTTGAAAGGACAGAACTCCAAAAAGAAAAGACCTGAGTTTTTACTGGAGCTTATGCTATCAATCCGTTTAATAATCAAAAAGTTCCAATTTATATCGGAGATTATGTACTTGCTAATTATGGAACAGGAGTAGTGATGGCGGTGCCTGCTCATGATGAGAGGGATTTTGACTTTGCTAAGAAGTATGGATTAGAAATAGTAGAGGTTGTTAGTGCTAGTTGAGCCGTTTCTGGTTCTGCTTTAGATTCTGCTTATACGGAGAAATGAATCCTTGTGAATTCTTGAGCTTTCTCATGATTAAGATCTGATGAAGCGATAGTAAAAATGCAGGAATGGCTTACTGAACAAGGAATCGGATGAAAGAAAGTAAACTATAAAATCCAAGACCGAGTTTTCTCAAGGCAGAGATATTGGGGAGAACCGTTCCCTGTAGTGTTCTGTGAGGAGCATGGAGTCGTTCCTTTGCAAGAGTCAGATTTGCCTTTATGTTTGCCTGATGTAGAGCATTACGAACCAACTGGTACTGAAGAAGGACCGCTTGCGGAGGTGAAAGACTGGATTGAAACTACATGTCCGATCTGTTGAAAACCAGCTAAGAGAGAGTCTAATACGATGCCAGGATGGGCTGGTTCAAGCTGGTATTGGCTGAGATATATGGATCCAAAGAATACTGATCAGCTGGTAGCACCTGAGAAAGAGGCGTATTGGGGGATGGTTGATACTTATGTTTGAGGGGCAGAGCATGTGACAAGACACATGATTTATGCGAGATTTTGGCAGAACTTCTTGTATGATTTAGGAATTGTATCCCATCCAGAGCCATTCAAAAAATATCAAAAAGTCTGACTTATTATGGCTGAAGATGGTCGTAAAATGTCTAAGAGGCGAGGAAATGTTGTAAATCCAGATGATATTATTGCAGAATATGGAGCTGATGTTTTGAGAACATATGAAATGTTTATGGGACCATTTGATCAGGCGATTGCTTGGAATACTCAAGGTATGAAGTGAGTAAAGAAGTTTCTCGATAAGGTGATTGCTCTTTATGATAAAGTGGATATTCAAAGCTGAGAAGAGAATCCTGAGGTTACTACCCTTCTCCATCAAACGATCAAGAAATTGACTGGAGAGATTGATGATTTCAGATTTAATACTTCTTTATCGCAGTTGATGATATTGGTAAATCGTCTTTGAGAAGAAGAGAAGATATCAAAGCAAACTTTTGAATCTTTAGTGCTTATGCTCGCCCCATTTGCTCCGCATTTGGCTGAGGAATTTTGGAACTTGATGGGAAATGAGTTTTCGATCTTTACTACTGGTAGATGGCCAAGCTATGATCCTGCAAAACTTGTGAGTTCGAGGATTGTGTTGCCCGTCCAGTTTAATGGAAAGATGAGGTGAACAGTTGAGATTTCTCCTGAGTCGTCTCAAGAAGAGATTTTGGCTATGATTAGACAAGATGAGAAGCTAGCTAGCTATTTGACAGGAGAAATTAAAAAATGTATTTTGGTTCCATGAAAGATTATCAATATTATTGTATAAAAGAGAAAAAAGTCTGACTTTAGGGTTAGGCTTTTTTGTTATTTTCGTATTGAAGTAACAACGTCTTCTTCGCATTCTCTTAGTTCTATGAGTAGTCTCTAAAATTTATAGTTGATTTTGATCAGATTTTTCCTACACTTAAGCTCTTAATTTAAGATAGATATAGGCAAATAGTATGATTGTAAAAAATAAAACTCCTTATGTGCTTGTGATCTCATGAGGAGGGACGAAAGGGCTGTATGCTTGCTGAATTTTGAAAGCAATAGAAGAAACTTGATTTCATGAGCAGATCGGAGCGGTATATGGTGTAAGTGCTGGAGCTTTGACTGGAGCATATTGGTTGAGCTGATGGAAAGCTGAAGATATTTTGGAGAGATTTTTGGAAAGTAATCTCTTTTCTTTGAGAAATATTGCTTTGCCACCTAAAGATTCTCTTTTGAAATCTTCGGTTGTAGCTAAGTTTTTGAAATCTGATTTGAAATCGAGGTTTGAGGATTTGGAAAAGCCTCTTTATGTTGGTGCGACAGATCTTTGGAGTGCTGAGTTTGTTTTGTATCAAACTTGAGAACTCTGGAAACCTGTTTTATGAAGTATGTCGATCCCTGGTATTTTTGCCGCTGTTGAGTATGATGGGAGAATGCTTGTAGATGGTGGAGTTTTGTGTAACTTTCCGATTGCTCAGGCTAGAGAGGAATATCCTGATGCTGAGATAATTGGGATTCAGCTTGGAAAGTTTGAAAAAAATCAAAAGGTAAAAAGCCTGATTGATAATGTTTTGCTTTCTTATCAGGTAATGTCTGCTGGACACTTGATTCCAAATCTTGATCAGGTTTCTTGTCTTTTTGACAAGAGTTTGGAGATTGGAATTCTTGAGAGTTCTGAGAGTAAGATTAGGGAGTTTTTTGAGCAGGGGTATCAAGATGGACTTGAGGTTTTTAGTAAAATGTAGTCGATATGCGATTTTTTAGGAGATGGTTTAAAAAACAAAAATCTGATCGTATTGTATTGGTGATTTCAGGTGGTGGAATGAGGGGGTTTTATGGACTCTGAATATTAAAAGCATTAGAAGAGCTTGGTCTCAAGCAAAAGATTGATGCGCTCTATGGTGTGAGTATTTGAGGACTGATCAGCGCATATCGAGCGGCTGGATATTCTGCTGATGAAATTATGCACAAGATATTACATTCAGGTTTTTTTTCTCCTTGGAAAAATCTTAATCTTTTTACTAGGAAATCATTGCTTTCTAATACTTTGATAGAAAAGAATATCTTACACGATTTGCCCTCAAATTTTGAGGATTTGCACATACCAGTTCATATTTTTTGTAGTGATATTTTTGCTGGTCAGTCTGTACAATTTTCTAGTGGAAATTTGCTTTCTCCACTTTTGGCTACTGTTGCAATTCCTTGAATTTTCCCAGCTGTTGAGTATCAAAAAAAGACTCTTGTTGATGGTGGAGCGACTTGTAATTTCCCGGTTTCCTTTGCAAAAAAGGCTTACCCAAATCATCATATTATCGGAGTTTCTCTCAATAAATACCAGCCAAAAAAATCTGAATTAAAAAGTTTAGTTGATTCAATTATTCTTTGATTTGAGTTGCTCATGAGGAGAGATATTCTGGTTCAGGGAGCGCATGCTGATACTTTCATATGTAGAAAGCTGAATTCTGGTGTTTTAGAGATGAAAAAAGAGAAGCTACACAAAATATTTTTGCAGGGGTATCATGATGGACTTGAACAGTTGCAGGATTTAGTTGATAAAAAAGCGAAATAATGAAGCTCAGTGCTCTGGAGATTCAACAATTGCAGGATAAGATTTTGGATTGGTATGCTCAATACGGGAGAAAATTGCCTTGGAGGTTGACACAAGATCCTTATTTGATTCATATTTCTGAGGTAATGAGTCAGCAAACGCAGGTTGATCGTGTTATTCCTTACTGGGAGCAGTGGAGGAAAGTATTGCCAGACTATCAAAGTTTAGCAAAGGTTAATAAATCTGACTTACTAACTCTTTGGTCTGGACTTGGATTTAATTCTAGGGCTTTGAGGTTGCAAAGTTGTGCACAGGCTGTTGTGGAGAGGTATTGAGGTGTTTTGCCTCAGAGCAGAGAGATGCTATTGGATTTGCCATGAATTGGGCCGTATACTGCAAGTGCGATTTGTGCATTTGCATGGAATCAGCCTGAGCCAGTGATTGATACTAATATTAGAAGAGTTTTGATTTTCTTGCTTGGGTTAGATGAAGAGATGAGTTTAAAAGAGCTTGAGGTTCTTGCAAGAGAGTTGATTCCAGAATGAAGGAGTAGAGATTGGCATAATGCATTGATGGATTATGGGGCTGTTCATCTTACTGCGAGAAAAACTAAGATCAAATCTCTCTGAAAACAGAGTAAATTTGAATGATCAGATAGAGAGGTGAGGTGATGGATTTTGAAGTATTTAACTAGAGAAAAGAAAAAATTGACTATTGCTGAAGTTCAGAATGAGTTTCCGACCAAAGATATAGTTAAAATTCTTGATATAATGATAAAAGATGGTCTGGTGCAAGTTCAAAAAAATCAGATTTTTATTGAGTAATATGATCATATCATGCTTACATTTATTCCTACTCCAATTGGTAATAAGGAGGATATTACGCTTAGGGCTTTGAGGCTTTTGAAAGAATTGCAGTACTTAATTTGTGAGGATACGAGAACGACAAAAAAACTTTTACAAATGTATGAAATTGATTATTCTGATAAAGAGTTTTTCTCGCTTACGAGTTTTACTGATAAGGGAAAGCTTGTTCACTATGCTAATTTGATTAGAGAAAGTGAGGTAGGAATGCTTTCTGATGCTGGGACTCCAGGGCTCTCAGATCCTGGAAAGATGCTTGTTCAGATTTGTCAAAGTGAGTGATTGAAGTATTCTATTCTTCCTTGAGCAAATGCACTTGTTCCGTCTATTGTGGCGGCAGGTTTTGATACTTCGGAGTTTGTGTATATTGGCTTTTTGCCTCAGAAAAAGGGGCGTCAAACCGCTCTGAAGACTATGATTTCAAGAGATGTCCCAACTTTTTTTTATGAATCAGTGCATAGAATCGGAAAATTGATTGAGGAGCTTCATCAGCTTAATTTTGATGGGAAAATTGCGGTTGCTAGGGAGGTGAGTAAACTTTTTGAAGAATATCAGACTTTTGAGTTTCTTGAGCTTTGGGACTTATATCAGGCTGGAAAACTTGTTTTGAAGTGAGAATTTGTAGTTTGAGTATGTCCGAAGTAGTATGTGATAAAAAAACTTCTTGACTTTTTTAGAAGAATGTTATATTTCTGCTTCTATAACAAAAAAATCAAAAAAAACTACCCTGTTTTTTTAATTTTCCTCTATTTGAAAATAATGTGAATACTGACGCTTTTTCTCTGATTTATTTTTCATTTTTCTGCTCTCTACTCATTTCATGCCTCATCTACAGAAAAGGTTGTTGATGTCTTAACTGTCCGCTCCTTGACTGGAGCTATTCTAAAGTATCCAGTGAAAATTCTCTGAATGGGTGGGCAAATCTCTACGCTTTCGGGTCAGGATTTTAGTTTTTCTGGAAATTTTGCTGTGAGGTTGCCTCGTCTTCCTCAAAAGGTATATTTGGGATATAATACGGCGTATAGAATTGATTTTGTAGATAGCTGACTTTTTGCGTATATGAGGACGCCGTCTCAAAATATTTGAAATCCTGAACTTAGAGAGTTCTGAAGTTTTGAGGCGATTTGTTTGCATAATGAGGCTCGAGAAGCTACTCCTGACAAGATAAAAAGACAAAAGGTTTCAAAAGACTGAACTCAGGTTTCTCTTTTTTCTTTGGATTGGAGGTATCCTACCATCGTCGGTGAGGAGTTGATTGGTGAACAGCAGTATATTTTCTCAAAGGAGTTCATCGCCTGTTATCAAAAGTGAGATTGGGTTCATAGACTCAGCCTTGAGGGTGTTACTCAGCAAGAGGGGCAGAATTTTTATGACAGTTTGAAGATTTTCTAGCTTTTAAAATTAAAATGTCATCTCTTGTCTATCAAAAAATGTCTAAAAAAGGGAGAAAAATCAGATTTCTTTGTGTGTTTTTGCTTTATTTTGTCTGAGGTTTTAAAAAAAATGATTTTTCTCTTGCATTTTGTCTTCAAATTCATATAAACTCACTTGCTCTTTTTGAGCCAAGGTAGCTCAGTGGTAGAGCAGAGGCCTGAAAAGCCTTGTGTCGGCAGTTCGATTCTGCCTCTTGGCACCACTTTGTAAATAATTATATAGAATGGGCGTGTAGCTCAGGCGGTTAGAGCGCACCTCTGATAAGGGTGAGGTCGGTGGTTCGAGTCCACCCACGCCCACCATTCTAAAAAAAAGTGAAGTTTCGGGAATTAGCTCAGATGGCTAGAGCGCTTGGTTTGGGACCAAGAGGTCGCGAGTTCGAGTCCCGCATTCCCGAGGTTAGGTATGTATAAATCTTTTTGTATACTTCTTGCTGTTGCGAGGTTTAGATACAATGAGATGTGGTTTTGAGATAGGGTTGATAGCTATGTCTTTGTGATGTATGACTGTCAAATGATCAAAATCAACTTTTTTTTTGAAAATCTCTTGCAATTGTCAAGAAGATTCATATAGTATGTAGGTATGTTTATTATTTTAGTTTATTAAACAGAAATTACTATGGCTACTAAACCACACGTAAATGTTGGAACTATTGGTCACGTTGATCACGGTAAGACAACATTGACTGCTGCTCTTACAGCTGTTGCTTCAACTAAAGGGTATGCAAAATTTACAGCGTATGATCAGATTGATAACGCTCCAGAAGAGAAGGCGAGAGGTATTACTATTGCTTCTAGACATGTAGAATATGAAACTGATAACAGACACTATGCTCATATTGATTGTCCAGGTCATGCTGACTATGTAAAAAATATGATCGTTGGTGCTGCTCAGATGGATGGAGCTATTTTGCTTTGTTCAGCTGTTGATGGACCAATGCCTCAGACAAGAGAACATATTCTTTTGGCTAAGCAGGTAAATGTTCCAAAGATTGTTGTATTCTTGAATAAATGTGATATGGTTGATGATCCTGATATGATCGACCTTGTTGAAGAAGAAATTAGAGAACTTTTGAAGAGTAATGGATTTGATGAGAATGCTCCTATTATTAGAGGTTCTGCTCTTAAGGCTGTTGAGAATCCTAATGATGAAGCTGCTGCAAAGCCTATCTGGGAACTTTTTGAAGCTTTGGATACTTATATTCCAGTTCCTGAGAGAGATAATCAAAAGCCTTTCTTGATGCCAGTTGAGGATGTATTCTCTATTAAGGGTAGAGGTACTGTAGCAACAGGAAGAATTGAAAGAGGTATTGTTAAGATGAATGATGAACTTGAACTTCTTGGTCTTGGTGCTGATCCTTTGAAGACTGTAGTTACAGGTATTGAAATGTTCCACAAGGCTTGGAATGAAGCAGAAGCTGGAATGAATGTTGGGCTTTTGCTTAGAGGTGTAGATAAGGATGCTATTGAAAGAGGGCAGGTTCTTGCAAAGCCAGGAACTGTAAAGACTTTCAAGAAGTTTGAGGCTGAGGTATATGTACTTAAGAAGGAAGAAGGAGGAAGACATACTCCATTTATGAGTGGTTATAGACCTCAATTCTTTATGGGAACTACAGATATTACAGGAAATATCGAACTTGCTCCTGGTGTAGAAATGATTATGCCTGGTGATAATGCAAAGATTATTGTTGAACTTATCTATCCAGTTGCTATGGAAGATGGAATGAGATTTGCTATTAGAGAAGGAGGTAGAACTGTAGGTGCTGGAGTTGTTACAAAAGTACTTGAATAGTTTATAGAAAAAAATAAAAGACAGACCTTGGAAAAGGTTTAAAATCAGTTTTCTGGGGTCTGTTTTCTTAATATTTATTTTTAATCGAGAGTGTATATGTCTGCTGTAAAAAAAGATCAGAGTCCAAAGTTGAGAATTAAATTGAAGAGTTATGATGTGAGAATGTTGGAGTCTTCTGTTTCTAAAGTTGTAGGGCTTTTGGTAAAATCAGGTGCTCAGATTAAGGGACCTATTCCTTTGCCAAAGAAAAGGAAGGTGTATACTGTTTTGAGATCAAACTTTAAGTTTAAGAAATCTAGAGAACAGTTTGAGAGAATTTCTTATACAAGAGTAGTTGATGTTGTAGAGAGTGGTTCAAAGACTATGGAATATCTACAGAATCTATCTATTCCAGTAGGAGTTCTTGTCGATGTTAAGGTTTTTTAAGTTAAAGTATTATAAAATACGAATTACGAATTGTGGGTATACTTATTCGTAATTGGTAATTTGTACTTTGTTTTTAATTGATCAGGTTTTATGATTATGTCTAGTACTAAAGGAGGAATTGTTGTTTCAAAACAAGAAATGACAAAGATGTGGATTGATGATAGATTTGTTCCTGTAACTCTTGTAAAGCTTCTTCCTCAGGAGATTATCAGATATAAGACTCATGAGAAGGATGGATATGTTGCAGCAGTTGTTGGTGTTGAGAAGAAAGAACTAAACAAGGAAAAAGGGCAGAAAGTCGCTTATAGTATGGTTACTGAATTTCCTGTAGATGATAGTTTTCTTACTGCTCATCAAGCTGGTGAAAGTTTGGATGGGGCTCTTTTTGATGGAGTGGCTACTATTTCTGTAACTGCTTATTCTAAGGGAAAGGGGTATCAAGGAATGGTAAAGAGATGCAATATTAAGTGAGGTCCTGCTACTCATGGACATAAGTTTACAAGAAGTGGTGGTTCAAAAGGTAATAGAAAGCCTAGAAGAACTATGAAAGGGCATCCACATGCAGGGCATATGGGTGCTGAAAAACTTACTATTAAGAGAATTCCACTTTTGAAGGTTCTTGATAGAGGTGATGAAAAGCTTATGGTAGTTAAGGGATCTTTGCCGGGTGCTAGAAATTCTAAACTAAAATTCTTCGTAGAGTAGTTTTTATGATATTATTCTTAATCTAAAATGGTATATTCTGTTGATGTGTATGATAAGAATGGAAAGGTTGCTTCAAAGTTCGATTTTAATGGAGATGTTTTTGCTGATGAAAAGGTAAATCAATCTCTAATTCATGAATATCTTTTGCTTCAGACTGCTAATGCTCGTAATGTTATTGCTAGTACAAAAACTAGGGCTGAGGTTTCTGGGTCTGGTAGAAAACTTTATAAGCAAAAAGGTACAGGTAATGCTAGAGTTGGAGATAAAAATTCTCCAATTAGAAGACATGGAGGAGTTGCTTTTGGTCCTACTTCTGAAAGAAGTTTTGAGAAGACTATGACAAAAAAAGCTAGAAAGTTGGCACTTAATGGTCTGCTAACTCTTAAGTTGAAAGATAATGCTGTTTCAGGATTGGATCTTGATACTATGACTCCAAGTACTAAATCTGCTATTTCTCTCTTGTCTACTATGGGACAGAGTGGAAAGAAGGTATTGCTTGTTTTGGATAAGAAAGAGGATGGTATTGTAAAGTCATTTAGAAATATTGAAGGTGTGAAATATTTGTTGGTGGATTATCTTAATCCTTATGATCTTATGAATGCAGATGCTGTTGTGTTCTTAAAACCAGCATTAGAAATTGTGAATCAGGCTTAACTTTATTAAAATATTTATGTTTTTTGTTACAACATTATGACATTTAAAGAGAAATTGCAGAGAAGAGCTAGAAAAAATACTGCTACTAAGGCTCTTGTAAAGTTTAGTCCTTATGACATTATTTTGGCTCCTGTTTTGACTGAAAAATCTTACAGACAGCAGGAATTAGCTAATAAATATGTATTTAAGGTACATAATGATGCTAATAAGAATGATGTTGATGTAGCTATTCAATATCTTTATAAGGTTAATCCTGTGAAGATTAATATTGTGAATACTGCATTCAAGGGAAGAGAGAGAAGAAAGCTTGTAAAGAGAGCTTTCAAGAAGGCTATTGTGACTCTTGGAAAAGATCAAAAGATTGAATTTGCTGTATAAGAATTATTTAGTATTGTAAGTATGTGATTTAGATGGCTGTAAAAAAGTATAAACCCTACACTCCTTCTAGAAGGTTCATGATTGGTTATGATTTTTCAGAGATTACTTCAAAGAGACCTGAAAAATCTCTTACAGTAACACTTGGAAGAACTGGAGGTAGAAACAATCAGTGAAGAATTACTTCTAGATTTATGGCTGGAGGTCATAAGAGGCTTTATAGAATCATTGATTTCAAGGGATATAATAAGTTAGATATTCCTGCAAAGGTGGCTTCTATTGAGTATGATCCATATAGAACTGCTAGAATTGCTCTTCTTAACTTTGTTGATGGAGAAAAGAGATATGTATTGGCATGGAAGGGGATTGCTGTAGGACAGAAGGTTGCTAATGGTCTTTCTAGTGAAATTGCTCCTGGAAATAGAAAACAGCTTAAGGATATTCCAGAAGGTATGAATATTTTCAATCTTGAGATTACTCCTTTTTCTGAAGGTAAGCTTATTAAATCTGCTGGTTCTGTAGCTACTATTGCTGGTAGGGATGAAGCTTTGAAGGTTGTGTTTGTAAAAATGCCATCTGGAGAGGTTAGAAAGTTTAATGAGAATTGTTGGGCTACTATTGGAGAAATTTCTAATGGAGATCATAAAAATGTTGTTATTGGTAAGGCTGGTAGACAAAGATGGCTTGGTAGAAAACCAAGAGTCCTTGGAAAGAATATGAATCCAGTAGATCATCCACTTGGAGGATGAGAGGCTCACTCTCCTATTGGTTCAAAGAGAGGACCTAAGTCATTTAGTGGAAAGCTTGTTTCTTCTGGAATGAAGACAAGAAAAGGAAAGAAATGGTCTGATAGATTTATTGTTTCAAAGAGAAAATAATTTTTTGGAAAGGATTTTATTTGTATATATTTTGTTAAATGGCTAGATCTCTTAAAAAAGGTTTCTATGTAAATGAGAAATTGATGAATAAGCTTCTAAAGATGAACGAAACTGGAGATAAGAAAGTAATTAAGGTTTGGGATAGAGCTTGTCATATCGTGCCAGAAATGATTGGATATACTTTTGCGGTACATAATGGGAAACAATTTGTGACTGTTTATGTAACTGAAGATATGCTCGGACATAGATTGGGTGAATTTGTTCCTACAAGACTCTTTAGAGGACATCCTTTCTAATTAAATTCAGGTTTTTCTGAATGTGTATTTAACTATTAAATCTTATGGTATTATGAGTAAACAGGTTACAGCAGAGTTGAGATATGCACTTTGCTCAGAGAAAAAGATGAATCTTGTAGCAGATCTTGTGAGATGAAAATCTGTTGTTAAGGCATTGGATATGTTGGAGTATATGCCTAAGAAGGGAGCTAAGGTACTCTATAAGCTTGTAAAGTCAGCTGCAGCTAATGCGGTACATAATGATAAAATGGAGCTTGATACTCTTGTTATTGATAGAATTTATGTTGGAAGGGGTCCAAAGATTAAGAGAGTTAGATTTGTTTCTAGATCAAGAATTAGTCATTATGAGAAATATAGATCTTATGTAAAAGTTGTTTTAAATACTAAGTAGTTTGTGAATATGTGACAAAAGGTAAATCCAATAGGAATGAGAGTTGGAATTATGAAATCACGACCATCTGAATGGTTCGCAAAGACAAGAAGACTATCTGCAGATTTCTTTGTTGAAGATATTAAAGTGAGAGATTTTTTGGAAAAGAAGCTTGCTAGATCTGGTGTGGCTAAGGTTGTGATTAGAAAGACTCTCAAAGAAGGTGAAATTATTCTTTTCGCATCAAAGGTTGGTGTTATTATGGGAAAAAATGGTGAAAAGATTAAGGCTTTGGAAGAGGAATTGACAAAGAAATTTGGTAAGCCTTTTAAGATTACTATCAAAGAAGTGAGAACTCCTGAACTTTCTGCTAAGATTATGGCTGAATATATCGCTTCTCAACTTGAGGCTAGAATGCCATATAGAAAGGTTGTAAAACAAGTACTTTCTAGGGTTATGGAAAAGGGAGCAAGTGGTATTAAGATTCAGATCGGAGGAAGACTTGGAGGTACTGATATTGCTAGAAGTGAAAAGTTTATTGATGGTAGAGTATCTTTGCAGACTTTTAGATCTGATATTGATTATCATTATCTTCAGGCTATGACTAAGTACGGAGTACTTGGAATTAAGGTTTGGATTGAAAAGTGAGTACTTACTGGTACAAAGAAGAAAGCAAAGAAAACTCTGAATTTAGACTAGTTTTTAGTCAGTTGATATTGGTTCAGATTTGGTATATTTTTTAATTGAGATTTGTTATTATCATGTTGTTGACTCCAAAAAAATGGAAATATAGAAAGCAAATAGTTCCATCATTGAAAGGAAAAAGTGCTAGAGGAAACTATGTAGCATTTGGAGAATATGGGCTTAAGGCTACTACTAGTGGATACCTTACTAATAAGCAACTTGAGGCTGCCAGAAAGGTTATTGTTAGACATACAAGAAAGGTTGGTCAGCTTTGGATGAGAGTTTTCCCTGATACTCCTATTACTAAAAAAGGACTTGAAATGCCGATGGGATCTGGAAAGGGAGATGTTGATATTTATGCAGCTCCAGTAAGAAAGGGGAAGATCGTATTTGAACTTTCAGGACTTTCTAGAGAGTTAGCTGAACAGGTAATTATCAGTGCTGCGAAAAAGTTGCCAATTAAGGCAAGATTTGTAGCGAAGGGAGAAATTAAGTAATATTTTTATACCACTAAAGTGTTTTTGAGATGAAAGGAACTGGTTTGTTTATGAAAGAACTTATTTCTAAGGATGTGAAGGGGTTGGTTGCTATGAGAAAACAATTGAAGCAGGAACTCTTTGAACTAAGAATGAAAAATAGCGTGAGAGCACTTAAGGAAACTCATAAGATCGGAGACTTGAGAGTTAAGATCGCTAGAATCAATACTGTTTTACAATCTAAGATTAATGCATAATGACAATTATCGGTGAAAAAAATATTAAGGAATTGATTGGAGAGGTTGTAAGTGATAAGATGAACCAGACTTGTGTTGTTTTGGTAAAATCTGTAAAAATGCATCCTATTTACAAGAAGAGATTTGTTGTAAGAAAGAAGTATTTTGCACACAATGCTGAAAATAAGGCACAGGTAGGAAACACTGTAAAGATTAGATTGGTAAAACCTATCTCTAAGATGAAGAAGTGGAATATTATAGAGGTATTATAGTTTTAGATTGTTTAGTTTTTGAGAATGTTGCAACAAGAATCTTTGGTTGTGGTTGCTGATAACACCCAAGCAAAAAAGGCAAAAATTATCAGAGTTTTGAAGGGATCTTCTGGAAGAATCGCTAGAGTTGGAGATAGAGTTGTTGTTGCTATTAAGGAGGCAACTCCTGCGGCTTCAGTAAAGAAAGGACAGGTTTGTCAAGCTGTTGTTGTAAGGACAAAAAAGGAAATTGCTAGAAAGGATGGTACTTATATCAGGTTTGCTGATAATGCTATTGTTCTTCTTACAAAGGATGCTAAAGGAAATATGAATCCTATTGGTAAGAGAGTTTTCGGACCTGTTGCAAGAGAGCTTAGAGAAAATTATAGAAATATTACTAATATGGCGGAAGAAGTTTTGTAATAGCGTATTAAATTTATTTGTAATTGTATTATCTAATGAAAAAGCTTAGAAAATCTGATCCAGTAATTGTTATTTCAGGTAAGTCTAAAGGTGCGGTTTCTGTAATTGAAGCTGTAGATGGAGATATGGTTTACCTTAAGGATGTAAATGTTGTAAAGAAGGCTGTGAAATGACAAGGATTTGTAAAGAAGACTTTGCCTTTGCATGTATCAAATGTGGCTTACTATCTTGCAGACCAAAAGGTTGCTACTAAAATTGCTGTAGAAGTAAATAAGGATGGAAAGAAGGTAAGAAAGGCTAAGAAAAATGGAAAGGTTATTGATTAGTTGTTTTAAATATTTTTGATTGTTTAGGTATGAAAAAATCTGAATTGTTTGCAAAACTTAAGGATCATTTGCAACTTAAGAATATCAATCAGGTTCCAAAGATTGACAAGGTAATCGTTTCTATGGGAATCGGTTCTTTGGTAACAAGAAAGGGACATAAAGATTTTGAAGAATTTGAAAAGAATTTGATCAGAATTACTGGTCAGAAGCCTGTATTGATTAAATCTAAGAAGGCTATCTCTAACTTTAAACTTAGAGAAGGAATGCCTGTAATGCTTAAGGTTACTTTGAGAGGAGTAAGAGCTTACGATTTCTTGGATAGGTTTGCAAAGATGGTTTTGCCAAGAATTAGAGATTTTAGTGGAGTTTCTAAGAAGAATTTTGATCCTAAGGGAAATCTAAATCTTTGACTTCAGAATTATAATATTTTTCCTGAACTTGGAGTTGATGATGTAAATCTTCCAATGGGACTTCAGCTTACAATTGTAAGTACTGCAGGTACTCCTGAGGCATCTCAAGCATTGCTTCAAGAGATTGGATTCATCTTTAAGTAAAATTATTTATATTTATCATTTGTTATCTGATGGCAAGAACTGCATTAAAAGCTAAACAATGAAAAATGTTTGAAAAGAGGTTTGTTAAAGGAGAAAAACTAGAACAACCAACAAAGTATTACAATAGATGTAGGCTTTGCGGAAGATCTAAGGCTTATATTAGAGATTTTGGTATTTGTAGAGTATGTCTTAGAAGATATGCAAGAGACGGTTTGATTATGGGACTTAAGAAGGCTAGTTGGTAATAGTTTGTTTTATTTTATGAATTGTACTGATAAAAATGAGTTATGTTAATGCACCAGTTCATGATTTGTTGATAAGGATAAAGAATGCTTATATGGCTAGAAGAACTACAGTAGATGGAGTTGTTTACTCAAAGTTTAAGGCTAATATTCTTGATCTTTTGAAGCAATATGGGTTTGTTAAGGATTTTTCAATCCAGGGAACTGACTCTAAAAAGGAGATTTCTATTGAATTGAAAAAAGTGGTAAATCCTGTGAATGATATTCCTTCTGTAAAGTTCTATTCTAGGCCATCTAGACCTTGGTATGTTGGATATAAAGATCTAAAGAGTGTTGCTGGAGGAAAGGGACTTGGAATTATTTCAACAAATCAGGGACTTTTGCCAGCGCATGTGGCTAAACAGAAGAAATTAGGAGGTGAATTAATTGCTGAGATTTATTAATATATGCCTAATAGATTACTTTACTATTTAAAATTGCGATTCGATGTCAAAAATTGGTAAGAAACCTCTAAATATTCCACAGGGAGTTGAGGTTGAATTAGCTGAAGGATTAGTTAAGGTAACAGGTCCTAAAGGGACTTTGTCTTGGAACTTTCCTCACGGAGTAAAAATCGAAAAAAATGGATCAGAATTGACTTTTTCTATTCTTTCTGATGAGTATAAAAATCTTTGGGGATTGGCAAGAACTTTGACTGCTAATATGGTAGAATGAGTTTCTAATGGATATGAAAAGAAACTCCTTATTATTGGAGTAGGATATTCTGCTAAGTTAGAAGGTAGAACTTTGGTGCTTTCACTTGGATTTGCTCACAAGGTTAATTTCCCACTTCCAGAAGGAATTGATATGAAGGTTGAACAGGATCCTAAAGGAAATACTGTTATCTTTGTTTCAGGTATTAGTAAGGAACTTGTTGGTGAGGTTACAGCTAAGATTAGATCTCACAAGAAACCTGAACCATATAAAGGAAAGGGAATCAGATATTTTGATGAGTATGTTAAGATTAAGCCAGGAAAATCTGCTAAGAAATAATAGCTATTGAATGTAATTTTACATTATTATATGTTTATTGTTATGAGTTATTTGAAGAATAAGCTTCAAGAGAAGATTAGAAAGTATTTGAGAAGAAAAAATAGAGTAAATACTAAGATTAAGAATCTTCATCCTGAATATAGACTTTTGGTAGAGAGATCTAATCTCTATGTGTCTGCTCAGGTACTTGATGCACAAGGAAATGTAGTTGCAGTGTCTTCAGATAAAACTGCATCAGGAGCGACTAAGACTCAAAGAGCTGAAGCTGCAGGAGCAAGTTTTGCAGAAGTTCTTAAGGGAAAGGGTGTAGAAAAGATCGCTTTTGATAGGAATGGATATTTGTACCATGGAAGAATTAAGGCGTTTGCTGATGGTTTGAGAAAAGGAGGAATTCAGTTTTAAGTTTTCTTTTGAAATACTATTTATCTATATAAATTACTATGTCTATGAGACCAGAAAGAGATACTAGAAGAGAAAAGCCAAAGAAGGAATTTGATGAATTGCTTTTGGAGGTAAGAAGAGTTACGAGAGTGACTACTGGAGGTAGAAGGCTTTCTTTTAGAGCAACAATTTTGATTGGAAACAGAAAGGGAAAAATCGGACTTGGTATTTCTAAAGGAAATGATGTGGCTAGCGCTGTTCAAAAAGCTTCTCATGAAGCTTATAAGAATATTTTTGAAGTGCCATTGACAAAGAACGATACTGTTCCGTATCCTATTTCTATGAAGTATAAGGCTTGTATTGTAAAGCTTTTGCCAGCTTCAGAGGGTACTGGACTTAAGGCTGGTTCATCTATCAGATCTGTATTGGAACTTGCTGGATATTCAAATATCCTTTCAAAGATGGTTGGTTCAAATAATAAGCTTAATAATGCATTAGCAACTATTCAGGCTTTGTCTGCATATAAGCATGCTGATTATTTTACAGCACTTAAGGGAGATAAGAAGGAGGAAGCTGTTTCTGAAGCAAAAGAGGCTCAAGTAGAATCTTCAGCAACTGAGGAAAAGGCTCCAGCTAAGAAGGCTGCTCCAAAGAAGACAGCTGATGCTGCAAAAAAGGCTCCAGCTAAGAAGGCTACTACAAAGAAGGCTGAAAAAGCTGAATAGTCAGGTTTTTACTCTTTATGATAATGATACACATGAAACTTCATAGTTTGGTGAGAAGTAAGGGTCTAAAAGACAAACTTAATAGGAGAGGTAGAGGTAATGCTTCTGGAAGAGGAAATTTTTCTGGAAGAGGATGTAATGGTCAAAAGGCAAGAAGTGGACATTCTATGAAGCCTTTCTTTGAAGGAGGACAGACTTCTGTAGTACAGAGAATGCCTAAGCATAGAGGATTCAAGAGATATTATAAGCTTGTTGAACTTTATGAAGTGCTTAATTTGGCTACTCTTGAAAAGGATACTAGAGTTACAGATATTGTAAGTAAGCCAGTTCTTGTTGAACTAGGATACCTTCATTCAACTGAAGATAGGGTTAAGATTCTTGGAAATGGAGAATTGACTAAGGCATTGTCTTTTGAAGGAATTGAGCAATTTTCAGACTCTGCTAAGCAAAAAATTCAAAATGCTGGTGGAAATATTAAATAATTCGTAGAATAATCTATTATACACTAGAACATGAGAAGCACGAGTACTGAGTTACCGTGCTTTCTTCTTTACTGGTGGTTCTTGGTGTTTTGCTTGACATATTAGAGGAAATGATTATTACTATCAGGTATACTTTAACTTATTATTTCATGAGAATGAAGGGTGTTAAAAGTTTTTCAAAAAAACTTCGTGAAGTCTTTATGAATAAGACTATTAGAAACAAGATTCTCTTTACTTTAGCTATTTTAGCAGTATATAGACTCTTGGTATTTATTCCTGTTCCATTTGCAGATATTGGAGCGCTCCTCTCTCATACTTTAGGAGGGACATCTGACTATGGATATTTTGTGATGTTGCTTTGAGGGGCATTAGATCAGTTTTCTTTTATTGCTATTGGTATTTCTCCATATATTACTGCTTCGATTATTATGCAGCTTGCTGGAGTAGTTATACCTGCAGTTGAGGAACTTAGTGAACAAGGAGAAGTTGGACAAGCTAAGATTAATCAATATACAAGATATTTGACTCTTCCTCTAGCATTTTTGCAGGGGATAGGCTCAGTGTATTTGATCAATAGTATGCTTGGTGGAGCTGTGATTGATACTTCTCTTGTTAATGTACTTTTGGCTGGATTCACTATGATGGTTGGTTCTATTATGTTGATGTGGCTTGGAGAACTTATTACAAGTAAGGGAATCTCAAATGGTATTTCAATGTTAATCTTTGCTTCAATCGTAGCTGGAATTACTCAGCAGTTGTATTCATCATTTGCTACTGCTCAGAGTGTTTGGGGAATGCTTATGTTTGTGTTGGTGATTGTATTGGTACTTGTGATCCTTTCTATCTTTATTTTAAAGTCTGTGAAGGAGATTCCTATTATTTATGCTAAGCAAGGAAAAGCTCAGCAGTCTTCTTCTTTGCCAATTCCTCTTAATCCAGTAGGAATGGTACCTATTATCTTTGGTATGGCATTTGTTTCATTCCCATACCTCTTAGCTAAGTTAGTTACTCAATTTAATCCAGCAAATGTGAAATTAGTCGCAGTTGCTCAGTGGGTAGAGACTCATTTTAATATCTATTCTGCGAATCCTGGAGTTTGGGCTATCTTTGCTTATGTAATCTTCATCGTGTTGTTTACTTTCTTTTATGCGATGATTACCTTTAGTCCAGATAAGATCTCTGATAATATTCAGAAAAGAGGTGGTTTTATCCCATCTATTAGACCTGGAAAAGCTACCGCTCAATATATTAATAAAATCTTGATGCATCTTTGCCTCTGGGGAGGTTTAGGACTTGCTTTGATTGGTATCTATAGTTATATTCTAAAGTGGATTCCTTTTGTTCAGACTATCGTTGAAGCTGTTGGATCGTTGCCAACTGTAGTGACTGGTTCTGGAGTGATTATTATTGTAGGAGTTGTTCAAGAAATCGTGAATAAGATTGAAGGAGAACTTGTTATGAAGAAGTATGAAGCTTACGAATAATTTGATTTTGAAATAGAAAAGACTGACCTTAGAGTCAGTTTTTTTTGTTGTTTTTTATACTGAAATATATTATATCATAAAATATAGAAAAGGCAAGTATTAAATGTATGGGATTTTTGCAAAAAGATGACAAATATTTTTTTTGCTGTATAATTATCTATGAAGAATTTTATATCATAGTGGTTATGAAAGATGACGAAAAAGGAGTATATCATTACCTTTCTAGATAAAGTAAAAGATATCTGGGAACCGGCAAGAGGATTTGCTGTATTGATGAGGTATGATATTTTTAATGATCAGCAGATTGATACTTTCTTTGAGCTCTTTAAGAGTGTTGTACATTCGACAAATGATCAGCAGAGAAAGAGGAAACTCCAGCTTGCGATTGATAATATTGAAGCAATAAAAAGAGAGGAAAAGAAGTCAGAATCAATCCACTTTGAAAGAGATTTGGATGCGATCCTTACTGAGGCATAATTATTCCCTAAGTATATATCTATTTTTATGATTTATTGTATATTAAGATGAGTAATCCAGAAATTAAAAGAGCTGAGGATATTAAGAGAGAGCTTTATCTAGGTGCTGAGAAGGCTAAGAATATTAATGAAAAGATTAATGAAACCGTTGATCAAAAGGATGTTGAAACGCTTCTTAAGTTTAGGGAGGAGAATGCTGTAGCGCTTAATTTGCTTAAGCAGAATTTTCAGAGTCCAGAATTTCAAAAGAAATTTGATGATGTCCTTAAAGGTAATCAGGTTTTACTTTTGAAAGAAGCGACAAAACAGGCAAAAACTCAGGAAGATAAAGCAGAGATGGCGGTATATCTCGATCAAAAGAATGTTTTTAGTAAATATAATACTGCATTGGCAGATATTTCTGGTTCTATAGCTCAGCTTAAGGAGGAATTGAAAAATCCAAAGGATAGAAAAGATAAGAAAGCTCTTAAAGCACAGATTGATGAATTAGAAGATTTGGAAAAACAGATTTCTAAGGAGTATGCTGATCTTAAAGCTCGTATTGGTATTGAGATTACTGAGCTTAATAGAGATATTCTTGTAGATGTTGAGTGATATAATGTGGCAGCACATAATAACTTTAAGGTATCTGGTGCAGAAACTAAAACTGATAAACAGAGGCTTCATAAGACGGCAAAGGAGGTGAGAAAACTTTTTGAAAAAATGTCAGAAAATGCAGAGCAAAAGTTAAAGCTTCAACCTGCTGAGAAGAAAATTATGAGACAATTTGCTGGAATTGTTAGTGATGTGTTAAAACATTCAGAAAAATCTGTGACTTCTAGTGGTGTGCCTGTTGAAAAGTTTATTTTGGATTTGGCTCATAATGATAATGTAGCATTTTACACTCCAGAGGATCTTATCAAGAAATTTGAAGATAATGGTTTAGTTATTAAGAAAGAGAGCTGGTGGCAAAGGAGATGGTGAGAAAGAGGAATTACTTATTTAAAGGATATTTCTAATTTTTATAGAGCAAGCCACGATATTAAGGATGCTGATGCTTATAACTCAGGGGCAAATTTGAGAAAGTATTTTGATTTAATTAGGCAAACTGGTTCGTTTCAATCAGCTTTGGATACCTTTAATCCAGAAGTGGGAAAGGCCCTAGATTTACGTAAATTGCCTAGAAATGAGAGATTTGCTAAATTAAAAGAAAGTAAAAATGTGACTAAGGATGATATCGATAAGGTGATGGATCTTTGTCTAGATTTTAACCTGGATGGGATGATCGTTTATGGCGATACTGGTATCAAGGGAGGAAATCAGATTAAGGAAATGTTTAGTAAATTTGTTACTCCAGAAGAGAGAAAGCAGGCTTTTGAAAACATTTTAAATGCTGTTTCTAAGGCTAATAAGTCTCAATTGCAAGGAAAAAAACTGACTGTAGATGATGTTATTCAGGATTTTGAAACTTTTACTGCAGTTCAGAATTTTCTTAAGAATCCTCCAATGGATATGAATTATATCCTTAAGTATGGAGATAATGCCTTTGAGGAATATAAAAAGGCGATGGCTGGTAAGAGGCTTTTAACTCTAGAGGAGCAAAATGAAGAAGATAAGAAGGTTGAAGAAGGTGCTAGAGAGATTATTAAAGAAGTGTGAGATAAAGTGACTGAAATTGAGGCTAAATCGGCAAAGGCTAAGGCAGAAGGAAGAGATAAAGATGCGGAGAATTACCAGAAGGCAGCTGAAAAGCTTAAAAAACTTAGAGATATGGATGCTAAGCTTCTTAGAGAAGGACTTAGAGAGGTGTTGGAAGGACAGGCAGCTGCAATTAGGCAGTCTGGACTTGGTGCTGGAGTAGATATTCCGCTTACTAGGATTTTGAAGGGACTTTCATTTAATTTTGGAGCTAGATACAGCGAAGATGGATCTATCAATGCTGGAGTGAATCTGGCATGGAATGGTAGTGTAGATCTTTCTGCAAATGGTAGATTTAAGGGATTTGCTGGAGTTTCTGCTGGAACTAATCTTTTGTCTATCCCAATTCTAGGAGGAAGTGCTGGACTTGGATATACCTTTGAAAATTCTAAGCAAGATAAATCGCTTGATGTTAGAAGTGAAAAGACCTTTACGCTTGGTGTTGGAGGTTTAATTGCTCCTAGTGTAATTGGATGGAATATTAATATTGGTGTAGATAGAGATCTTGATGCTGGTAGATTGCAGATGCAGGAAAAGATTAAATCAAGTGTTGGTAGTTTAGTTGTGGATTTGATGAGTTCCTCTGACGAAAAAAATTCTGAAAAAAAGTTTACTTGAGAAAAGTATAAATTTGATGAGAAGATTCTTAAGGAGAAATTAGAGGCTAAATATCCGAAAACCAAGAAAGAAACTCTTGAGACTGCTGTTAAAAATCTTGGTCAGATATTGCAATATTATGATTGAGTTGAAATGAATGAGGCTAATGTTTCTTTGATTGCTGAGGAAATTTCGACCGCATATTCTCAGGCTTGGTCAAATATGCAGGCGCTTAAACTTGCTGATAAGGGATGGTATATTTCTGGAGCTGGGCTTTCAGTTAGCTTTTTCCAAGGAGTGATCCCAGTAGTTGGAATTTTGAAGTTTGCAAAGCATAGATTTCATGGGTCTTCTGATACAAAAGAATCAATTCAGAATTTTATTGATATGAGAGAGGCATGAAAGTGAAATAGAGAGCTTGTGGATGAGAACTTGAGCAATAATTTGATCGCTCTTGAGCAGCAGCTTGGCGTTGAAAAAGGAACACTTTTGCTTGTAGCTGATCAAGATGGAGCTGCCGTTGAAGAATGAAAAGATGCTGATTATATTCAGATTTCTTTAGATAAGTTGCTTGCAAAATCAAATATTGCTTTGAATTCAGCGATTAAGCAGAATATAAAAATTGATAAAGAAAAAAGGACGATTATCGTTCATAAAAATACTCTTTTGAGAGCTTCAAGTGGATATTTGGCTGATTCAAAAGCTATGACCTTGGATATCGGGGCTCATAGGACAGATAAGTCTGCACAGATTATTACAAAGGATTCGGTGAATGATTTTTTGAATAATCAAGTGAATGAGTGGAATCTTGCACCAGAAGCTAAAATTGCTCCAGAAAAGTTGCCAAAATTGGTTGCTAGTTTGGATGAACAGAAGTTTGCTAGAGCATTTAAGGAATTGAAGGACCAAGTTGTTAGGGCTGGTTATGAATTCCCTTCGGAATATGCAAATTTGACTATCAAAAAAAATGCAACTAATAAAGAAGGGAAGCCTGTTTATGCTTTGTTTGGTAATGAGAGTTTTGTAAAAGATGGTAATTGAGAGCCGCTTATAATTCCTGAGGGGAAACATCTTGTGATAGATGCAACTGGTGGTGAGGTAAAGTTTAAGTTTGAAGATATTCAAACCGGTAAGGAAAATTTTAAAGTAAAGTTTGAGGGTCTTCCTAAGGCTGCTCCTATATCTGCTGATGTCTTAAATGTAGATCCGGATATACAGGGACTCATCAATGGGCTCTATACAAATTTGAGTCTCTTGAAATCACACGCGATTAGAAATGTGGCTCATGGAGAAACAGGTAGAGCTTCTTTAACAAATGGGTATGCTGCTTGGAGAAAGGCTTTGTCAGATTTTTGTTGTGAATTGCCAAAGGAGTGAGATTATGAGAAAATTAATCTTGCAACAGATAAGATGATTGCATTGTTGTTAAATATGGATAAATATATTCAACATTCAGATGGTGTAAATAAGCGTGGAATTTTTAATGACCTATTAGATGGTTCTTGAGGTTTACGTGCATTAAAGGAGAAAACAGATTATGCTAGTAAGGTAAAATTGCAGCAGTTGCTTCTAGCATTGGATGGTATGTTTAGTAGAACAACAAATGTAAGAGGAACAAATGAAAATAATAAATATCAGCTTCAATATGGTGCTGAGTCTAATAAGAATACATTTAACCAGATTACTACAGATATTTCTACAAAGATTGTCGCTAAGATGAAGAGGTTGAATGCCAAAAAAACTGGTCAATTTGATTGTTATGAGGACTATGCAAATTTATTTAAGTCAATGAATGAAGGAACACAGAATATTGAATCTCAAGTAACATCTGTAGTAAAGGAGGGGGTTATTGCTTATAACTATGGAAATCCTGCAGATATGATGAGACCTATTATCAACCCTCATATTATTGAGTGAACGGAAAATAAGAATAAGCTTCCTATTCCTGAAGCAGTAAAATTACATGTTCTACAGCAGCTTTTCCAGGAAGATTCAATTCTTGTTGCGAATATCCTTCAGAGTCTTAAGGAGAGAACTTGAAGTACTCAGACTTTGGAGGAAATGAGAGAGATCGTTTATGCTCAACTTTGAAGTCTTTTGAAGTGAGAAGCTGTTGACATTTGATGAAAAAAGGTTACTATGTGAGCTAGTTTCTCTACTGGATATTTTGCTCAGTGTGTGAACCATATGGTAATGATTGGAAATCTTCATTTTAATGTTGGAGGAACTCCAGGTAATCCTGATGGAGGTAAGAATAGATTTGAAGCCGAGATTGCTGGATCAGCTCAAGTAGTAGCAAGTATGGAGAGTGATATCCAGAATAATAACACTACGAGAAGATTCGCTGTCGCTGCAGAGGTTGCACGTTTCCACACGGATAGTCCTGGTACTCCGACTACGGAAGGAGGTGATTGAGAGAAAACTGAATGAGGAGATGAGTGAGATACTCCACCGTCTAATAAACCTGCATGATCAGAAGATACCGGTAATGAGGGTAAGGGGGAGGTTACAGTAAAAGACCAAAAGGATACATCTAATACAAATCCTGCAGGTGCTCCAAATGTTCCTCCATCAGCTCCTACCCCTTCAATAACTGAGGAAAATCCTTTAGATGTATAGATATTTATAAATAGTTTTGAGGTTTTATAATTATATTTTAAAAAGATGAGAAGCTTTAAATTCTTGTTATTTGCATTGCCTTTGTTGATTTTGTGAGTCGGTAATACGTTTGCTGCTCCATATCAGGAAGTCTCTTGTGGTAATCAACCTTCGAATAATAGTTGTTCTCAATGTTTTAATGCTTGAAGTATCTATGAATGATGGTCTAGGCTAGGTATTTATGACGAATTTGTGAATTCTTCAGATAATACTTACTTGTATTATGATAAGGAGAATAAATATCCTTATACTTGGGAGAAACTTCAGTCAACTACAAATTGGGATATGTCTCGTCCATTGTTTAACTATGTAAATAATAGTAGGAGATCTCATTTTTGGTATACCTCAAAGGCTGGAGATTTGTACCATATCTTTGACCCTAAGTTTACAGATAAGTATCTTCAGGCAGATAGTGATAGAGGAATTCAGTTAAGATCGGTTGCTCCCGGTACAAATAAGGATGCTCCAGCATTTTTATTGAGAGTTCATACAAATTATCGTCAATTCTTAGGTGCTGGTAAGGTTTGAGATTTGCGTAAGCATACGGAATGTTTCTACTTCTATGCTAATTGGTGTTGAGATGGAGTTTTGCAAGCTGATAAGTGAGAAAAATGTGATCCAAATGACCTAAATAAAGTAGGATGGGGAAATGGCGGATGTAATGCGTCTTGTCAACCGATCAATAATGAGCTCCCAGTATGTAAGAGTGATTATAATGGAAAGACTCTTGATAACTTAACTGGAGGAAATTATCTTTGTGAAAAGGGAACAGTTTCAGAATTCAAATTCGCTAATAATAAATGGACTTGGAAATGTAATGGTCTAGCTGGAACTACTCCAGTAGACTGTAGTGCAACCAAGAATGATAAGATTTATGATTTGGCATTGACGAAAGTGATTAGTGCTGAGACTCCTGCTCCTTATCAGACAGGAAGTACAGTGAAGTTTTCGATTACTGTAATCAATCAGGGAAATTATGTTGCCAAAAATATTGAGATAACTGATTATTTACTAGATGGACTTGAACTTGATGATGCAGGCTGGACCAATGCTGGAGCTGGAAAAGTTGTAAAAACACTGATTCAGGAGATTGTACCTGGGCAGTCAGTAGTTATAACTTTGCAGACTAAGATTTCGGCAAATTTTACAGGTAATAAGATTAGAAATTTAGCAGAAATTAGTAAGGATAATTCTGCTGACTATAATACTACAGATAAGGATAGTACTCCAGATTCTGATGTGAATAATGACTGTTTTAGAGCTGGACATTTGGTGACAGGGAATGGAAAGCTTGCTCAGGCGCAGGGATGTTCAGATGCAACAGATGAGGATGACCATGATGGTGTAGACTTTACAGTTACTCCTAAGACTCCAGAGGCAAAGTATGATCTTGCTTTGACAAAAAAGATTTTTAACCCAAAGGCGACTTATCTTACTGGAGAGCGTTTGAGTTTTGAGATTACCTTGTATAACCAGGGGAATAAAGAGGCAAAGAATATTGAAGTAACTGATTATTTGCCAGATGGACTTGAGCTTGATGATCCAACTTGGACGAATGCTGGAGGTGGAAAAATTACGCAAACATTGACTCAGACAATTCTTCCTAATAGAGAATTTACCCTTATGCTTCGTGTAAAGATTTCAGAACACTTTACAGGGACTGAGATTACTAATTATGCAGAAATTAGTAAGGATAACTCTGGAGATTATAATACGACAGATAAGGATAGTACTCCAGATAATAATTCAACGAATGATTGTTTTAGGGAATGACATTTAGTGACTGGAAATGGAAAGCTTGCTCAGGCACAGGGATGTTCTGATGCAACGGATGAGGATGATCATGATGGTGTAAAGATTCTTCTTACAACTCCAAAAAAACCAAATATTAAGAAAGAACTTACAGGACCTGCTGGACATAGGTATGCCGTAGGAGAACTTGTTGGATTCAAGATGCCATTTAAAAATCCTCATAATGTTCAGATTAATAATGTGAGCGTAAGAGATTACTTGCCTCAAAATCTAGAATATGTAAGTAGCGAAATCCATGGTGTTACTCCATATGTAAGTGGGCAATTTATGAGTGGAGCTGTTCAAGTTATAGAATATTCAGGTTTTAATCTTGCTCCATTGCAAGAGGGATATTTGCTTTTAACAGGTAGGGTAAAGGCTGATTATGTTGATCAGAGGATTAACCTTGTTCAGATTCTTGTGAATAAAATTGTAGTCGATCATGATACTAAGTGATATCCACTTAAGGATAGAGCACTTACTATAGAAAAAGTTGTTGATAAGAGAGTTTTGGCAACTGGAGAAGTTGCGACTTTCACAATTAAGGTTTCAGTAACAACTGGAAGTTATACAGGGTTGACTGTTGTGGATACCTTGCCTGCTGGACTTGTCTATGATAATGCTTGGCAGCTCACTGGAGCAAGACCTAATATGGAAACAATCAGTTTTGCAACTGGTAAAAATAATCAAAATCTGGATATTTTGACATGGAAGTTTAAGTTCCCTGATACCATTAAAACAGGTGAGAGCTTCCAAATCCAGATGAAGACTAAACTTACTGAGAGTTCAAAGACAGTTTATACGAATAAAGCTTGTGTAGAAAATCCAGATGGAAATCCTCCTGAGTATTGTGATCCTGAGGATGTCGTTCCTAAAAGACCTGGAGGTGATTTAAGTATTAAGAAGTACGTAAATAAAGTACTAGCTGATGCGGGAAGAGAAGATGTTGAGATGACCGGATTTGCTCAATGACAGACTGGGTACTTTACTCTTGAGGTTAGAGATGCAAGAGTAGGTTTGACAGGATTTGTTGTTAGTGATGTGATTGAATGAAATCTTCAGTACTTAGATTCAAAGGATTTAGCAAATAATGCTTTTACTGGAGAATTTATCAGGGCGACAGCTAATACTGGTGCATATACGTATACTGTTAATGTTGATGTTCAAAATTTGTCTGGAAATAAGACAAAACTTGAATGGAAGGTAACTATGACAAGTGGTCAGTTTTTGCCTGGTGATGTATATAAGATTAAGTTTAAAGTAAAGGTAAATGGTGATCAGAAAAATATCGGTGTTGTAAAATATGTGACTCCGGATCATCCAAATGGAGAAGATGAAGATGATGCAACTCCTAGAGTTGTGGATGTAAAACTTCTCATCAAAAAATATGTAAGTAGTGCTCAAACTGGTGCTGCCTGGGATGATAATTCTATGCAATTTGATAATGGATCTATAGCGTTCTTTAAGCTTGAAATTAAAGATGCAAGTAAGCCATTGTCTGGGTTTATTGTAAAGGATAGAATCGAGGGAAATCTTCAGTATTTGGATTCTACTGATTTGCCAGATAATGCTTTTACTGGAGTGATTACTTTTGGTCCTAATAATCCAACGCATCCAGCATATACTATTGTACCTACAGTTTCTGGAACACATCTAACTGATATTCAGTGGAATGTGAATATGGGAACAGGCGCCTTTATGCCTGGTGATGTCTTGAATATTATTCTTAAGGCTAAAAAGAATGGAGATCAGGTAAATACTGGACGTGTAGAATATCCACTTCCATGAGGTGGTACTGATCATAGTCAAGATCCTGCTGCTGTAACTACTCCAGGTGGAGGTGGTTGAGGATGATGAGGTGGTTGAGGATGATGAGGATGACGATCTGGATGAGGTGGTGGACGCTGTTGAGACGGTAGACAAAACTGATTTGAGATTTGTGATCTAGGATGAAGAGATACGATTAGAGGTGGGAAATTATTTAAGTATGATGAGAACCCTAAAAATGACCTCTATAATGGTTATACCTGTACAGAAACTTGTACTCTTGTAAATAATTGATGAGTGAAAGAATCTCCCGCCTGTTTTGATGTTCAGAATTGATCTATTTCTATTATGAAATGAGAAGTTCTTCCGTTCTTTTGGAATATTGAAGGGCAATTAGGAAAGCGTCCGAATGAAGAGAAAATAAAGTATATCAAAAATACTTTCTTTGTTTCTGAGCAGGATAATTCATGTAAACCTGAAGATCAGTGAAAAATTGATCTGAGAACAATGGAGTGTACGTTTGTTGTATATGGTCCAGGGGAAAATGGTGCTAATAAGATTTACGAGTTTAAGGTGCCTTGTGTTAATCAGGATGGATGGGATTTAAATTGAAAGATATTGCCTCGTATTGCATCCTTTGTTGAGCAAAATAAAAAAGGTTGGTTTGGTGGTAGTGAATTGTTACAAGTTTGAACAGTTAAAGATGTTTTTAAAACTCTTGATAATTGGGAATATCCAACATTGCTTCCATTTTCTTCAAAGTTGATTTTGACAAATTTTGGAGAATGAGATAAGACATCGATTCGTGGATGGAATGGATTATTCCCTCGTGCAGAGTTTAGTGGAGTAAAAACTAGTATTAAGGAATTTTGAGAGTATAAGCTATCACTTGAGAATATTAGGTATAAAACTTGTACTTCTGTTGTAAATGATAAAGGAGCTACTACTTATCGTGTTAATATTGCTTGAGAAACTGATAGGGTTTGTGAGGTAGACTTTGCTGTTACGGATCCGTATTTGATTCAGAAGAGTCCATATGGAATTTGAAATAAAGCAACAAAGGATCTTAATAATTATAAGCTTAAAAATGGAAAGAGTTTTATGGAATCAATTTTCCCTACATCTTCTATTTCTACAACTGCTTATTCGGTTCCAGTGGGTACTGACAATTTGTTTACAACCTTTAAGAATAAATACTCAAAGATTGCAAAGTCTGTGAATGTTGAGAAGTGACTTAGTAAAGTTCCTTGAAAGTCAATCTATCTTGTATCAAAAAAACAAATTGATCTTGATGGTCTGATTTCTAATTCTAGTAAGCCTTTCACTTTAATTGCTACAGATCCAGACGCAAATATTTCTATAAAGGGAGATGTTAATGCAAATGCTATGATTATGACGCAATGAACTATTACTTTTGATGCTTCTAATTCTTGTAATGATGGAGGTGGTAGAAAGTGAGGTCACGCTGGTCAAATTGTCAGATGAATCTACTATGCAGGACAGTGATTTGCGTCTTCATGACACGATGCTCTCAAAAACACAAACGAGAACTTAAATAACTGACAGTGGTGTAACTACGGAAATCTTCATATCAAATGAGTTGCGATTTGAGATCTTTCAAAGGTAGTAGCTGCTAGAAGATCTGAACTCTATACTTGGTTTAAATGAGTCGATTGAGGAAAGGTTTGAACTGAGAAGAAGGATATCGTTATCAATGGTGCTTCAGTGCTTGTCGAATATAATCCAGATCTTTGGGGAAATTTGCCTCCAGGAGCTAATGAATTCAATAAGGTACTTGAAGTCTATAGAAAGTAATATAGTCCCCTTAGAATACCAGAGAAAAGTGAGCTGATTAGCTTGCTTTTTTCTGATTTTTTATTTTTTTGATGGAAAAATCAGAGGAAATCCTCTAGATTTTATGATCATAATCACTACAAACAGCATTGGGAATATAAAGAGAAAAATCTGGTTTTAGATCTTTTTATCATCAAGATGGAGTATTTTCTGTTTGGGTTGATTATGGTTTTCGTTTCTGTAGGTGGGCTTTTGCTTTTTAAGAAGTTACACGTACTTGATAAACCATGAAGTGATCTAAAAAATACAAGAAAACCTGTGCCTACCTTACAAGGTGTGTTTGTAATTTTGGGTTTGATAATTGGTGTTGGAGTGCTGTATCCAGAATATTTCTCTTCTAGATTATTCTTATGATTATTGATTCCGGGGCTCTTGATAGGAGTGGTAGAACTCATTGAGGAGCTTAGTTATTTGGGAAGATTTCCTAAAATACCGCCGTTTGTTAGGTTGATCGTGCATTTTGTTTCAGCTTTTTTGGCTGTTTGGATCGGTGGAATTGGTAATCAGGAATTGATTTTGTGATCTGAGGTTTATCAGATTCCAAACTGGATTTTCACGATTGGGTTTATGATTTGGACGATGTTTTGTATCAATGCTATCAATCGATTTGATGGGATCTATGCACAGGGGAGTTGAGTTTCAGCGATTGGATTTTTGACAGTTTTTCTTTTGATAAAGTATATTGTGTTTCAGAGTTATACAGAATTTCCAAACTTGGAGGTGCTGACTATGGTTCAAAATCTAGCTTTTTTCTTGTTTGTAACTAGCATGATTTATGCAGTGATTGAGTTTAAGCCTCTAGGGCTCGTAAGAGATGTTGGGATTATGTTTTTTGGTTTCGCACTCGCTTATTTGGCTGTGGCTGGAGGTGCCAAGATTTGAACCCTAATTGTCGCGCTTTCTCTTCCGATTTTTGATGCGATATGGGTTGGATTGTATAGGATTTTTATCTTGAGGAAAAATCCACTGAAAGGAGATTATACGCACTTTCATCATAGACTTCTGGGGCTTGGCTTGACAAGAGGTGAGACAAGGGCATTTATTCGAATTTGGTCCCTTATGATGATGGTGCTGATGTTGCTCCAATGAGCAAATAGATTTTCAAAGGTTGTGATTTTTGCGATGATGGCAATGCTGTTTTTCGGGGTGAATTGGTATTTGTTTATTTATAAAAAACTCCCTTGTGGACTTGCGATCCAAAAGGAGAGATAAAAGTCTGAATATTCAGACTTTTTTAGTTCGTTTGATTTATATATTCTTGTAGTCCATAATTATAGCATTGTCCTTTGTGATAATCAAGGTAGACTTCGTATCATCCCTTTTTTTTATCGATTTCTACTTCAATACTTTTAAGTAAAGTATTGAAATTTTCGTAATTTTTTGATTTTTTTTCATTTTCAATAACTTCATTTACTCATTTTGTGAACTCAGGTATATTCTTTACTTCTCCCTGGTTCTCGTATTTATCAATAGTTACTCGATATTTTAGAACCTTTGTTGCATAATCGGTCCAACTACGTCCAGAATATCTGTTAAGAGCTAATATTCGTGCGTCTTTTCAGTCTTTAGGATTGTATTTACTTTTTAAAAATCTTGCTGCACAATCTACTGCAAGTATAGGGTGCCATCTTTCATCATACTTATAAAGTGTTTTTAGGTCTGTTGTTTTTTTGTATTGTTCTATAATTTTGGCTCCTAATAATGTGTCTTGCATTTTTTTGCTATTTTTTTCTCCTGGAGTTGTTTGGAGAACTTTTAGTCCAAAATCTTCGGCATTTGCACCTTGGATATGAATTAATCCAAGACCTCAGTCTGATTTTGAAATTTCAATATTCCCTGTTACTGGATTCGTTTTTCGATTTAATATATTAGGTAAAGTCGGGTCTCCTGCTCATTCTTGTGCCATCATTGCCAATAGAATGTTCTTGGGGAGTTCATATTTTTCTTCAACTGCATCTGTGATGAGTTTTCGTCTTAAGCATCTTAGAATTTTCTCTTCTGGAGATATTTTTCACTGTATTAAATTTTCTTGTGATAGTTTTGGAAACCTTATGAGATTGGGTTTATACTCTTTATTCATTTCTTCGTATCCAAGATCTATTGGTTTCTTTTTGAGTTCTGCTTTTGAAAGTTCTTTTTTTGGAGTTACTTGTTCAATTTTCTCTTTGGTGGTGTCCGTATTTCTATTTTCACAGCTAGAGAGACCTCAAGTAAGACTTAGTCCAATTAATGCTGCGGTCAATCCCTTTCTTGCTTTTGTTTGGATGGTTTCTAGTCGCTCTTTTGTTTTTCATGCTTTGTTTACTTGTATTTCTTTGTTTTCACTTGATTGTTTGTTTATCTTCATTGCTGCATCATCATACTAAATAAATTTCCTTATAAGTATATCTTAAAGTTTAATAAAAGCAAAAAAATCAGACTTTTCTTTTGTTTATTTACATAATATTTAATCTATTGTTAAAAACTTGACAGAAAATATTAAATATATTTTATTGGCTTTACGACTGGAATTTCTGATAGGAACTGAGTTTTATGAGGTATGAAAAAGTTTGATTTTCACTTGAAATGTTAAAAAACTGCTAACTACCTGTTATCATATAGCAAAAAAATAGTCAGACTTTTCTCTTGATTTTTGATTTAAATACTATATCTTGTATTTAATAAAAGATCTGGATACAATATCTTGTAGTAATCCTCCTCTTTTAAAGTCCTATTTTTTTTATTTCCTAATTTTTGAGGTAAGATGAGTATTCAGAAAGTAATCAAGAGAAGTGGGGAAGAAGTTGTGTTTCAGCCAGAAAAGATTCGTATTGCGCTTCAAAAGGCGAATAAGGAGGTTCCTGAGTCTTTGCAGGCTGATGAGGCATTGATTGATCAAATTCTTCAAAATTTACAGCAAGAGAAATCTGGGGTTATTGGAATCGAAGAAATTCAGGATTTTATTGAATCTGAGCTTATTCATGCTGATAAATCTGAGTTAGCTAAAAAATATATAATTTATCGTTATCAGAGAGCTTTGATTAGAAAAGCGAATACGACTGATGATTCTATTTTGGCGTTGATTAGAAATAATAATGTTGAGGTAGGGAAAGAAAATTCAAACAAAGATTCTGCTTTAGCTTCAACTCAGAGGGATTTGATTGCTGGTGAGGTTTCAAAAGATATTTCTCGTAGATTGCTTTTGCCAGAAGAGATTAGGGCTGCTCATGATCAAGGAATTTTGCATTTTCATGATATGGACTATTTTATTCAGCCGACATTTAATTGTTGTTTGGTAAATATCAAGGATATGTTTGAAAATGGGACTGTGATGAATGGGAAATTGATTGAAACACCAAAGAGTTTTCAGGTCGCATGTACAGTTATGACGCAGATTATTGCTTCTGTTGCTAGTGGGCAGTTCGGTGGACAGTCTGTAAATGTTAAACATCTTGGGAAATATCTAGCAGTAACAAAGGAAAAATATCTGAGAAAATATAAAGAACAATTCTGATCTCAGTTTTCTGATGAGCAGATTACTCAGCTTGTTGCTATGAGGATCAAAGATGAACTAGCATCTGGAGTGCAGACTATTCAATATCAGATCAATACTTTGATGACAACGAATGGTCAGTCTCCGTTTGTTACTTTGTTTCTTGAGCTAGATGAGAAGGATGAATATTTAGAGGAAACAGCTCAGATTATTGAGGAAATTTTGGCACAGAGGCTTCAAGGAATCAAGAATGAAGCAGGAATTTATATTACTCCAGCGTTTCCAAAGCTTGTTTATGTTTTGGATGAATGTAACGCACTCAAGTGAGGTAAGTATGATTATCTAACTAAATTAGCTGTGAAATGTTCAGCAAAGAGAATGTATCCTGACTATATTTCTGCTAAAAAGATGAGAGAGCTTCATGATGGAAATGTTTTTGCGCCGATGGGATGTCGTGCATTTCTCTCTGACTGGAAAGATGAAAATGGGAACTATAAATATGAATGAAGGTTTAATCAAGGTGCAGTGACTCTTAATATCCCACAGATTGCTATTTTAACAAAAGGAGATGAAGCCAGATTTTTTGCTCTTTTAGATGAGAGGTTGGAACTTTGTCGTAAAGCATTGATGTGCAGGCATGAGAACTTAAAAGGAACACTTTCAGATATTAGTCCTATTCACTGGCAGTATGGAGCAATTGCGAGGCTAAAAAAGGGAGAAAAGATTGATCGTTATTTGATGAATGGTTATTCGACAATTAGTCTCTGATATATTGGACTTTATGAGGCTTCAATGTTGATTACTGGTGCTTCTCATACTCAGCCTAAAGGAGAGGCGTTTGCTCGTAAGGTTCTTCAGAGAATGAGTGATGCCTGTACGAGATGGAGAGAGGAGAGTGGAATTTGATTTTCACTTTATGGAACTCCTGCGGAATCTCTTTGCTATAGATTCGCAAGGATTGATAAAAAGCAGTTTTGAGAGATTGAAAATGTAACTGACAAATGATATTATACTAATTCCTATCATGTAGATGTTAGAGAACATATTGATGCGATCGCAAAATTGGCTTTTGAGTCTCAGTTTCAGATGATTTCACTAGGTGGTGCAATTTCGTATGTTGAAATCCCAAATATTCAGAAAAATCTGACTGCTCTTGAGACATTAGTCAGGTTTATTTATGATAATATTCAGTATGCTGAGTTTAATACGAAATCTGATTATTGTCAGGTATGTGGATTTGAGTGAGAGATTGTAGTTAATCAAGATATGCAGCGAGAATGTCCACAGTGTAAAAATACTGATCAGAAAAAGATGAATGTAACGAGAAGAACCTGTGGATATCTAGGGGAAAATTTCTGGAATCTTGGGAAGACGAAAGAGATTTCAAAGAGAGTTTTGCATATCAATTAGAAGGTTTATATATTTATATGGTAGAATCTGAGTTTTATGTATTATGGGACTATTAAAAAGCTTGATTCTGCAAATGGACCTGGGCTAAGGGTTTCGCTGTTTGTAAGTGGATGTCGTCACGCGTGCCCTGGGTGCTTTAATGCACTTTCATGGAATTTTAAGTTTGGGAGAGTGTTTGATCAGGAGGTGATTGACGATATTTTACAGGAATTAGGCAAGGAATATGTCTCAGGTTTAAGTATTTTATGATGAGAGCCGTTGGTTCCTGAAAATCAGCCAGAAGTTCGAAATCTAATTTCTCAGGTGAGGAAGCATTATCCGGAGACTTCAATTTTGTGTTATTCTGGATATACGTATGAATTTATTAGAGAATATATGTGTCAGTATTTGCCTTATACTCAGCAGATTTTGCAGAATATTGATATTCTGATCGATGGGAGATTTGTGCAGGATCTGCTTGATCTGAAGTTGAAATTTAGGGGATCAAAAAATCAGAGGGTGATTGATGTTCCTCGTAGTTTAGGGCAAAATGAGGTAGTCTGGAGTAGTATTGTTGATGATCAGGCGAGTTATGTTTTTAGAGAGAGTCCTGAGATTGAGATGTTTGCTGAGGAGATAAAAACATTTGCAGAAAAATAGAAAAAAGTCTGAAAAAATTCAGGCTTTTTTTAATTATTGTATATAAGGGAAGGCTCAAAACTCTGTTGAAATCATGAAATGCGGTAAAATAGTGAGTTCTTTCCCAAAAATTTCTGTTTTTTTTGCGGTGAGGGGAGTAGTTTTGATGTATTTTTTGACTTGATGGCCGTAGCGTTCTTCAAAACTTTTGAAGACCTTGGGAGCTTTATCGCTGCTACTTTCTGAGATTACTATAGGAATTAGCATTCCTTCCGCATCACGGATAATAAAATCAATTGCTGAGTTATTGATTTTCTGGTAGGTAAAACATTTGTAGTTTTCTGGCAGGTTTTTGATGATCTCATTGTAGACAAAGTTTTTTATAGCCGTAATGTTGTTAGTTTTTGAGCCGAAATTTTCTGTCATATAACTCAGAAGTCCCATGTCTTCTATAGCAATCATTTTTTGGTGGGAAAGTTCCTTGGTTTTGTCTGTGAAAAAGTGGGGTATTGTTCTGATGATGTAGGTGTCTTTGAGTAGGAGAATGTATTTTTTGAGAAGTGGAATAGAAAGTTCGAGTTCTTCAGCAGCAGATTTATACTTAAAGCCTTGCATGTTTCTTTTACAAAGGTATTCTACTACTTCTTGAAACATCAAAATTTCTTCTCTATGAAATGAAAATCCAACATCTTTGTCATATACTTTTTGCAAAATTGCTCTCAGATGCTGTATTTTCTTTTCTTTTGTTGTGGCTTTGATAACCTCTGGATATCCTCATCGGGTAAGATATTCCTCGAGGAGGTCTTGAAGTTCTCTGAACATAATTGGGCTTGGATTGTCTATAGTAAGGTAGGTTGTGTGGATTCCTCTATAGTAGAGAAAGTCGAAAAATGACAAAGGATGAATACTGATAGTTTGTGTGAGTTCAGATTTTTGGAGATTTTGATATTCTTCACTTTGGGTTTGTGCGATACCTGTTACGATGATTGTTGTTTTGACCGTATTATCTTGGATGAGCTCGTCAAGCACGCTGATAATGTTTTTGCTGTACTGGATTTCATTAAGAAGGAGGAGGCTTGGCTCTTGAAAGTCGATTCCATACTTGATCTGCATATAGCCTCTAAAATCATCCGCATTGAGAAATTTTTTGGCGACAATGTCGTCTTCAAAAGAGAAATAGTATTTTTTGACTGAGATATCAGTGTCTAGTTGAAGCGTTTTGAGGAGGGTTGTTTTTCCTACTCCTCTGCTTCCGTGGAGAAAAATGAGCTTTATTTTTTGTTTCTTTAGAATGTCTTTGATTTTTTGGAGATAATAAGGGCGAAAGATGAGCATTGTTTTTTCTGAAAATAAATAATTGATTTATATTATTTTCCTTTTGTTTAGCAATATTTTGTGTAAAAAATATTCTTAATATTATTTTTTACTGGTAAAAATAGTATTTATATGATAAAATATTTACAAAAAAGTGGAAAATCTGACTTCTTTCTCTTGATTGTATATGGGAAATTTATATCTTCTAGGTGCTTATTTGGAGAAGGTGATATTTTAATTTATTTGTAGTTTCCGATGTTGCTTCGTATTGTGAGTATTGATGGAGAGCTCTATTCTGGAAAGGTGAGGAAAGTTGTTTTCCCAACTCCTCAGTGATTGGTTGGAGTTTTGCCTGGACATATCAATTTGATGACATTACTCAGTGCTGGGAGAATTGCTTATTTACCGGAGGCTTGAGAAATGACCTCACTAGAGGAGTTTACAGAAAAGTCGAAAAAGATAGACATTAAGTGAGGGCTTGCTCTTATTGAAGATAATGTCGTTACGATTGCGGCGGAATAGTTTCAGTTTTTTCTTTACTTGTATAATCTTTGTTTTTATACCTATGGCAGATATTAAACAGCTGAAAATAAAGATTACCTCGACAAAAAATATTAAAAAAATTACTAGTGCGATGGAGGTGATTTCGACGATAAAGCTTCAAAAAGTTAAAAAAAATGCTGAACATTTGAGAGATTATATGAATACCTTTCTTGGTATGTTATCAAGTGTAAATGCATATACAGATATTTTCCCTCAGCCATCAGATCAGGCAAAGAGGAAGTTGGCGATTCTAATTTCTTCTGAAAAGGGGCTTTGTGGTTCGCTAAATACTTCTCTCTTCAAGCAGTTTGAAAGTGAGTATGCTAATCATAAAGATGAATTAGATGTTTATGTGATCGGTAAGAAGGGTAGAGAATTTTGTGCTCGTCGCGGGTATTCAGTAGTGGCGACTCATTCTTTGTCGGATATCTTTTGAGCGAAGGATTTGTCAGAGCTTTATTCCTTTTTAAGTCAGGCTCAGAAAGGTGGAAAGTATATGGAGATTAAAGTTTGGTATAATTTCTTTAAGAATACCATGAAACAGATTCCGGCAGGATTCCAACTCTTCCCATTATCTTCAGAAAAGTTTGCTCAGTTTATGAAGACATTGGAAATCAAAATTCCTAAGCCGGAAAAAGCGAGGCACACCAATTATATGAAGCTTGAGCCGACGAAACAGGCAATTGTTAAAAAGGCGTATGATATTATGATGAATGTAATCGTCTATGGTGCAGTTCTTCACAATAAAACGGGTGAGTTTGCTGCTCGTATGCTTGCTATGAAATGAGCAAAGGATAATGCTACAACAATTATTGATGATTTGACGCTTGCTTATAATAAGGCTCGTCAGGATGCAATTACTAAGGAGGTCCTTGAGATTGTAAGTGCAAAAGCTGTGATTGAAGATTAGAAGGAAAGAATACTGAAATATTTGTGCTATTCAGGTTTATATTTGTTTTATATTGGATGGATTTATCTACACTTATACCAGATATATTTCCGCATCAGGTTGCTGTGGGGGCGGTATCGCTCTTTCAGTCGCTGATTGCTGGGCTTTTGGGGACGGTCGTGTTTGTGATTCTGGTTTTAGTCTATTCGTATCTTAAAAAGAGGAATCCGTATAATCGTTTTGTTCAAGGTGTTGACCTCATTGTGGAGTGAGTGTATAGTATGCTTACTCAGATTGGTGGAGAACATGTTGGACGTAAGGCGATTTTGTTTACTACGACCTTGTTTCTCTTTGTGGTGTGGCATAACTTGTTTGGGCTGATAGGAGATATGATTGTGCTAGTATGGCCTGCTGCTCACCATATGTTTAGGCCTCTGACGACTGATATTGTCTCTAATGGAACGCTTGCGGTTATTTCTATCGTTGCGAGTCTTACATATGGATTTGCTTCGCATGGATTTGGGTTTATCAAGAAGTATCTTCCTGTTAATTGAATGGGAATTGTGAAGGAAGTTAAACATTGGTATGACTATATCACAAAGTTCTTAGATATTGTGCTTGGATTGTTGATCGGAATTATTGAATTGCTCGGAGAATTTGGAAGAATGCTTTCTCTTGCGCTCAGACTTTTTGGAAATATGTTTGTCTGAATGATTCTATTGACGCTTTTACTCTATGCGACACAGCTCTTGCTCCACTATCCAATAGTTGGTCCAATTGCGATTTTCGCCTATGAGTTTGCGGTTTCGCTTTTGCAGGCATTTATCTTTGCTTTGTTGACGACAATTTACTTTAAGTTGGCGGCAGATAGTCATTAGGGAAAAAAGAGATATAAAAATCAGAATTTAAACCTTTAACATTGTTTATTGTTATTGGTTATCAAAAAAGTTTTTAATCTTTAAGAATATAGAAAAAATGAGTTGAGTATTAGCATTGGCAGCAGCTGGATCATTTGCAGCATTAGCTATGGCAGTAATTGGATATTCATGGTTGACAGGAATATCAAGAAACCCAGAAGCATCAAAGGAGATGTTTACGCCTGGAATTATTGCATTAGCGTTGGCAGAATTCGTAGCGTTGCTTTCATTTGTGATCGCACTTATTAAGTAATTATTATCAAAAAAGTTTTTAATCTTTAAGAATATAGAAAAAATGAGTTGAGTATTAGCATTGGCAGCAGCTGGATCATTTGCAGCATTAGCTATGGCAGTAATTGGATATTCATGGTTGACAGGAATATCAAGGAATCCAGAAGCATCAAAGGAGATGTTTACGCCTGGAATTATTGCACTAGCGTTGGCAGAATTCGTAGCGTTGCTCTCATTTGTGATCGCACTTATTAAGTAGTTTGTTTGATCGCGAAAATAAAATCGTTAATTTGTACTTTAGTATTTTGTGAAAACTATATTATGGGACATGAAGTATCATCTAGTGATATTCTAATCAATGTACTCGTTCAGCTTTTGAATGTTGGAATCTTTTTCTTCTTTTTTATTAAGTTTGCTGGAAATGCTCTCACTAAAGCAATTCAGTCAAAGATAGAGAAGGAAAAGGTTTTGGCAAATGCGGATGTTGAATATGAGAGATTGATTGCAGATGCTCATGAGCAAAAGAGGGTTCTTTTGGATGAAGCATTGGCTCATAAAAATCAGATTGTTGCTGAAGGAAAGGCTTTGGCTGATCAGGAATATCAGAAAATTCTTGAAAAGGCTCATCGTGAGGCACAAATGGTTTTGGATAGAGCGAATCAAGATGCTGATCTTAAGGGGCGTGATTTGGATGAACAGTTTGAACAGTGAGTTAAAACTGTTGCTCTTTCTATTGTTAGAAAGCTTTTTGCTTCAAAAAAAGATGTTCAAGAGCAGTATTTATCTACTCTTGTAGATGAATTTAGTGAATCATATAAAAAATAATGACACCATCTCTTCGTAAAAAATTTATTGCTTCTTTATGAGATCCATGAGCTGTTAAGCAGGCTTTGGAGATTTTACAATCGCTTTTAGTTTTGCTTAGAAAATTTGGAAAACAGCTTTCTCAGCAACCTGTAAGCACTTTTGCACAGGAGCATTATCCTCAAGAGTATGCCTTATATCAGTTGCTCTGAGGAATTCGCTTGGGAATCAAGGACTGTTTGACGCTTCAGCAGAATTTGTATGAACAGCTCGGTGAAGATGCCTTAGTTGCTTTGACTACTGATGATGTTTTGCTTGGAAAAGAGCTCGGTCAGAAGGATTTGGTGATTGTTGATGGAGGCGATGAATCAAGCCCTGCTTTGATGATTAAATCACCTTTTAAGGTGTATAAGAGATCGCTCAATGATGATCTTTATAAAATATTTCATAGTTAGTTTATAAAAATCCTTTTGAGATATCTGGATTTGGGACTTAAAAGGAGAAAAAATCAGTTTTTTATTCTTATTTCTTTAGATTATGTCTGCTCTTACACTTATTCAAAAGATAGAACAACAGATCAATGAAGTGAATCTTGCTGAGGCTTTTACTGAGCAAGGAACGATCATTGATATTAAAGATGGAGTGGCTACCGTGTCAGGTCTCCATAATGCTCAGTATTCCGAAATTGTTGTATTTCAGTGAGGTCAAAAGGGGCTTGTGCTGGATTTGATGGAGGATTATGTTGGAGTGCTTGTTTTGGGAGAATATATGGGACTTTCTCAGTGAGAAACTGTGAAGACTACCGGTCAGCTTTTTTCTGTTGGTGTAGGAGATGAATATATTGGTAGAGTCTTGAATGCTCTTGGAGATCCAGTTGATTGAGGAAAAGAATTGAAAGCTCAGCAATTTTTCCCAGTAGAGAAGGTGGCTCCTGGAGTGATTACAAGAAAGTCAGTTGATCAGCCTTTGCAGACTGGTATTAAGGCCGTTGATGCGTTGGTGCCAATTGGTAGAGGACAGAGAGAATTGATTATTGGAGATAGACAGACTGGTAAGACTGCTGTTGCGATTGATACTATCATCAACCAAAAATGAGAAGATGTGATCTGTATTTATGTTGCTATTGGACAGAAGGAGTCTAAGGTAGTTCGTATTGTAGAAGCTTTGAAAAAGGCTGGAGCTATGGACTATACTATCGTGATTAATGCTCCGATTAATACTCCAGCTGTAATGCAATATATCGCACCATATGTGGGAGCTACTTTTGGAGAGTATATTATGAGTAAAGGGAAAGATGCTTTGATTATCTATGATGATTTGACAAAGCATGCTGCCGCTTATAGAGAGATGTCGCTTTTGCTTAGAAGACCTCCAGGAAGAGAGGCATATCCAGGAGATGTGTTTTACTTGCATTCAAGATTGCTTGAGAGAGCTTGTAGACTTAATAAAGATTATGGTGGAGGATCACTTACTGCGTTGCCAATTATTGAAACACAGGCGGGTGATGTAGCAGCATATATTCCAACGAATGTGATTTCTATTACTGACGGACAGATTTATCTTGAGTCAGATCTCTTTAATGCTGGTATCAAGCCTGCGATCAATGTTGGACTTTCTGTATCTCGTGTGGGAGGATCTGCGCAGACTGGAATTATGAAAAAAGTTGCTGGAACGCTTAAACTTGAGTTGGCGGCTTTTAGAGAGCTTGAAACCTTTGCAAAATTTGGTTCTGATCTTGATAAATCAACTCAGGCGAAATTAGCAAGAGGACAGAGACTTGTAGAAATGCTCAAACAAAAGGAGAATAGTCCATTGCCATTTTACAAGCAAGCAGTGCTTTTGTATGCAGGTATTAAGTGATATTTAGATGGACTTGCGTTGAATCAGATTTCTATGTTTGAAGCGATGCTCTATGATAAGCTTGAAACAACACATAAAGGGTTGGTAGAGCAGATCTTAAAAGAGAAAAAGCTGACAGAAGCGATTGAACAACAGATGAAGACTCTGATTGAAGAGACAAGTGATGAGATCGCTGCAAAGAAAAAGTAGTCAGAATTTTGTCTTTTGACTGATAGAGATTAAATTTTTACTTTATGTTTGAGGATTATGAAAGGAAAAATTATCGCGATTAGAGGAATCGTCGTAGATATGCAGTTTGATGCACAGAGTATGCCTGCACTGAGTAATGCAGTTGTAACTGCTCAGAAAAATGGAGCAGGAGAAGAGGTTGTTATTGAAGTTTTGCAGCATTTGGACTGAGGTGCTGTTAGAGGAATTGCTATGCAGACAACTGATGGACTTAAGAGAGGATGTGAAGTTTCTGATACTGGAGCTCCAATCTCTGTTCCAGTAGGACCTGAGGTTTTGGGGCGTATTATGAATGTGCTTTGAGAACCTGTAGATAATGCTGGAGAGGTAAAGACAAAACAGCGTTGGTCTATCTATCGTAAGCCACCTGCATTTCATGAGTTGGCAACTGGTATCGAGAGATTAGAGACGGGTATTAAGGTTGTGGATTTGATGGCTCCAATTCTAAAAGGAGGTAAAGTCTGACTTTTTGGTGGAGCTGGTGTAGGAAAAACAGTTATTATTCAGGAATTGATCAATAATATTGCGAAGTTTCATAGTGGAGTATCAGTCTTTTGTGGAGTATGAGAGAGAACCAGAGAAGGAAATGACCTTTTCCATGAAATGACTGATGCAGGAGTAATGGACAAGACAGCGATGGTCTTTGGACAGATGAATGAAACTCCAGGTCCAAGAGCTAGAGTTGCGATGACAGGACTTACAATGGCAGAGTATTTCCGTGATAAGGAGAATAAAGATGTGCTTGTATTTATTGATAATATTTTCCGTTTTACACAGGCTGGAGCTGAAATTTCAGCTTTGCTTGGAAGAGTGCCTTCTCAGGCTGGATATCAGCCAACTTTGGCAACAGAGATGGGAACGCTTCAGGAAAGAATTACTTCAACTAAGAATGGTTCAATTACTTCGTTTCAGGCAGTGTATGTTCCGGCTGATGATCTAACAGATCCTGCTCCGGCAAATACGTTTGCGCATCTAGATGGAAAGGTGGTATTGAATAGAGCGATTGCTGAAAAAGGAATTTATCCGGCAGTAGATCCTCTTGACAGTACTTCATTGATCTTGACGGCTGATGCGGTAGGAGAATTGCATGTGCAGACTGCTGAAAAGGTGCAGAAAATTCTTCAGAGACACAAGGAATTGATTGATATTATCGCGATTCTTGGTATGGAGGAATTGTCTGAGGAGGATAAGTTGACTGTATATAGAGCTAGAAAAATTGAGAGATTCTTTTCTCAGAATCTCCATGTAGCTGAGCAGTTTACGGGAACAGCATGACAATATGTAAAACTTGAGCAAACAATCGAAGGGGTGAATATGATTCTTAATGGAGAGTGTGATCATATTCCAGAGCATCACTTCCTTTACAAGGCTGGAATTGATGAAGTGATTGCTAGCTATGAAAAAGAAAAGAAATAGTTCTTTATTTTTGATGGAGTCTGAAAAAAATCAGGCTTCATTTCTTTTTTAGGAGAGTAGGTGTATTTTTTATCTCTTTATATAGAAAAAAAAGATGAAAAAAATCAGATTTCTTTTGGTTTTATGAGTATTGAGTTTGGCTTTTTTGGCTGGATGTCAGCAGAAGTCTGGAGTTTCTTCTGCTGAAAACTCAAAACTTGATCTCGCTGGAAAACAGGTTGTGAAGCTGGATGCTTTCTCTGAGAAGAGAGGAAGCTTTGATGGCTATGTTCCTGATGATGTGCGTGGATATTTGGAGGGGAAGTTTATCGCTCCTTGGGTTGGGCACTGTGAGAGGAGGCATTTTATCCTTTCTGAAAATAAGAGCTGGGAGGAAGATATTGCTAAGCTTCAGGATCAGATTTCAGAAGATGGAAATCAGTATCATGAATACGAGATTTCTAAGTTAGGGACTGGAGAAAGAGAGGTGAGGTTTGATAGAGTTCAGCTTTCTTTTTTTGATTTTCCTTTAATATTCAAAGATGATGGGCTCTTTTCTGGAAAGATTAGTTTTGTAAATCTGAATACGGTTGCCTCTGGAAATACTACGGTTATTACTGGGAAAAAGGATCCGACAAAGCCGAGTTATCTAGCAATGTATCAGGATGAGAATTTTTCACTGGGACTCGAAAATACTTTGCAGACGCAGAAACTTCCTTCGGAGTCTTCTCGTTTTGATGATTCAGGTCCTACGTTCATCTATAATTCAGACTACCTTTTGGTAGAGCTTGTACAGAGAGGGAATATCTTTGCGCAGGTGGGAGTAAAGTACGAACTAGGCGAAAAGGTTTATGATTTCCCTTCTATGCATTCAAATCGTAGTAGTTGTTCTCCAGCATTTGAGGAAGGAGAATATAAAAAAGATCAGCTATCTTCTAAGCTTTTGAGAACTGGAAAAGAATATCAGCTTGATTTTTATCCGTTGTTTTCCGGTGCGCAGCTCAAAGATGCAAAACTCATAAAGTTTTTTTATGGTAAACAATGAGTAACTGATAATCAATTAAAACCTCTTTTTGAGCTTAGAAAGGGATTTGGATTTGGAAATTCAACTCTTAATTTTGAGTGGAATGAATGGATTGATGAGAGTAAGGATGCTTTGTATAGAGAAGCTCCTTTGCAAATTACTGATGGGAAGATTCCATCAGTGAGGCTTTCTGGATTAAGTACTGGAGACTATCAAATTTTTGTGACTGATGAACTTAATCAGGTATATACTTGGAAATTTGTAGTGCAAGATAAGGTGGATGGAAAGCTTACTTATCAGCAAGATAAGATGAGGATTAAGGTCGTTCAGGATTCGTTTCTAACTGGTGCTGGGCTTAGTGGACAGCTTGATAAGATTTTTGGAAGTGGAAATTATGCATATTTTATCAGGCAGAATTGGAACCAGGAAGATTCGATCCTGACTAGAGATGAGGATTATAATGAGGTGTATGCGAATGACTGAATGGGTAAGACCTTGCTTATCAACTATTTTGTAATGCCAAAGGTGCGTTATACTGGCGACTTGGAGGTATTAGATATTGATGGTAGAGGTAACAAGTATTCTATTGATATTATGGCTGAGGAGATTCCTGAGGCGAGAATTTCTCGTGATTTGTTTTCTCAGGAAGTAAATGTCTTGCCGGCAAAGGGATATTGGGCGGATAAGATCAGAATTTGATCTAAAAATGCCAAAGAGCTTAAAATCTACTCTCAGGTGTGTAAGAGGCTAGATATTGGAGATTTTTCTGACAGGAAGAGAGAACAGATTTTTGGTCCTCGTAAGGCATATGATTGGTATGATGACTATAGAGTGATGACCGCTGAATTAGCGTTTTTTGACTGTGGAGATGCGAAGATTCAGGAGCATAGTGTTCCAGTTGAGAATTTTCAATACCGAAAGAGGATAGATCGTGACTGGCAGTTGCCTCAGGAGGTTAGAGATGTGCCGTATTTCCGCTTGAGCTTTGATAAAACGATGAAAGATGCTAAGTACTATATGAGAAGTCCAGTTTGACTCTATAGTAAGGCGATTCCGTATAAAGAAGTTCATTTGTGGGCTTTTGATTATGTGACAGGAAAACCTGCTACCACCTGAGAAATTCAAGTTTTGGATGAAAATGGAAAGCTGCTCAAAAAGTTTAGTGTTTGAAAAGATGAATTAAAGTTGGATCTTCAGGGAGTAGATGGAAAGTATATCCAAGTTAAGTATCAGAGTGAAGAAGGTCAGACTTTTATCTTGGTATGAATTCAGGAAGATGGCTGGCTCGGTGATAAAAATGCGAGAATTCGTTCTCTTGTTAACTCAGAACAGACCAATCAAAATTCTGCATGGGGAAGTGATAGGTTTGATTCTATCAAGGTTTATGGGTATACTGATAGAATGCTGTATAGACCTGGAGATACTGTCCATTTTGCCGGTTTTGTACAAGATTTGAGTAAGATGAGTAAGGAGGCAAACTGAGTGCAGACAGGAGTTGTTGTGGTAAAATATGGTGATGAGAATAGGATTGTTATTACGAAGCTTGATGAATTTTGAGGATTTGAGGGAAGTTTTCAGCTTTCAGAAAATGAGAGTTTAGGAGGAATTGGATTGGAGTTTATTTATGCTTTAGACCAGAATAAGGTTTCTGTTGAGGATTTTGAGGGGGATTATTCTGCATGGGAGAAGTATAGAGATACGCATCCAATTAGTAGATACTGGACAGCTATTCATGTAGAAGAGTTTCAAAAGCTGACTTTTACTACTAAGGTAAAGAAAACTGTTGAAAATAATCAGCTTTATTTGCAGTTGACTCCTACATACTATATGTGAGATCTGCTCAAAGACTATGATCTTAAGCTCAATTATTCGCTTAGTAGGGCTGAGAGTTGTGAGGATTGTCGATGGAGAGAGAGTTGAGAGTATTACTATAATCATGTAGTGAATGGTTCATTTTCTCTAGGAGGAGAATATGTTCAGAAGAATCTCTCAGGAAATGATATTGTATATCAGATTTGAGATTTGAGCAAGCTTGGATATAAGGGAGATAAACTTCAACTCAAACTTGAGATCACGGTAAAGGATAATCTCTCAGATGAGACCCGTGTTAACTATGAATATCTCGATATTGATCCAGAGGTAAAGATTGGACTTGATGGTTATGCGAATGATTGGATTAATACTAAGCTTGTAAAAAATTATCAGGTGAAATCTGAGATTGCTGATGGTTTGGATAAAGTGAAGGAGCTTAGCTACGAGTGGTACTTTAAGCCCTATGGGTTTACGCAACAGGTTGATACGCAAGGTACTTACTACTATGTTAATGGCGAGGAGATGAAATTAGTTGAAAGTTGATCAATCCAAGTAGCGAAAACATTCAGTATTCCTGTTTTCTTTGCTAAATATGGAGGTGGAAGCTACTTTTTGAAAGTGATTACAAAAGATAAGAATGCTGTGGTTAATGGGGAAGTGGATAAATCAATCTATTACTATGATGACTCATTTGATAAGGGATTTCAGTGAAATATGGAGAATAACTATACCTTGCATGTGAATATCCCTAGAGAAAATTATACTCTTGGTGCGGAGATTCCAATCACGATAGATCCGTATATTAAGGGCGCTACGGCATTGATCACCGCAGAGAGAGGAAAAGAAATTTTAGAAAAGAAGATAGTAACTCTGGATGGAAGTCCGCTTTCTGTTAAGGTAAGAGAGGATTTTTATCCAAATGTACAGATTAGTGTGGTCGAGTTTGTCGGAGAAGAGGTGAACCGTCAGCTTGGAGGAAGTTGAGATCAAAAGAGATCTGAGCCAGCTTTTTTTGCCTGATATGCTGAGGCAATGATTCAGGAAGATTTGAAGACGGTATATCTTAAGCTCACGCCTGATAAGACAGACTATCGTCCATGAGAAAAGGTGAAAGTAAAGATTCAGGCAACTGATCATGCTGGAAAGCCTGTAAGAGCTAGAGTTTCTCTTAGTGTTGTAGATAAGGCGCTTGTGGATTTGTATGATGAGATTAAAAAGCCGATTCCTTATTTCTTTAATAGAATTGGAAGTGCGGTTGTGAATTATTCAAACTGGAAGAATTTGTATTATGCGCTCAGAACATTCTTTGCTAATGGGGAGAAGTGATGAGGTGGAGCTGATGGAAGTTTGAAAAATCTGAGAAAGAAGTTTTATGATCTGGCATTCCGAAATGCTGCGGTGATAACTGAATGATGAGAAGCAGAGGTTAAGTTTAGCTTGCCAGATAATTTGACGACTTGGATGATCGATGCGGTTGCTGTCTCACAAAAGGCACAGCTTGGTACTCAGAGAGTTGAATTTAGAGTGAATCAGCCGTTCCTGTTGGAGGCGAATCTGCCGACTTTTGTAACGGTTGGAGATCAGATTTCTTTTCCATTTAAGGTGATTGCTGATAGCTCAAAGATCTCAGCAGGAACGAAGGTTACGCTTAATGGACAGGTAAAGAAACTTGATGGAACTGTGATTCAAAGTTTTGCAGAAAGCGGTGTTGTAAATTCAAAGATTCTTAGTCAGCTTTCTTTTGGTAGTGAACTTTTTGATCAGAAGGAAGTAATGATAGAAGTGGAGGCGAAAGCTGGAGACTATGTAGATGCAGTACAATGGAAAATCCCTGTTAGAACTGAGGGGCTAGTGAGTAAAGCGTTTGCACTTGAACAAAAAAGAGAAGGAAAGAAGGTATTTACTTTTGAAGATGAGGCTGATCGTGTGAAGTTTACGGCTCGTTTGGCGCCATTCCCAACGGTAGTATTTGCTGAACCTCTTGAGTATTTGCTCTATTATTATCCAAAGGGAAGTAGTGAATCATTGATTCGTACTGTACAGGCTGCCTTGCAGGCTCAGAAGCTCCAGAAGATGGGCGCTTTGACTGGAAATATGCTAGAGAACTGAGAGATTAAGCTTTCAGATGGAAGAGTGATGAGTATGACTGGACTTCTTCAGGATGTTGTTCAGACCTTGGTATTTAGGCAGGCTCCAGCAAATGGAAAAATTGGATCGTTTGCAGTGCGTGATACTTTTAATGATAAATTTGATGGTCGTCCGCTTGCAGTAGCAGCATTTGGGTTGCTCGAGGAGATGAGACAACAAGGATATGGAAATCTGATTTCTCCAACTTTTGCTAAGAGATTGGATGGGTATTTGAATACGCTTGGAGCGGATCAGTTAGAGTTCTATTTGTACTATCAAATGCAGAAAAAGACAAAGGCATATCCTGTGAATTTGCAGTTGGTAAGGCAAATTCAGGCTGAGCATCCAAATAATATAGCTGTTCAGGCGATGAGTTTTGCTCTCTTGGCTAAGAGTGGAAAGGCTGATGAAGTCTTTGCTCAGGCACAGAGTCTCCAAGAGCTTTTTGATCAGGCTTTTGCTCAGGGAAAGTATTTTGATCATAAGTTGATTGATCTCAAAGGACTTCAGGCTTATTATTTACAGGGACTTTTGTCGCTCTATACGAGAAATATAGCTGAGAAAAAGGAAGTTGAAAAGCTGATTGTAGCTCAGATCGTATCTTTGCTTAAGTCAAGGTCTGCATATGGACTGTGGAGCTGGTCAGAGACAACGAACTATTTGGTGCTTGAGGCATTGAATCATGCTTTAGATCAGTATTATATTCATCAATCTCAAGCTACCAAGTGTGTACTCAAGGTTTGAGATCAGGATTTGAATATTCAGACACAGAAGGCTTGTACTGAGACAAGTTTGCAGTTTGAGGCGCGTAAAGATTTGCCAGTTGAATGGAAGTGTGAGTGATCCGCATTCCTAGATATGCAGGTTGATTATCTGCTCAAGGATATCAGTAAAAAGAAAGCTGAACTTCACCAGTTGGAGAGATTTAGTTTTGCAGTGCCTCAGGAGGGAGAAATCGGACAAAAGCTCGAACTCAAGGGACAGTTTAAGGCTTTGAAAGAGGCTCAAAATATGGTAGTTGAGTTCAGTATTCCTTCTTATTTGAAGTTGGCGGTTTCGGTCCAGGGAGAAGATGGTCCAAGCATGCAATTTACTCAGGATTGGGAGTGTTATCCAGATAGTTATGAATTTAGATTTGATCGTGTGATTCTTCGCTATGGAACGATGAGGGCTGGTCAACTTTGTACGTTTAGTATTCCTGCTATTAAGTCATTTGCTGGGCAGTTTCAGCTTCCAGCGAGCAAGCTCTATGAGGAAAGTGCAACTGAAGTTTGGTGAGTCAGTAAAATAGAAAAATAAACAAAGAAAAAAGAAAGCTGATCCTATGGTCAGCTTTTTTTGATTGAGGTGGTTTTAAGAGAGGATCTTAAGTTTACTTTCTTGGTCCCCTTTATCGAGTGAAATAATACTTGATTATTAGTTATTGCTGATATTTTCGTAGACTTCAACTACGGTGTTGTTTTGGATGAAAGCAAGATCAAGTCTGATTTCTTTTTCTATTTCTTTGAGGTAGCAGTAGTTCTCGATACTTCTTTCTAGGGCTTGGATTTTCTTTGGGGAGAGGTAATTGTCTCGTTCACTGATTCCATCGACGACTTTTACCTCTACGAAAATTATAGCTTCTCATTTTGTGCAAATGAGGTCGATTTCTCATCATGGGATTGTGAAATTTTTGTCCAAGAGTGTATATCCTCTCTGCAGATATCGCTCAAGCGCGATCTGTTCTCAGTTATAACCTTTTGATTTGAGCGACATGTCAAATTAAGAGGGTAAAAAGCTGGTATGTTCAGATTTTCGCTGTTTAATTTCTTCAAGATTTCCTGAGAGGAGGATTTCTGGGACTTTCATGTCATATACGACTTCTGGTCTTGTGTAGTTTGGAGCTTCGAGATTAAGCATTCCGTCTTTGATGGCATAGCTTTCCTCGATTCGGCTTTGTTTCTCTTTGATAACTCAAGGGATGAGTCTGGTGATTGCTTCGATCATGAGCATGGTTGGGGTTTCTCATCCGAGGACAATAAACTGTCCAAGAGAGAGTTTTTTGAAAGCTGAGGGGTATTTTTTTTGAAAATAGAGTTCACATCTATGATCAATCCCTTCGTATCTTCCGCAGATAAAGATAATGTGGTCTTTTTTGCTTTGTCAGTAGGCTATTTTTTGAGAGAAAAGAGTTTCTGATGGAGCTGGAAAAAGTATCGAAAAATCAGAATTTTCTCACTCATTTTTGATGATTTCTTCTACAGTATCGATGATAGGCTCTGCCTTGAGAAGCATGCCTGCTCAACCTCCGTAGATGAGATCATCGATTTGCTGGTGTGGATCGGTGCATTTTTCTCTTGGATTGTAGAGTTTTACTTCTAGATATCCGTTGGTTTGTGCTTTACCAATCAGAGAGGTTTCAAGGAAACTTGTGAAAATTTCAGGGAAAATACTGACGATAGATATTTTCATGGTTAGAAAAAAGGGTAAAAATCTGATTTTTCTTATTTTTTAGTTAATCTCTCTTGATTTTCAATCCTAAAATCGCATCATTGGTGGAAAAGGATTTTTATTTTTTGATTTTTTCTGAGATGAGAAAAGGGATTTTTTTGATCGGGAGTTGTGTATTTGGGGTGGTAGTTTGAGGATGCTGAGAGGTAAATATCAATACTCAGCAGGTACAGCAAATGGCTGAATCAGGATTAAATGCTGTTTCAGAATCAACTAAGGAATTTCTGAAGACCAATGAATATGCTCAAAAGGCTCAGGAAGTTGGGAATCAGGCAATTGAAACAACAGTAAATAAGGCAAATGAGCGATCTGCAAAAGTAAAAGATAATGCTCAACAGCTTGGAAATCAAGCGGTTGAAGGGGCAACAAATTTTTTGTCTTGAGCAAGACATGAGGTAGAGACTCAGTATCAAAATATGAAACAGCAAGCCAAGGATTCGGTAAAAAATGATCTAAATACTAGGGTAGATAAAGTATTTAATTCTTTCTAGTTCTTTTTTTGCGAGTGAATTTTGCTAGTCTAAGGGGCTAGTTTTTATTTTATTGAAATTTTTTGAAAAAACAAAAAATCTCAGCTCAAAGCTGAAATCCTTAATGGAGCGGGTGACGGGACTCGAACCCGCAACAGTCTGCTTGGAAGGCAGGCACTCTAGCCAATTGAGTTACACCCGCAAATCACATTTGCAGAAAAGAATATAGTGATTTTATTTTCAATTTCAAGACTTTTTTTAAAAAAGTGAAAAATCAGATTTTTTATTTTTGTTTGGCTGTTTTTTCTCTTGTAGTTGATAGCCAAATAGATACACTTAATCTGTTTTTTTTATTCCTTTTTGGAAAGTATGAAGTATCATTTGCAGCTTTTGAAGAAATATATTTCATTGGAGGTAAGCCCTGAGGATATTGCGAGGGATCTGATTTTGAAAACTTGTGAGATTGAGGAAATTCAAACCAGAAATTTGCCAAAGACAATTGTGATTGGTAAGATTACCTCTATTCAGAAGCATCCAGATGCTGATAAGCTTAATGTTTGTCAAGTTGATTGTGGGACTCATGGACAATTTCAGATCGTTTGTGGAGGAACGAATGTAGCAGAGGGGATTTTTGTACCGGTTGCCTTGACGGGGACTACGATTGCTGCGACAGGGATTACGATTGCAAAAAGACCAATGAGAGGTGTAGATTCTGAGGGAATGATTTGTTCTAAGGAGGAGCTAGAAATTCAGGAAGATTTGGAACAACATTGGATTTGGAATCTTTGAGAGGATCTAGAGGTTTGAGATCAGGATTTAGGACTTGCATTGACTGATAAGTTTTCTTGGTTAGATACTGCGGTTTTGGAGGTAGATAATAAAAGTCTGACTAATAGGCCTGATTTGACTGGGCATTTTGGTGCTGCGATTGAACTCAATGCGATCTATCCTGATGCTGTTAAAAAGTATCATAGGATTACCGAGATGATGGGTCAATTTCAGACGACAAATATCTTGGAGGTATTGGAACATACTGAAAAGAAAATGCTCCCTGGAGTGCAGGTTGAGAGCCCTTTTGTTAATACTTATATTGCCTTGAGGATAGAAAATATTTCGGTGAAAAAATCAGATTTTTTTTCTCGTTTGCAGCTTTTGGATATTTGAGGGAAGGCGATCAATAATTGGGTAGATTTTTCAAATTTGTTTATGAATATTTCTGGGCATCCGATTCATTGTTTTGATGCGGATAAAATTAAGTGAGGACTTCGTGTGAGGCAGGCTGGAGCTGGAGAAAGGTTTGTAGATCTCTTTGGTACAGAACATGAGCTGTCGACTAGTGATGTTGTGATTGCTGATGAGGAAAAGGTGCTAGCTCTTGGTGGAGTGATTGGAGGGCTTGAAAGTGCTGTAACAGAAAATACAAAAAATATTGTTATTGAGCTTGCAAATTTTGATCCTACGGTTGTAAGAAAGACTGGAACAAGACTTGGTTTAAGGACTGATGCAGAGTTAAGATTTGAGAAAAATATCAATCCTGAGTATAGTTTGTATGTGTTGCTTTTGCTCTTGGATGAGATGAAGTTTTATATTAAGGGCTTCCATGATGAGCAGATTTCAGGTTTGAGTTATTATCTTAAGCCAGATTTGCCTCTTTTGCAAAAAAAGATTGTTCCAGCTCCTTGGAAGGATCTTGAGCGTTTGATTTTTGGAGTTGAACAGCAGGATTTTGAACAGAAATCAAGAAAGATCTTGAGTGATTTAGGTTTCGGAGTGATGGGAGAGGAGGTTTCAGTGCCACTTTGGAGAGGACCAGATGATATCAATATTAAAGAAGATATCGCTGAGGAGATCGCTAGAATCTGGGGATATGATCAGGTTGAACCTCAAAAAATGTTGACTGAGGTGAAAAATCAGCCTTTTAGCTTGGATGTTGAGCTCACTAGAAAGCTTGAGAATTTGATGATAGAGCAATTGAGATTTGATCAGGTGGAGACCTATCCTTGGACCTCTGAGGAGATAGTAAAACAATTGTGAGGTGAGGTATCTGAACTGTATCGTTTGAAAAATCCTTTGAATCCTGAGTTTCCTGTCCTAAGGGATAGTATGTTGTATAATTTTATTGCAATAGCTCAGAAGAATAGCAAATTTTTTGATGAATTCAGAATTTTTGATATTTGAAAGGTTTGGAATAGGACAAAACCATTGATGAAGACTGATTTAGATGATAGATATGCTGATAACCAGCTTAATGAGGAACTAGTTTTGTGAGCACTTGTATACAAAAAATCTATTAAAAATTGGGCTGAGGACCCTTTGCTTGAAGTGAAGGGAGAAGTTGAATTTTTGATACGTCAGCTTGGAATTAGGGGGAAAATCTTCTTTGAAAAATCTGATTTTTCGGCTTTTCAT
>CAUUID010000002.1:0-53839 GCA_963545225.1 uncultured bacterium
AAGGCAAAAAATACAAAAGAAACAGCAAGAAATACTCAAGAAAAGGCAAAAAATATCCTAGGAGAAGATGAAGTTAACAAAAATTTACAGGCTATAGAAACAATCAAAGCCGTAAAAGAATCCTATCAAAACCTCTCTCCTGACCTCAAACAACATAGCCCTGAGGAAATCAATACGAAAATCAGCTCTCTTTCCCCAAATACTAAGGCAAGACTCAAAAAAAGCGGACTCTCACTCAGTGACTATGCCCAATTTTCGCTCGCGAGAGAAAAAATCGCCTCACTAGATACCAAGACTCCCGAGGGGGAAACCTTCCTCACAACCCTCAAAAATATGGAAAAGTCGCTCGGTATCGTTGAAAAGACTGATGGAGGATATCCCCTCAGTAATGAGCCGAGAAAGGAGACCTTTGAGCAGAATCCTCAACTCATGGAATTTGCAAAAAATGATGAGAGCCTGAAAAGTCTTGAGAAAGTAAATGTACTAGATGATAAGCTAAATATCAAACAACAGCAGAAAATCTTTCAGCTTTTTTGAGATGCTGATCAAAAGAGATTTTTTGACCAAATATTGCCACTATTAGAAAGAAAAAAGAAAGCGGATCTTGATCATAGTGAGCCTTCATTTTCTGCTGAAGAAATAACTGCTCTCCAGCAGTATCAAGTACACTTTGACTGACTAAAAAAGAAGTTTACTGATAAAAATGTGAATTATCTAAAAGCTGCGGCAGCGCAGGCACCTTTGGTGGCTATTCTTCGCTACTTAGATCAGGATAGCCTTGGTAAGCAGACGCTTGCCGATCTTATGCAAAAGGAAGGAGGAGAATACGCAACAATAGAGCAGCATCAGGACCTTCTTTCTTGAGCTGAAGACAAAATTATGAAGATCAAGTGAACGATCAAGGGAAAACCTATTAGTATCTACTACAATCTTAGCGATCCTAATGCAACTTTGCAGTGTGATGATTATCTCTACACCGACCCAAATACTGGGCAACTTTCACTATGAGCAACAGGGAAAAGAACCGATCTTAATATCAAAATGCCGACCTCAGATACTATCGCCGATCAGCTAGGAAAAGAGTGTTCTACTGAGACATTTTGAGAGATGATAGATGCTGCAGATACTCCTCATGAATATAATGAGAAATTATCACTGCTTGTTAGTTCAAGTATTGATAATTTCTTTGTTAGCTCAGCTGAGGAGCCAAGAATCTCTGAGCGTATTGCCAGAGATGCAGAAAAAAATGTCTGAGTCCAATTGTTCACGAGTGGATTGATTCCAGCAGAGATCTCTGCTCAGCTTAATACTGGAGGAGAACTAAATACTAATCCTGAACTAAGAAACCTATTTAGATGCCTTGATAAAACGAGTGAGTCTTTGACAACCGATCAGCTCAAGAGATTGATAGCGAGTATTGAAAAACTCACTCAGACGCTTAACTCTCCAGATGAGATCAAAAAAATCGCCGATCCCGTACTGAGAGACGCCTTAACTCAACTCTATCAAGCGACAAAAGAAAAAAAATCTGATCTCAAAGCACGATCTAGTGCGATGCTCAGCTTTTTCAATCTTTTTACAAGACAAGACCTACGCTCTCCATCACTCGATCCTACGAGCTCAGACTTTAAGCTCAATATAAGCGACCTCTCAGCAACGCTCCACCACCTCTCAAGTGGACTTCCTCTTGATCAAAATGGTCAGCTTTCATCTTTTTCTCAGGACTTCCGTAATAACTATGAAGCCCAAAAATCCAGTCAGTCAGAACATTCTACCGCAGATATTGAGGCTGATCTTGAGCTTGCCTATGGATAATATCACTTCTGACCTTTCATTGCGAGCAAAGTGAGATTTTTCGCTCCCTGCTAGGGGAGCTGTCGAGCGGAGCGAGACTGAGGGGCTGTAGAAATAATCCCGTCATTGCGAGCGATAGCGAAGCAATCCAGATTAAAAATAAACCATTTTGACTTCTATCTGGATCGCCACGTTCGTTTCACTCACTCGCGAAGACTAAGCTTTTGCTCCCTGCCAGGCGGCGAGCTGTCGAGCGCAGCGAGACTGAGGGGGTTTCAATCCAGGACAATTTAATCGCCAGAAATTTCCTTGATCTGATCACGAATCTGAGCTGCTTTTTCAAATTCCCATGCCTTGATGGCTTCATCAAGCTGGATTTTGAGATCCTTGAGAATAATTTCTTTTTCAGCTTTAGTAGCTCTCTTGAGTTTCTTTACTTTACCTCTTGTAAGAGATCAAAAATCCTGATCTAAACTCAGGTCTGTTTTTACCGTTTCTAGTTCTTTTACATTAGACAAGGCGATATGCGGAGTAATTCAGTTTTTTTGATTGAAATTTTGCTGAATCTCACGACGACGATAGGTTTCTCGTAGTGATTTAAGCATCGATTCAGTGAACGCATCAGCATAGAGTACTACTTCACTATTGGGATTTCTCGCAGCACGACCGATGATCTGAATCAAAGACGTTGTTGATCTCAAAAAACCCTCTTTATCCGCATCCAAAACCCCAATCAGCGTTACCTCTGGGAGATCGATTCCCTCTCTGAGGAGATTTACTCAGACAATAATATCGATTTCTCAGGTTCTAAGCTTCTTGATAATTTCCCAGCGATCAATAGTCGCAATCTCACTATGAAGATAAAAAGCCTTAAACCCTTGAGCAATCAGAAAACTTGTGACTTCCTCAGATGATTTTTTGGTCAAGGTAATCAGCAAAATCTTCCCCTTTTTAGCAATATGTTCATGTAATTTCCCTAAAAGATGATCCAAAAAAGCTGGATTTTGATTCAGTTTTTTTTCTTCAATTTGTGCTGGAGTTAGTTGAAGATAGGTAGAAAGTGGTGAAGACATAGAGTTCTCTCAGAATAAAATTCAGCGGTAAAAGCAATTCGCTATAGCTTACGCATTTTCATCCTGAAAGCAACTTGAAATCAACTCCGTGATTGTGAACTGTCCTTGCAAACGAAGAGAGAATTTTCGCTCCCTGCTAGGGGAGATGTCGAGCGTTAGCGAGACTGAGGGGCTTTAATATTCAACCCGTCATTGCGAGCAAAGTAAAGTAGTCCGCTTAAACTTGTCATTGCGAGCGATAGCGAAGCAATCCAGATTAAAAATAAAGCATTTTGACTTCTATCTGGATCGCCACGGCTTCGCCTCGCGAAGACAGGCTATCCATCATTGTGAGCGATGGCGAGACTGAGGGGATTTCAAGCCAGGATAATATACATTCCTTAAATCAAATAACAAAAAAACCTGAATCTCATTCAGGCTTTTTATCGTTTTCTTTTTACAAAAACATCGCAGTCAATCCTCACCATATTGCAAATGAAAATACCAAGATCAGTACTCACTGAATCGCACGATTGATGGTTGTTTTTGCCTTACTTGGATCTCAAAAACCAAAGATAAATGTTGCATATTGATACCCAGCATAGAGGATCATCACTGCTCAGATCAATAGTCCAAGCTGTGAGATAAATCTCAGCAAATATACTAAATAGGAAATCACAATATTCCAGCTAAAGACTCCAGTTTCAAATGCAGCTCCAAGATCTCATTTCTGTTCAAGCTCGGCAGCAGCACCACTATATCTCTCAAGCACTGTTCCTCACTGCTCAATATCTCAAATATTCTTGATAATATTACTCGTGTCTTGCTTAGTATAACTCGTCTGTGGAATAATATGGAGATTATTCTGAGTTCTATCGAGATTCGCAAAACTATACAGTCATAAAAAACTGATCCCCACCAAGAATAATCCAAGTACTTTTTTCATATTACTATTTGAGATATAAAAGAGCTTAATAACTACACATTGGAACAAGCATCGGTACCTGCCTTGCTACTCCAAGCCATTCAGTTGAAAGCTTATGAAGCGTCATCTTGAAGCGATTCATTCTTTCTCCATTGTAGAGATTAGAATACAGCTGAAGACTATCATTGACCAACTGATCAGATTTATATACGATCATAGATTTAAGATATTGATTTTCTTTAGATAGCATAGCTGAGGTCAGCTTTTTACATTCTTTCCATGCAGTTTGGAGCGGCGTATTTGCATTGTTGGGTGCTAGGATCATATTCAGATACACAGCAACCGAACATACATTAAAATAGCTCGTTCTAATTGTCCATTGATCGTACTTATTAAGTTTATTGATATTTTCAAGTTGCCTCATCAGGTCAGGATATTTTACTGAGCTTGAATATTCATATTCAGGCAAGAGATAATTACTCTGAAGTTTCCAATACGTATCATATTCCGTCTGAAATTGCAGCGGTAAAACTCCATCAACCGAACTCACCAGCCTATCAACTTTACTATGCCATTCATTTGCCTTTTTGTCTACAGGAAGTCCGGGATAACTTTTATCATTTGCGAGCCTTCTCATCAGCACATCAACAATATGATCAAATAAGAAAGCTGATTGAGGATAGTTGGTCCTATTTTTCCAGTCGGAGATAGAGGATTGACACCCTTTCCCAGCTCTATCGCTCTTATTGGTAGCACAGCAGTGTGCTTGTAGATTCAAGAGTGCTCTATGGAGTGCTTCTTCTGGCACAACATTAAGGATCGGATCATCTTTTAGGATTGTAGGGTAGGGAGTAGCTTTCCAGTCAATCACTGATACTTCATTAAAAAGATTACAGTCATGAGCAGTACTTATACCTCATATCCCTATGCCAATCACTCCAATTATCAACGTCAATAAACCTTTCTTCATATGAGAATATCTGATAAACAGTTAAAGTATAGCTGATTTTTTATTTTTTGCAAATTTTCAGGGAGATTCCCCAGAGACTACAAAGGGAGCGTCTTAATCTCAACCTTTGCAATCTCTGAGCCAAATCTATTCTCCTTGATAGTATAGATCACAGTTTCTTTTGCTTTATCAAAGCTATAGTTTCAATACAGTTCAGTATTTCCAGCAACTAATCCATCTTTTGAGATATAGAGCAGAGGATTTTTATTGATAACGAGTACTTGACCTCCATCAAATTTTCCATATTGTGTTCATTTCAGAGAGAGGAGTTCTCATCTCAAAACCTGAATACTCTTGAGCTCTTTTGCTGTGAGTAAGATATCAAAAATACTGATTCCGTTTTCTTTTATCTTGATAGTAGGGTATCATTTCTCAAACACTACCTCAAGTTGAAGCTTATTTTGATATCATGGTTCAAAAGTGATTTCCCCATTCTGAGCATTCACCTTACCAAAGAGATTTCCCTTTGTACCATACAGTCCTATCAAATCTCCAAAGTCATAGAATGCACCAGTGATATGCGTCTGATCAGTCTTAACAGGGAAGCTCTTGACTTGATTTCCACCGAGCTTTGCAGAAATATCACTCTGAATCTGATTTCTCTTTCTTTGGAAACCTACATCTCACTCATCAATATCTGTTTCAAGTACTGAATGAATAATTACTGGATCTTTAATTCCTTCTCTATATCCAGAGTATCTTTCAACATTCTCGATCGTAATGTTTGGTGTTTTGATCTCTAGTGAGATATTTTCAATAGCCTCATTGCCCTGACTATCAACAGCACTCGCTGTATAAAGCTTAGTCTGTAGCCCTGTAAAGAAGAGATTCTCTAGACTAATGCTGCCTCCAGTAGTTCAAAGAGATTTAGAAACCAGAATCTTATCGTCTTCTTTGATCTGGAGTTTCTCAATTTTTGTAGCATCTTCTCGATTAATCTTGAGATCATAGTAGGTACCTACGAATCCTTCCAGATTATTTCCATATCAAGCGATCTCTGACTTTTTGCTTCTAACCAGCTGAATCTCCGCTACAGGAGGTTCGGCGTCTCAGATAACCTGTCTTCCACCGACAACTTGATTTGACCAAGGAGATTGTTGAGCATAGACTTTATCTTTTAGTTTGAGACTACTCACCTGGAGATAGAGCCAATTTCTTGGGATATCTCCTAGCCCAAAGTTGATCGTCTCATTGCTAGGATTGTACCAATCGAGAGCATACAACTTTCAAACTTTAGCCAACTGCTCAATGCTTGTTTCCTTTCCATCAATTTCTACTTTGTATCCAGTAGCACTGGCTCCCTTTGGCAAAAAGAGTGCATATTTATAGTGAGATTGCCCAAACTTCTCCTTCAAACTATCAACACGATCTGTAATTCTAACCAAATATCCATCATTCTGAGTAAACTGGTCATTATTCCATGAAAAGCTGATCTCATCAAAGCTCTGCCCCTTTAATACGAAATTTTTCACCTCAGCAACAGTATCATAAAGCTTAAATTCTGATCCTGCAGCTTTTTCGTATTTTTTTGCGCTATTTTTTAGACTAGGGGAGAGGAGATAATAGGTTGATGAAGTGTTTTGTGGTTTCTGCTCAGCATCATTAGCATATTTCACATAGATATTATGCTCATCCCAAGCAATCAAATCTTCAACCTTATCATTATTCAGATCCTGCTGATAATAACTCTCGTACTTTTCAGCATTATACTTTGAATGAACGACATTTACTACATTTTTATTATCCTTACTTTTTACAAGGATTCCTTTGATATAGCTAGAATAATCAGCAGAGGCCTGAGTACTCAACTCTGGAATACTTGATTGTACCTGTGCATAGAGGGCTTTTTCTGTTTTTTGTCCATCTTTAGCAACTAAACTTGTTTTCCCCGCATAATCAGTCGTTTTGATCGCATAGTATTGATTAACCTGATCTTTAATAGATTCGAGATAGAGCTTAGCTTTTTGATGCGTAGCAGCAGACATATTCAGAGTACTCGCACTATTTTTTTCCAATGCATCCAGATATCCATCAATTTGTTTGGCTTCTGTAGCAACATAAGTATCCATTATGCTTTCATTATTCTGAAGTATTGCTTCAGCTCTAGTATTTTTCTCCAGGAGTGGAGTAGCATAGGTGAGTTGGTAAATCTTCTGACTCTCATTATGCTGATCAAGTTTTGAGAGGAAAGTATCGTAGTCGTTTCTCACCAGATTTGCTAACTGATTTGTGGTATTATGATGCTCTTTGATCACAGACGAAACCTGATTTTCAATATTTTTAAAATTTTGTTTGCTAGATTCTACCTGAGTATCCGTGTCTGTCAGAGCAATTAAAGATCTGATCTTATGCTTCTCTTCTTCATTACCCAAGTGGTCAATTACACGTTGGAGTTCTTGCTTTAGTTGAGTTTTTGTGCTCTGATATTCATTAGGAGTTTCTTGCACTCAATGAAATCAGATTTTTGGACTAAGATCAGCCTTAATATTCAGATTTCATGCATTCGCTGCTGTATCCAGAGTATTTGCTTGCTCGTTCAAATAATCATCAGCTTGACTAGTTTGAGTATTAGCCCGAGATGTGATCATATTTGTTTGATCATTGATTCCGTTCGTCAAAGATTTTAACAAGCTGTAAAACCCATCAAAACTATATTCAAGATTAACTAAGGCATCTACCTGATAATCAAGCCCTTGTAGAGGAGCTTGCCAAAGCTTCGCTGTAAAGTCAAGTTTATCTACAAATGGCACTTCATAAGTCCTTTGAGTCATTTGCTCAATTTTCGCTTTTACAGAACTTTCTGCAACAAGACCATTCTTACTCTTCACTCTACAGATGATCTGACCAATCTTATTCGCAAGATTCAGAATTTTTGAAATTCTTTCTGGAAGCTGCGGTAATTTTGGTGCAGGAGGCAAAATAGGCAGTTCTAGATTAATTTGAGGTAGAAGACTAGGCAATTCAGGAAGATTTGGTGGCTCAGGCAACAATGGAATATCCGGAAGTTCAAAGTCAAGATCCAATTTGAGTCCAACAGCAGGAGGCGTTGGCAGATTTGGAATCCTAGGCAACTCAATACTTTCTGGAACAAAGTTAAACTTTGGTAGTGTAATATCCATTCCAAGGTTGATATTAGAGAGATCAATAATTAGATTTGGAAGCTTCATCTTTGGAATTGGAAGCGGGTCTACCTTCAGTCCTCAGCAAAGGAAACTCAATTTACATGCATATTGATCATACGCATCATGGGTACAAGTTCCACATTTAGCAGTCCAGTTTGCTGAGAAATCAAGCATTACTTGATATGTCTTTACTATAGCAAGAATTGTCGTAATTGCATCAATATATTGAGAGAACCTGTTTGCATTGATCTCCATCCAGTAGTTGATATATCCAAAGAAGTTTGTGATTGCACTTGAGATTTCCATCGTATATTTATCTACAACATGCAACCATTCATAGATTTCAAAAGGAAGTCTCTTATATTGCTCTAAAATCTCAATGTTTTGAAAGATTTTACTACTGAGTTGATCGAGTTGTACTTGGATTCTCATCAGCTTTTCATTAGCTCCATTTGCAAGTTTACATTCCTCAATTTTCTCTTTTAATTCTGGATCATCCTTACCTTTTTTCTTGAATAAGTTATCAATTTCTGAAGGACAGGTTAAAATAGTTGCAGCAACTTTATCTTTCCAACTTTTCAAAATACTATTTTGTGTAGAGAGCCAGGTCTTAAGATACGAAATATAGGATTCAATATCTTCAGAATAGATCCATGGGATTTTAACTGAAATATTTTTGGTAGATATCTTTACAAGGTCACTACTATTAAAGAGCTGTGCCATTTTCTCAAATGGATTAACTCAGTCCATAAGATTTCGACTTGCATCCTCCTGTTTAGACAACAGTCTTGCCTTAATATTAGAAGGTAAAGCCTCTAAATTCTTATCAGAGCTATCCTGTTTTTTATTATCTTGTTTTAGATTATTTCCTGGAAATCTAGACTCTGTTGATGAAAAGATACTAGAAATCTGATTAGAAAGCATCTTTACATCTGGCAGATAGAGTGTTAAGTTCCAGCGAAGAAGATTATTCCTAATATATTCAATCTGATTCTCCAAGAATCACATTAATATTGCAGGAATTCATTTTACATTAGGATTCAAAATTTTATTTTTAGTATCTGTTACCCCATCAACCCTTGTAAATCAGAATCCAATACTATTTTTACCAACACTAACATTATTATTCCCAAAGTTAGAAGGTTCAAAATCTGAAGCCATTCTCATTTCAATATCACTTCAAAAGACTTTGAATGAACCAGCTGCACTGCTAGGAAGCTTTACTTCAGTATTTTTGCTTATTCCATTAAATCCAACATTACGAAGTGGACTTTCTCAACTTTTTCAATCATTACATGATGGAGTATTCCCATAGTCTTCAAACCAATTATCATACTTTTCACTAGAGTCATCCTCGTTGTTATGTCCATCACTTCAACATGGAAGATCAAAAGAAGTCACTACACAGTTTCCTCCTAGATCAGCATATGGTGATTCCATCGCTAATGCAGCCTTTTGAGTTCCACCACAGATTGCAAGTCCTAATTGTGCTGTAGTAGTGGGTGCCGCATAGATTCTAATCAATGAAGGGTAGATTCATCATCATACCCGAAGGAATTCATCTCACGGACCCTTTTGTCCTCGCGGGAATGGAATGTTTCAAACAGGAGTAGGTAATGTTCCTGGAAAATGAAATACTGGAAGACCTTTTCAAAGTGTTCTGGTAAGTGGAGGAATCGGAACACATCACATCACATGATAATTTCAAGGAGCTAGAAAAGCCTGATTAAATGGTACAGGAAGTCCCTTACAAGCCTTTTTCCCCTTCGCACCAAAACTTACGCCCTGACAGAGCATATCAAGTCATTTATTCATATCCTTACTGAGCTTATCAATATCTTTGTGCAGTACAGCGCCAACTAATCCATCAATAACTCATCAAATATTATCTGTTCCAAAGGATTCAAACTTTCACTCTCTAAGAGCATCCATAAAGTAAGCCCCCGCAGATTGCCAACTACCATCACCAGAAAAAATGAATTTAAAGGCCTCTTGACGAACTGTTTCATTACGATCCCATAGTTTTTTCCAAACGTTTGGTGCTTTCTGCTGTATTTCCTCTCAAGCTTTGAGAAGATCTATAAAATCCTGGAGAGGATTGCTTTTTTTACCTTTTTCTTGATTTGGATCATTTACAGCACTTGATAATCCATTCTCTGTGATATTTTTCTGATCTTGGAGTTTTCTCATCTGCTCATCAATTGCTTGTTTTTGCTTTGCTCTAACATCTTTCTCATACTCAGCAACAAGTTCTTGTAGATTGATACTCTTTTGCACATAAGACCTTGTATTTCATCTTCCTTGATTAAAGAGAACTCACTTTTGCTTAATACATCAATTCTGAACTCAAAGAACAATATCAGGATACTGATCTTTTACATAACCATCACGAGGTTCAGATTTTTTAATAGTATTATACTCATAATCTTTGATATTTACATCTTCTAGCTTTAATGAATAAGGAGAAATCTGATCATCATACTGAAATTGGTAGCGATATACGAGTTGTTCTCCTGTTGTTAAATGAATATCAGAGATCGCATACGCATATTCTCAAACTGGTCAATGGATATTCGCCCTATTTACATCAAAGACTAAACTTTCAGGCTTCAAATTTTTGGAATCTTTACCATTATATTTGATCTTCGCAGGAAGATATGGTTTATCAAGGAATGCTCAACTACTAATACTAGCATTTGCCTTAATCCTAACCCTTACCTCAACAATATCATTATCTAGCAAGTTTCCTCAGTTTATATCGCGATATTCCTTCGTAACATCAACCTTATCCTTACTATCTAGAGTATTAATAGTAAAAAAAGCCTGATCTTTCGCTGGTAATCAATCATTTAGCGTTAGTTGTTCTTTGACTGGATTCTGAAGATACTTAGTATAGGTCCCAATTGTGCTTGCTACTGCACTAGTCATATCCGTTTTAGTGATGCTGTTTGTAATAGTGTCTGGGTTAACTGTTTGTTGCCCATTAAGCATCGCCTGAACATTTGCTGGAATCTGATCCGTAATATTTTGTGTTGCTTCCTCAGCTGCTTGAGTAGTAAGTTCCTCATTGCTTGGAATCTTTAGTCCTCACCAGCGAACAAGACTCTCATCTCTCACTGCATGAGTAGCAATCTCGATTCATAAGTTGTGAATAGTTTTTACTGAATTTTGCTGTCTTTTTCGCCAGTTATCATCACATGAATACTCATTAGTACTCAAGTAGCTGTGATTATTCTTGTCCCCATTACCATAAAAGACTTTGATATCTCACATACGATCATAAGTTACAATATCAAGTTTTTTATCAAGATCCATATCTCTTACAAAAACCTGATGAACTCCAGAAAGTACACTTGGATTCTCTGAAATTTCTCAGTTTTTTATATTGGTATTCAGACAAGCAATTCTTCCATCAACATCAAAGATCCCCTCATCATTGAGATAAGCTCTGAATTGTTGCTTGCTATTCCTTATCAAAATATCTTCATAACCATTCCCATCAATATCGCCAACATATACATCTTCCATCTGTTCAGTCGTCATCATCAGCATTCCCATATCTTGAAACTGCTTATCAGCATATTGCTTCTGCAGTTTAATAGTTCAATCCTGATAAATAACGAGAATATCCTTCAATCCATCTCTATTATAGTCAATATCCAAAACTTTCCAGATACTATTTGTAGTATCCGAATAAATTGTCTTTTCAATACCTCAGTTATAATCAGTATTTTCTAGATTAGTATTTTTCTGGATTCTTTTGAGGAGTGGATCTCAAATATTAATCAAAAATTCTGATCCAAATGGAATAGTTGATTCTCCAACACTTTTACCTCCAGCAAATAGTGTAACATTTTTAAAGTCAGCTCTAAAACCAATATATTTTCTAAAGTCATTACTATTCTGAATAGAGTCGTATCCTTGATAATTTGTATCTAAAGTATTCCCAACTTCAAAGATTCCTTTTGCAAGGAGATTTGTTGATCCTCATTGATAAGTTTCGCTAAATATCCATCTCGAGTCTTCTAGTTTTCCGTCATTAGAAAGAGGAGTACTCTTCGCGTAATCAAGATGCGGGATAATAACCTTTGCAACACTATTCCCATTCCAAACCATCTCCCAAATTGGATAATTGCCTTCTTTTTCACGAGTAAGATGAAGTGATAGTTCCTTATTTAAGCTTCAAAGTTGCCTTTTTTCGCTATTATAGAGAATTCCCTGAGTATAAACATATCCATCAGCTATATCTGAAACAATCAAACTTAGAGTTTTAGCAGTGTTTATAACCTCTGAAATCTTCGCTCCATTGCTAAGTATCTTGATATTCTTAATTTGATCTTGGATTTTTATCTGTCCAATTCATCAAACTGAAAGCAGAAGATTATTTCCATGAAGTTGCGCAGTAATTGCTAGCTGATCAATATTTTCAAGTTGCCCATTTGACTTTAATAGTACGCTTGCTTTCTTCACCTTTTTGAGATCAACAAGCTGTGTAGTTACAGCAAGTGTTTTATCAGAATTTTTAATAATTTTTTCACTATAAGCATTCTTCTCTGATAGATATCATCGCTGGTTTCCCCAGTCAGTACCAAAGAGATTTAAATACATAACATTTAAACCTGAATTCACTGCCTGTTCCAAAAACTTCTTCTGAACCGAGAGTCTTACCTGATCCTGGAGGTTTTTCTTGCTTCACAATACTCTCGCTTGCAAGAGGGTACTTGTTTCATTACCCTTAAAAGTATGTGAAATATTAATTTTTCAATTGCTAACTTTCAGAGTATTACTTACAGTTTTTTGGTTATCGCTACTTGTTAAAAGAACATCAGTCGGCTGAGTAACTGCGTTTCACCATGCATCAGACAAAGAAATCTGACCATTGATCTTCTCTCCAACAATTGCCATTTTCTTCTCTACATTCAGTTTTAGCTTAGTGATTTCACCAGGGAGAATCTCTATTTGATAACTTTGAGGCTGCAGTCATGGAATTACAAAGCTAACCGTTTCAGTTCATGCTTTGTAAGTTGGAATGAGATAAATGTTTGTTTCCCCTTTTTCAAAAATAATAGTTTTCACCTCTTTTAAGCGTTCCTTCTCATCCATAATATATGCCTTAAATCCTCATTTTTCTATATTAAGACTCGCTTGAGTGTTGAGCTCTATGAGTTTATTATCTGATCAATAGAGCCCTAGTTTCAACCCAATAACTCTATTTTTATTCAGCTTTCCATTTGCTCCAGATCAAATGAAAAGACTATCTTTCGTTAGTTGATATTTGAGGGGTGCAGACAATGGTTTATCATTATAATGAACCTGAAGCTTTGCTGGAATGATTTGAAAACTCTGTTGAGTAACGAGCTTATTAGTTTTTGAATCCCTAAGTGAGAGTGTTTCTGTTCCAGTATCTTGAGGCAATGATCTATAAATAATAGTAGAATTCGCAAAATCTGAAACTTCTATACTCTTTACAAGTCCACTTCATACAAGGAATCCTCACTTCTCAGCTGTTAAAATATATGGATATAAACTTCTAGAAATCTGATTTTTATATCTATCTACAACATTGAGAGAAACAAGATTATAAATACCAGCTCAGACCTTACTAGGTATATTGATTGTAAAGGTATCAATACTTCCTGCACGAGCACTGAAAGTTAATGTCTTATGTCAGCATTGTTCCTTATTATCAGTAGGGCAGACCTCAATCGTTGTTGCAAAAGTTCACGCTTTATGTTCCCCTAAATTAATCGCTACATTATATCCACTACTACTAGCCGTAAAGGTCTTTTTTACACCTTTTGTACAGCTTTCTTGATTCTCAATTTTTAGACAATTCTCACCAACAGTCAAAAAACTGACCTCAAAATTTTTGTTAAGCAGCTTTGGATCTCTAGTTTGAATGATAAGCCTTTCTTCTCAGCCATCAAGTGTAAAGCTCTTTTTCGTTGTTGAAATCTCCATCTTTTCAAGGACAGTATTCGCAATCTTGTCTGGATTATCAATTACGCTAACAGCTTGTTTTTTCTCCTCTAAATGTGCATTTTTATCATCAAAAGAGTTCCTCATTTCCTCTAATGGGTTGATACGACTTCAGAGTTCTGAGAAAGAATTGAGTGAAGCAGAAACAGAAATTGAAAGTTTTGCAGGTTTTTTAACTACTTCCTTTAACCGACATCCAAATCCTCTAAGCCAAGGAGAGTTTGCTTCTTTAATATCATAGAGAAGGAGAGTATCATTATAATCAAATCAGCATTCTTTCTGGTCATTATAAATATCTCATTGTTGTGAGTCCACATCTGAGAGGTTAGTTAATGCGGTACCTACCTCATCTAAAATAGGCTCCTCATCAGAATTTTTTACACTTCCTTCATAATCTATGGTATCGCTATCATTAGAATTAATAAATCAGACTTCATATCCTTTAGAAGCATAAGTGGGAAGTGCTAATTGTGGATATATTCACTGTGAGGATAAAATTTGATCATTATGCTGAGAGAGATAGTTATCTACAACATATCCGATCTTATTATTAATATCAAAACTTGAATCTGAAAAACTAATATCTTTTGTTATATCATCGCTTATTGCCCTAGATTTGATTGCAATATTCTGATAATAGAGGAGTTCTGCTAGAGTATTGAGCATTTTCTCTCCTCCAATTGATTTCAAAACCTCATCATAGGTAAATAATTCATATCTACGAATATTGTTATCCAAGAGGGGAGTCGCCAAAAAATCTACACTACGAAGTTGATCATAATGTCCTTTTTTACTCAGATAGTTGGCATTAGCTTTGTTCTTTTCTTGAGTAAGAATAGTATTATATTCATTTACTTTATTTTTGAGATACTTCTCAAGCGATGCTTTAAATTCAGCAGGAGATTTTAGTTGTAAAACTGAACCTGAGTGATTATATGCTTCTGACTTAAAGATATTAGGATAAATAAGGTTAATCCTATTTCATCAAATTCCCTGGAATGTAGTATATCTCGGAGAATCAATTGGTCTATCAGGAGTTAAATCTGACATACCCTTTGTGATAATCTTTGGATTATCTGTTTGACTTCTGAAAAGTGCTTCAAATTCTGATTTTTGTTTTCTAATATCTTCAAGTAAGTCATCAACACGAGGGACACGATCTATGAGATCCTCAGTAGAACCTGCTCCTGTATTATATTTTTGCTTGCATATTTCTTGAGTTTCTATACCACCTAAACATTGCAAAATATTATAAACATCAGTCGTATGTCATTCCTCATCGGGGCGTCCAGTATGAATTTTATCCAGCATAATTCAAATCTTGCTTAAGAGCTCATTTCACAATTTTTCTCAAAGACTACTAGCAAAATTATCTGTATCCTTCCAGTTCTTCAGTATAGTCTTATAGGATTGAATCTGATTTTCTAATCTTTTTAGTTTTACAAGGATCACTTTTGAATAACGGATTCGTTCATGAAGTTTCTCCTCATATTTTGAAATTTGAGTGATAATATTCTCATACCAAGGTTTATACATACCAAGTGGAATATCTTTTTTTAGTTCGGAGATACGAACGATTTGTAGAGCTGATTGCACTCAAGCAAGGTAATTTTTACTCAATAGTTGTTCAAGTTCTTCACTCAAAAAACTCAACTCACTTACAAGTACAAAATAATCAGTTTTTTGATATAAAGCTCAAGTATTACTAGTGTGCTGAGAATCTCTTCGTAAAGTATTTAAAAGACTGATTCTCTCTCACTCTAGTTGCTCTTTTTTTTGATTAAATGCGAGATCCTTTTGAGAAATAAGTGGTGACATAGTACTCAAAGTTTGGATATTCCCAGTAATGGAATTACTTGCATAAGGTCCTGTAAGCTGATTCGGATTCTGGCCAGCATTTATATTATTGATCACTCATTGCATATGAGTAAGCTGATTACCTATATCAAAGAAAGTACTATATTGTTTTGAATAACACTTAGCAAGTCAGTCTTCTATTCGGTATGGAAGTGGTCTACTTGGATCTGCGCTATTAGGTATCCATAGGCGCTGATTTCCAGTCCATGCACCATTTTGACGAATTGGGAGAAAATAAGAACTAACTCATCAGAAAGGATTCTCTAAACATTTTAATTCTTTACTAGTAAGAAAATAGATATTCTTTTTATCTAAATTTTGAATACTTCCAGAATAGCTCTCCCCACTTCAAACCTGATTCCAAAGTTGCTTCAATTTATTATGAGCAGTATCGGTGATATCCTTTCCCTCATCAACATAGTGTTTATTGTTTCATAGTACTAGATCTCAATAAATACGCCCCATTTCAAGATTATATTGCTCAATTAAGGCATTTTTTTGTGCTGCAGGAGTTGTTCTATTTCTGATCTGTTCTTGCAAAGTATTTGCGAGCTCAATTCTATTAAAGAGAGCTTGATTCCTATCTGAAAAATGAGATAAAAATGCTGATTTTGCGAGCTCTATTCTTCATCAACTTGATAATGCTAAAGTTTTTTCATTGAGTAAAAAGTCAAAACCTGAAAGTAGTTTCCCTTTCTCTTCAAGTACTGATCCAATGAGCTCAGTTGCGCTTGTACCACTCAGCAAATTCTCTAAGCTATTTTGACTTCAAGATTTCAAAAGCTCTGTCCTAAAAAGTTTATTCCAAAGATTATCTTTTGCACTTAAGATCTTTCTATCTCTTTCAATAATTTTGTTTTCAAGTCATGAAAGGTTAAAGTTTAGATTTACGATCTTACTTAAAATATTGTTAAGCGGTCATCCACTATTTCTAGCTGAAGCCAAAGATCAAGAAATCTGATTTCAGACTTGTTCAAATTTGCTTTTTTCTAGATTAATTTGATTTTCCTTTGAAGAAAATTGGGATAAGGCAGCATCATATTTATTTTTGATATCAGACTGATCATAAGAGATACTAACACCAGAATCTTGTCTCCAAAGTCAGTCTAAAGTATTTTTACCTGAATAAAGAATTCCTGCTAACGAAAAGTTATCGAGAGGAGTTTTATAGACGAGCTGATACTGATTTTTGATATGATCATTTATATTTTTTAGTGCATTTAGTCTTTCTTGTACAAGGGTAACACTAACAGATAGCGTATTACTAGCGCTTCAGAGCTGAGTCCTAGCTTGATTTAAAAGGTTCTCTCTTTCCTGGAGTTTCTGAGTCCTTTCAAGAATCAATTGTTTTTTCTCAGATTCTAAATTATGAATTATTTGAATTCAGCTAAAAAGCTGAGTTAAACTTGATGAAAACTCATCAATCTTTTTATCCATGGCAAGATTTACCTCAGATGGGGTAGTAAAATCATTAAGATTTAATGCCTCAATAATTTGATCATGATAGAATTTCTCTCTGCTCTCATCATCATATTTTAGTTTTTCAATATTCTCGATTTGATCAGCACTAGTAGCTTTATGTTTTACCTCTGAAGAAAGTATTCTATACTTATAAGTCCTTTTTTCATCTGATCTTGATCTTTTTTGTTTTACAAGAGAAAAAGAATCTGAACCTTCTTTCTTAAATTGTTTATCATTTAGACCTTGGTTAAAATAATCAGCATCATTGTAATGTATACCATGGCGAGTAGGCTCCTTATAGACTCAACTTCTATAAGAGATCTGTGTCGGAGAACTATACTGTTTGAATCCCTCAAATGAATATCCAGATGTCTCTTTGTTTTTTAGATTCACACTTCATACAATATCAAAGATTGATTGCCATGCTGATCTATAATCATACCCATGAGCAAAGCTATAGAGTCATTGGCTCATCTTTTCTGCATCAACATTCAGTGGAGTAGCACCTCACCAAAGCCTCTTTCAAAATTGTTGAAAGTTTTCACAATCTGCCCAATCTCTTGAATTACTAGATCCAGGGTTACATGTTCATTCACCGACCCATTCATATCTCTGGCAAGGAACTCAAAATTTTCTAGTCCACTTTGGTAATCCGAAATACATTCTTGTACAAGATTCTGAGAAGTTTGCATAAGTTTTTTCTCTGCTATAGAGATCATACTCAGCCTTAGTATTCATCATGTTATACCCTCTATTAGCTTCTACTTGGCTAGAAAAAATATCGTATGAAGCACCAAAACTCTTAGATCCCAAATTTGTTTGATCTAGAGTAGATTTTGCTGGGTTATCTGAATTGTTGATAATATCTGAGTAATTTCAGACTTTTTCTAGATTTCTAAATGTCCCTCTATAAATTGAGGATTGCTGAGCAGAAGAGAGGAGCTCTGCATCATGTCAAAAATAATAAAATCTGAATATATCATTATATTCTGGTACCCAATATGGTATCCTAATAGGTGATCGTGAACCTCAAAATTTTACAATCTTTCTATGATCTTTCTCTCTTTGATAAAAGAATGGGACAACAGATTTCATCTCATATTTCTCAGTCAGAATTTTATTATCAACCATATTCTCTAGTTTATCATTGATTCCTCTAATAATCCCATTCATTTCGTTGGTTCAAAGAGTGAGTTGGTCTTTAAGTTGAATCTTGTTTTGATGAGTATCAGCGCCTCATGTCCATCTGTTTGACGCTTCTATATTATCAGCAATTGCTCTCTGTAAGGGTACACTCAAACTTGAGGAATATTCTTGAAGATGCCCATCAATTTTTTTCTTCAGCATCTTAGTTGGCGTCTTAGCTTCAGAACCATTAGAAAAAGAACCAGAAATCGTACTGCTATCTCCTAGATCTTTCAAAGCATTCCCTAAATCATTTACCATCTCCTTAACTTTCTGACTATCATTCTTTTGAAAAAAATCAAAAAGCAGATTGGTGTAACGATTGTACATCAAATCTTCAGCAAAGGCTAATCTATTTTTATATAACTGATAATTTTCTTCCAAAAAATTGCTTTGCAGTGCGACAAAATCATCATATCGAACTTTCTTATCTGCAAACTTAGTTGGATCTGCATCATAGTTTTTTAATTTTTGAAAGAAGCGTTTATAAGTATCAGCGTCAGATTTGAAATTAATTACTCAATGCCATATCTCTGCTTGTCCATTTTGTTTGGCCTGAGTAAAATATCATTCTCATTCGTTCCAAAGATACTTTTGATCTAGAAAATCTACATAAGGATAAATTGATGGGAAAACATAATCGGAATATTTCACCACAGGAAAGGGTATTTCTCATATCATTACCAGTCCAATAAGCTGAGAACTTTTCTCTTTTTCTCATTCAAAGTAAAGATTTTCCAAGAGTTTTGTAATTTCTGGAGCTGAATACTCTTGAGTGTTAATCTTAAGCACTAATGCTTTACTTTGATCATATTTCTTTTGAATATACTCTGTAGTATACCACTTAAGCTCATCTTCAATTTTAGGATAAACACGCTCATCAACAAGTACTGCTACTAGATTTGAATAAGTATTTTTAGATTCTCCACTTGCATATACACTTCCTCATTGGATATATCCCAAATATGATAAGACCTGTGAAACTACATAACAAAAAAGAATAGCAATTGAGAGTATTTTTTTTGAGAACATAGGATCTTGATATGCTAAAAAACAAATACAAAATATATACGATAATTAGAGCAAAAATAAAGACAAAATCTGATTTTAGTACCTTTTTCAGGTTGCTATTTTTTTGTTCTATGATCTCATACTTGACACTTATTTTATCTGGTATTTTAAAACAATTGATTTTCATTTTCCAAACACTATACTACTGATTGTTTTTGTATCATATCTTATTCAAATGATCTTCTGAAATGAAGCACAAAGAACATATATCAGGCAGTTTTTTGACCGTAATCTTTCTTCAAAAAATCCGCTTTTTATACTTTTGATAGGACAAAAAGGGCTCTGAAAAACTAGTTTTATAGAGTCCTTTTCTGAGGAAATCCTAGGAGTATACAAGAGAAGTGATTTTTTATATATTAGAGATTGCTCTGAAGAACTAGAAAAAATTCATACTATTCAAATTGAAACACCAACAACACAAAAAACAATTCAACTAGCTAATTGAGAAATATATGAAAATAGAGGAGTCAGGGAAATTAATTCGCGATTACAACAGTCAGCGATTAGCGGAAAAAAGATGTTATTTATAGAAAACTTAGAAAGGATGACTGCATCAGCAATGAACGCCTTTCTAAAAACCTGTGAAGAACCACTTTCTCAAAGATTTATTTTCGCTACAATTAGCTCTGAAAGCGGAGTATTGTCAACAATTGTTTCTAGAGCTTTGCTTGTGCATTTCAATCTCCTTGATGAGCAAGCTATGAGAGCTTTTTTGAAAGGTCAAGATCAAGATATTTCAGATGAGAAGCTTGAAATTGTCTTACATATGAGCTGAGGGAAACCCTGAATTGCATTGGAAATCATAAAGAAGATGAATCAGGATAGCGAAATTGAGAAGACACTGATGCAGGGATTTAAAGTAATTACAGAGAAAAAATCACATCTTATGCAAATTGATATTCTAAAAAAGATAAAAGAAATCTGACTTTTAGAGCCATTTATAAATACTATTATCGATCATTTTACAAGTGCTGGAGATAGTGCTCTTGCTCAAAAATGGATCAATCTAAAAAAGTTTCAAGCAGCTAATATTTCAGAGGAAAACAGTCGGTGGTATACTGTTTTAGGATAATTTTACAATAAATGTCTACTTATGTCTACATATCTTTGACAAAATTTTTTAAAAGATAGTGCTATTAGAAGTTATATCTGAGAAAATATTGCAAAATTCTATAAGCTTGCAAACGCTGAAGCGCTTATTGAAATTGGTCCATGAAAAGGTGCGATAACAAAGAAAATAAAAGATATTTCTGAGAATTTTTTTGTTATTGAAAAGGACTTAACAATGGAAGAGCATCTTCTATGAGTAGGATTAAATCATGATCAAATTATCTTTCAAGATATTCTTCAAGTTGATTTCCAGACAATCCTTTCTAAGATTAATAAAAATCAGAATTCCACACTAGTTGTTGGAAATCTTCCGTATTATATTACCTCTCCGATTTTTAGGCTGCTTTTTACCAATCATGAAAAAGGTTTTTTATGAGGAATTTTTATGATTCAGGATGAAGTTGGATTAAAAATTATTTCTTCAGCAGCAAAAAAATCATATCTTTGGCGATTGTTAAACTGGTGATATAGGATTGAATATCTTAAAATGGTCCCACCAAAAGCATTTTCTCCAGCTCCAAAGGTTAAGAGTTGTCTAGTAAAGTTTCTAAAAAAATCTCAACATGAAGACTGCAATTTTAAAGATTTAGAAAAATTCCTAAACTTATACGCTCCATATAGCAGAAAAACCCTTGGGAGGATTAGTAAAATCATCCAAAAAAATGAGGAATGAGAAACTTTCTCTCTCCCAGAGGAGTTGTTAAGCAAAAGATTAGAAGAATTGTCTCGAGAAGATATTAAAAAGATTATCAAAAAATCTGACTCATAATTTCTTTTAATTCCTTTCTTTGAGAAGCAAAAAGAGGATTATGTAATCGATCATGGAAGTATTCATTACAGAAATGTGCTATATGTCCAAGCCCCTTTCTCTCAACAATAACATAGCTTTCGATTGCCCCTTCCTTTAATATAAATATTTTTTCTTTATAGAGTCTCTCTATTCATTTAATGATAGCTTTATATTTTTTAGGACTAAAGGAGAGAATAGTTTTTACTAGTCTATTGTAATAATCACTATATTTCTTTTCTTTTGTTTTAGGTGAGTGTTTGAGATTTTGGTTAGCAAGTTGATAAAACTTATTTAGTTCTGCAGTTGAAAAAAATCAATAATCGACTGTGTTATCCCAATCTCAGATAAAATAATTTTTGATATTAAACTTATTGAGAAATTTTCTCCAAGCATGTAAAGATCATTTCCCATTAATATTAATCACTTCATAATCTGAAATCTTAGATTTCCATTCAGGAAGCGTCTTTAGATAATTAAGATAAAAGCTAAAGAAATAGGCATCAGTATCTCATTCTACAAGGATGATTTTATTTACGAAAAAGATTTTTGAGAGATTTTCAAATTTCAGCATATGAATCAATGTGGCATCATCATAATCAACCTGAATCTTTGGAGAAATAATCTGAGATTCGCTTTGCTCATTTCTATAAACTCTATATACATTAGTAATATTCCCCTCATTGATAAAGAGCCCAGAATTTGTAGAGAAAATGAATTGAGAGTTGATGTTTTGACTTACATGATCAAATACCTGAGCAATTTCTTTCTGAATTTGAGGGTGAAGATGTAATTCTGGCTCATTAATTATTAAGAATCCCTCCTTTAAGTCATTACCATACATTGCGAAAATAATGGTAAGTAGAGATCTTTCTCAACTACTGAGCTCATCAAAGTAGACAATTCTTTCTTGGCTGTCTATGAGATGGATGTTTAACATTCAATTTACATAGTCAATATGCAACTTTTTTCATAAATATTTGTCTATAATATAGCTTAGACTTGTATAAAATTCTGATTTTTCTAATTCATCTTGTATGAATTCAGAATGTGACTGGTTAGGAGAGAGGAGTTGGGATTGAGAAAAATTCTCAACAATGCTCCATAGTTTTCAGATACAAGTAGCATATCATACTAGGCTATTTCTTGTATAATTAATATCGTTAATAATATCATGAGGATTAACAAAATTGCTAAATTCAAATTGGCTCCTTTCTGTATTTAAAATAGCAAAAGTTTTTTTGAGAAAATATCGTTTTCTTTCTTCAGGTTTCTTTTCAAATTCATTAAAAATTGTAATAATGATCTGGAGTAGTTTTTGATATTGGATACATTGCAAAATAAAAATCTGATACTCTTCAAGTCCTCTTTCATCAATAATAAATTGTTGTTCTTTTTCATCGAAACTGGCCTTAATCCTTAAATTAGAAGACTTTTCCATAAGAGTCTCAAGTTTATACTGCGGAAAAGAAATGTTTAATTTACTATATTTACTGATAATATCATTAATCTTCCCTGTATATTTACAGACAAAACCTATATTCTCATAATCATTTACTCAAAGTTCAAGCAAAATCTCAAAGTCCGAAGGTTTATTTGGCGTTGCATAGTTAGTGTGTAGTTTTTTTGTTAGATTTTTTTCTGCTTGAATAGCTTTCCTCATTGGAATTTCTGGATTTTGGGAAAATTCTCTCGAATAGTGGTAATCTTTAATAAGAGTAGAAAAGAATTCCTCCAAAATAGTTACGAAATTGCTCTTACCAGAAGCATTATTTCCAATTAAAATTCTGAGACCTTCATATCATCCGTTTGAAAAAAATGAAATTTTTTCCATATTTTCAAAGTCTTCTTTATAAGGGAAACTCAAGAGATTTGAAATTTTAATTTCCTTAATGTGCATGGGCTTTGCTACAAATAAAAAATCTACCAAAGTATAGTCAGAAAAAATATTTTTTCAATATTATCACGAAATATAAGCGAAGAAAATCTGATTTTTCTCTTTTTTTACTATACTTAGTATTGACTTTAATAAACTTTTATATATATTGAAGCCTCAAAAAACAAAAAAATGTATGAAAATTAAAAAAAACCAAAGTTCTACTAAGCAAAAAAAAGAAAAGATAAGCGATATTGAGCTTAATAAAAACCTTTATCCAAAAGACAAAAATCAGATTTTGTCTGAGTCTAAACCAGAAGGCAACTATTCACCTGACAAGGATGAAAAAGTTGGAATATCCTTTGATATATCAATTGATAAAATTGGAAGGATTTGTATCAATCTGTCTTTACCTTCGCAAAAAGAAACTTGATAGTAGAACTGATTTTTCACAAACAAAATCCCTAGGATCCCAGATGGGAAAGCGATGATATGAGTATGAAAACGGGAAACTAGGGATTATACTCTCTAAGAATATTTAGAGAGTTTTTTTATTTATGCTAAAATATCTCCAATTTTCTCATCTAAAAATTTCTGTAACTGAGGTAATCATTCAAAATTTGGATAGTGCTCTAACAACCAATGAGCTCCTTGTTGAACTTTTTCCAAAAAATTTAAATCCGATAAAACATCAAATGGAATATCACTAAGTCAAGACTGCATCGTTCCTAAAATCTCCCCAGATCAGCGATTTTGAAGATCTAGCTCAGCAAGTTTGAAACCATCTGTAGTTTCCTCCATAGCTCTTAGCCTTTCATAACTTTCTCAACTTTTTTTCGGAGTTTCTAGAAAACAACAAGATTGAAGATCCGATCTTCCAATTCTTCCCCTTAACTGATGAAGTTGTGCAAGTCAGAATCTTTCTGCATTTTTTATAATCATTACTGTCGCCTCTGGTACATCTACTCAGACCTCAATAACTGTCGTAGAGACAAGCATTACTAGTTTTCAAGACTTAAAATCCGACATTACTTGATCTTTATCTTTAGGCTTCATTTTACCATGAAGGAGTCAGATTTTTCCAGATAATTCTGGGTAGAGTCCTTGCATTTCCTCATAACTCGATAAAGCAGACTGTACCTCATCTAATGTTTCACTCTCCTCAATAAGTGGAGTAACAACAAAGACTTTCTGACCTTTATGTACTTTATCAACAATCCAGGGCTTAAGTTTTAGAAACTCACTATTACTAATAATTTTTGTCTCAATAGGTTTTCTCCCCTGAGGCAATTCATTAATAATGCTCACATCAAATTCCCCAAAAAACGCGATCGCCATTGATCTTGGGATAGGAGTGGCGCTCATTTGCAAAATATGTGGAGATCAGAATTGCTTAAAAAAGGCTCTTTGCTTTACTCAGAACTTATGTTGTTCGTCAATCACAACATACTGCAAATTATGAAATTTAATTCCCTCTTGCAATAAGGCGTGAGTTCAGATGATCACATCAATTTTTCAAGCTTCTAGATCAGATTTTATTTTTTCTTTTTGTGTTTTCGTTAGAGAACCGGTAATACATTCAACCCTAAGTCAGAGTGGCAGCAAAAACTTCGCAATTGTTCTGTAGTGCTGTTGAGCTAAAACCTCAAGAGGTGCTAAAAATGCTGTTTGCCCGTTAAAAATTTGCTTAATATAATAAGCTCACAGGGTAGCAACGATCGTTTTCCCACTTCAAACATCTCACTGAAGAAGTCTTAACATCGGTTTTCAAGAGTGGAAATCATCAATAATCTGTTTTACAACCTTTTTTTGTGCGGTGGTAAGTTCAAAGGGGAGACGAGTTAAAAGTTCTTTTAAAACTCCCCACTGTTGTGATTGACTGATTTGTTTTGTTTGGCTTTGATATTGACGTCTATTCATAAGAGAAAAAATCTGAATTCTTAACAATCTGTCAAAGAATACTCTATGAATTGCTTGATTTTTTAATTGATGATTCTGGGGATAATGAATATTCTGAATCGTATCTATTACGTTTAAGAGATTAAACTCTTTTAGAAATTTGTCTGGGAGATATTCCGAAAAACATAAGGGAACTTGGTATAGATTTTCTCGAATTTTTTTAGCGAACCATCATGGTTTTATTCAATTCATTTCCGAATAAACTGGGAAGATTCTTCCTGAATTATAGAGCTGACTGACTTCTCAGCTCTCTGAACTTGGAACAATATCTGGATGCGAGAAAATAATTTTTCCATATTTAAAATTTGGCTTACCAACAATAATATACCACTTTCATTCTTCAATTTTGCTGGCTAAGTATCCAGAATTAAAAATCGAAATCGCTCAAAGAGCTCAGTTTTCATCCTCAAACTTAATATCATAAATTGTTTTACCACCTCTTCTAAAGACCTTTTTCTCTACAATTTTCCCCTTTGTGGCTGCTGTTCCTTTTTCGTTAATTTGGAGATTGTTGAGAGGTTGAATGCTTGCCCTATCTTCATACGTTCTTGGAAAATAATTAAAAAGATCTTTAATGTTTTTTATCCCATGAGATGATAGAAGATTAATATATTGAGGAGTAGTTTTAAGCAGTGCTTTAAGTTCAGTCATAGTTTTTTTTGACAAAGTGAAAATTAAATGCATTATGCGGAAATTTATTCAAAAAGCAAGATCAGATTTTTTTTCTTTTTTTATAAAGAAAACTTATCATAATCTCTTGATTTTTGTTTTTGAATGTTTACTGTGTTATTGTCTATGTATTTAGACCTTTTATCTAAAGAATGAAGATAAAAGTGAAAGCAAGAGTTAATGAATATGTAGGAATTTAGTTTCTTATAATTCCTAGTAAAAAAGAGAGCATAGTATTCTCTCTTTTTTTGTTAAATGCTCGCTTTTAATAGGTTTTTTTATGTTGAAATTGTTTTCTAGTTCCTTATAGTTAAGAAACTTTAGTCATATGACCACTAGATAATAAATGAAAAAAACACCACAAAAAAAAGCAAAAACCTCATCTCTATGATGGAAATGGTTTCAGTATGGATTACTCTTCATTATTATAATAACTTTAGGATTAAGATTTTTGCAGTCAAATAGCCCGCTTACACTCTCTAGTACGTGAACAGGGACGATAGAAGCTATACAAGAAACAAAACAGCTTCCCTTAAGTGAATGGATGGCAAATTATCAAAGCTGAAGTTTCTCAAAAATAGAGCTTATCAATGATCAGGAATTGAAGGGATTCTCATTTATTGAATCTTGAACTCAGAACTTACTCTTTTGAAATCAGGTAACAGTTGAAAACTATAATCTCCTTACTACGACAAAACCAGTTTCAACCTCACTTACAGAACTTGGAATTAGCGTAACAGGAGAAAATAAAGTCCTTGTCACCTATAAGTGAGAAAGTCTTTTGTCTAAGCTGATCGCACAAGTTGGATATATTATTATTTTCATTATTATTCTTTATGTTGGAATGAGATTTATCATGCCTAAGGGATGAAATAATCTCTTCTGAGTAAAAGTTTGAAAAGAAAACAAAAAATCTGAAAGTAAAACGACTTTCAGTGATATTGCTGGGATGGATGAAGTAAAAAATGAACTGATCGAAATTGTAGATTACCTCAAAAATCCAAAAAAATATGAGAAATTAGGGGTAAGACCTCCAAAATGAGTCTTGCTCTATGGTGCTCCAGGAGGAGGGAAAACACTCCTTGCAAGAGCAGTAGCTGGAGAAGCTGATGTTGCATTCTTCTCAACAGCTGGATCTGAATTTATGGAAATGCTTGTTGGACTAGGAGCTGCAAAAGTGAGAAAGCTCTTTGAGCAAGCAAAAGCTGCGGGTAAAGCGATTATCTTTATTGATGAAATCGATGCAATAGGAAAGAGGAGAGGATCTTGATATACTTGAGGACACCAGGAACAGGAACAAACTCTTAATCAAATCCTAACTGAAATGGATGGATTTGATCAATCTACAAACATTATTGTTATTGCTGCAACAAACAGACCTGACACTCTAGATCCAGCACTTCTAAGAGCCGGAAGATTTGATAGGAAAGTCCTTGTATCTGCTCCTACATATGAGGAGAGAATCCAGATTTTCAACTATTATCTCAAGAATAAAAAGCTTGATCAAAAAGTTAACATTGAATCTTTAGCAAGGAGAACAAGCGGACTTGTTGGAGCTGATATTGAAAATATAGTAAACGAAGCGACTCTGCAAGTAGCAAAAGATGATAGAGGAATATTAACAATTCAAGATTTTGAGTATGCACTTGAAAAAGTGATTATGTGACCTGAGAAAAAAGTGAAAACCACAAAAGAAAAAGAAAAAAAGCTGGTTGCATACCATGAATTAGGACATGCAGTAACTGGACATTTGCTTGAGAACGCTGATCCTGTTGAAAAAATTTCAATTGTGCGTAGAGGACAAGCATTATGAGTCACTTGGACGACTCCAGAGGAAGATAAAAACCTTTATTCAAAGGCAAAATTCCTTGATGAACTCGTGACTTTACTCTGAGGAAGAGCTGCAGAAGAGGTGTTCTTTGGAAAAGAAGAGATTACAACTGGTGCATCAAATGACTTTCAGAGGGCGACTGCTATTGTGAAAAATATGATCTTAAGATACGGGATGGATGAGGATTTTGGGCCGATCAATTATTTAAAAGACTCAGAAGAGCAAGCCTTCACAAATCCTTATAGTGAAAAGATGGCAGAACTCCTTGATCAAAAGATTAAGAATTATCTAGAGAACGCTTATACAAAGGCAAAAACAATTCTGATTGAAAATAAAGATCTCATAGAAAAAATGTGTAAAATATTGCTTGAAAAAGAATATCTTTCTAGTGAAGAATTCGTTCAAATGATGAATTGAGATACTACAGCAGAATTGCCACATACAAACAAAAAAACTAAGAAAGAAAAAACTGAATAATACCATTAAATAGATATTTACTGATTATACCAACATAATGGAACTCTATGTCTTAGACTATTTTATGAACAAGAATTTTAAAGTTCTTAATTGCCCTGATGAAATTAGGACTCAACTTAGACATTGAGATAAAATTGTCTATATCTGTGAGGAAAAGTGAGTTCAAAAAAGCTCTATTTGACTGGTGATTTGATATCCAATCAAAGCAAGCAGAACGGTTGAATTTGAAAGAGCATTTTCTGAAGAAGAAACTAGAGAGTTTTTAGAGCAACAAGATATTGCTCATAAAGTCTTCCCTAGCTTCAAAGAGAAGTTTAAAGCCAGATTTGAATGATCAAAACCAATCACTGCAAGATATAATCCCATAGGTGATCAGATTTATTTCTATTTTTATTCTGAGGAAAGATATGTGTTTTGAGATTTTGTAAAGGAACTTAGATCAGAAATCTGAAAAAATCTATTCCTTTTTCAAATCTGAGCAAGAGATATGATGAGACTTGATCCTGCTGCTAAAGATTATGCAGTAGGCTCTGATTGTGGTATGCTTACTGCATGCCAAAGTCTGAATCCATTACCGAGCGTAGAAGTTGAGTGTATTGGACTGCAAGGAGTAGATGGTAGGGATATGGAAAGATTAAAGGGAAGATGCTGAAAATTAAAATGTAGTCTGATGTATGAACTAGAAATCTATCAAGAAGAAGTAAAAAATTTCCCAACAAAATGATCAACAATAAAATGTCCATGATCAAATGAAAATTGAATTGTTAGTTCATATAATATCATGACGAGAGAAGTTATCCTAAAAACTCCAGAAGGAGCTATTCTAAGAGTGCCTCTTTCAGCCCTAGAATCAACTAATTCATAAAGTAAAAATCTGTTTTATTCTTTTTGTTTACGGAATGTCTAAATTATTAGCTTATGCTTGGATCGCTCTCACAGTAGCAATGATCGTAATTCCTCTTGGATTATTATTATGGCGAGCCAGCAGACGCTTTCTCTGATTTATAAAAACTAAAGCACAAGTAGTTAAAGAAAATAAAGAAATGCAAGAGATTAAAGAAGAACTACAAGAACAGGAAAACGATTTCATCTCAAATAATTATTCAGCGGAAGTGGAAGAGGCAAAAAATAGTGCTCAAGAAGATCTTGAAACTAAAGAAGAAAATCTTGAGCCTAAGAACTCAACAGAGGATAAAGAAAAGAATAAAAAGAAGCTTGAAACTATCCTTATTGAAGCGAATATTCTCAAGAATGGCTGAAAGTTTGAGCAATATGAAAAAAAGTTGATCGAAGGATTAGCAATTGATGATGAATCTCTTGAAATCCTAAAGCCTCTCTCTGAATTGTACTTCACTTTAGGAAATTATAAAAAAGCACTTTCTCTCCTCAAAAAAGTCTCAGAAAAGGATCCGAATGATCATAAAGCTATTTGGCAAATATGAGAGATTTATTTTATGGCAGGATACAATCAAACAGCTGAACTTCTTGTAGAAAAAGCTATTAATCTAAAGAATGATAACCCAAAATACTATCTGACAATGGTTGAGATCTTCTATAATACAGATAGAAGCTCAGAGGCGCTTGCATATATGGAAAAGATCGTGAAACTTAGGCCTACAAATCCAAAATATTTGCTCGCTACAGCAGAACTTTATGAACAAATTGGGGATTTAGACAATGCTAAAAAATATTACTTTAATGTCCTAGAATACGAACAAAACAACGAAAAAGCGAAGGCAAAAATCAGAGAGTTTACAAGAGAAATCTAATCAGTTGTTTTAGCTTTTAGCTTGAGTATTGATGTTTTGATTTTTAGAGTTTTCATCGTAGTTCTTATCGTGCTTGTATTTATTTTATCCATTAAAAATAAGCAATGAAACTAACTCTCGTAATCCTCGCCGCAGGAATGGGAAGCCGCTATGGAGGCTTGAAACAGCTTGATACCTTTGGAGCAGGGGAGCATGCCTTGATGGAATACTCCATTTTTGATGCGAAATAGGATTTTATTATATTACTAATTGAGATAGCCATGCCAAGACCGATAAATAAAACTGATCTTCTTCAATCCTCAGAAACTCAGTTTCAAAAACTCCAAAACTTGATTCTATCTCTTTCAGAACAGGATCAAGAATCAGATTTTTCTTTTGATCCTGAATTTCTAACTCATCAGAAGGAAGCGCATTGGCAAAGAGATAAAAATCTGAGAGATGTTCTTATCCATCTTTATGAATGGCATCAACTCTTGCTTCATTGGATTGGAGAAAACAAAAAAGGAGTCAAGACCTCATTTCTCCCCGCTCCTTATACTTGGAAAACATATGGAGAAATGAATAGAGCATTGCGAAAAAAGCATCAAACAACTTCGCTTCAAACCGCAAAACAGTTTCTAAACAAGAGTCATTCTGAGGTAATGAAGCTCATAGATAGCTTTTCAGATCAGGAGCTCTTTACAAAAGCTTATTTTTCTCGGACAGGAACGACAAGTCTTGGTTCTTACTGTATTTCCGCAACATCTAGTCATTACGATTGGGCAATGAAAAAGCTCAAGAAAGCTTCTTTTTTGAAGAAGTAATTTCTGTTAAAAACTTGTAAAAAAGTTGAAAGAAATACCAAAGATGAACTAAAGTTTCCCTTGATTTTAGTTCATTTTTTATTATTATAAATTCTAGTTATTTATCTTTCAATTGTATCCTCAAATGCCTGAAAATATCAATCTTCCTCCACATAATATAGAGGCTGAAAAGTGAGTTATTAGTTGAGCTCTCCTTGATAGCGAAGTAATGTGGATTTATGATTCAGATAAACTAGGTTATAAAGACTTTTATCAAAAGGAACACAGCTACATTTACGAAGCGATACAGCAACTTCGAATGGCGAGAAAGACTATTGATGTAGTAACGGTTTCTGATCAGCTTTCTAAAAATTGAAATCTAGATGTAATTGGAGGAGTGGATTACCTTTATGATCTTTCTTCTTTCCTTTTTTCTACACAACCATGTTCCGAATATAGTAAAATTGTAAGAGAAAAGTCTCTCCTCAGGCAGGTTCTGAAAGTTTGCCAGTGAATCAGTGGTGAAGTCTATGAACAGAAAGACACACTTCAGATTTTTGATGCTATTGAAAAGAAAATTTTTGATCTCACTCAAAATCAAGTAGGGGAGAGCATTATTGCAATCTGAGACATCTTGGAAAAGAGAGTGATGGAGTATATTGAATATGCAGATAATCCAGAAAAGCTGAACGAATCAAAAGTATTCTCTGGGTATGAAGGTATTGATAAGATGCTGACTTGATTTAAGCCTGGAGAATTGATTATTCTTGCGGCTAGACCGAGTATGGGAAAAACAGCTTTTGCACTAAATGTACTCAATAATGTCGCACTAAAACAACAGAAAACAGTAGTTTTTATCTCGCTTGAAATGAGCTCAGAATCAATTGTTGATAGAATTCTCTCAGAAGTTGCTGGAGTTCCTATGTATAAACTTAATGGTTCAGAACAGATGAATGAGGAAGATTTCTCAAAGATCTGAGAAGCAAATAGCACGCTCTGAGTTGCGAAAATATTTATTGATGATAGAGGAGCATTAACAGTTCCAGAGCTTAAGTCAAAACTCAGAAAATTGAAAATTGAAAAAGGCTGACTCGATATTGTGATTATTGATTACCTTCAGCTTATGCATGGGACAAGTTATGCAGGAAATAGAGTTCAAGAGATTTCAGATATCTCTAGAAGCCTGAAGGAACTAGCTAGAGAGTTAGAAGTTCCAATTATGGCACTTTCTCAGCTTTCTCGTGCTGTAGAACAAAGAGTTGATAAAAAGCCTCAACTCTCAGATTTGAGAGAATCAGGAGCAATTGAGCAAGATGCGGATGCGGTTCTTATGCTACATAGAGAAGACTATTACGACCCAGATACCGATAAAAAAGGAGCTACAGATGTCTGTATCAGAAAAAATAGAAATGGTGCAGTTGGTGAGGTTGAGCTTCATTTTCAAAAAGAAATCATGAGATTCACCGAAAAACCATGAGCTGTTCGTGACGCAAGCTACTAAAATCTATAAAATACCGAAAAATCTGATTCATCTAGTTGGAACCAGGTTTTTTATTGTTATAAAATAATAAACATGATAAAGAAAACTAAAAGAGTCAATAATCTTACTTAAAAGAATAACAAAAAGTGCAAACTAATGATTAGAGGAAAATTAGATTTTGTCCTTGTTTTTTATAAAAATAAAGCTATGCTCATTAACGTAAAACAAAATAAAAAAAGAAATAAAAAAAACTAACTGAATTTAATGCATTATTAAATTTCACTTAGCACTTCAACCGAGTAGTTTACCCAAATGAAAGTTGAAATAACGACTTAGAACCGATTTTGTTAAATTGTTGTCTGCAGAAGGTATAAGGCTCTCTACTCTTGGCAGTATGGATTGCTGAGACTAAAAAGCCTTCTGTATTCTAAGGGCTTGCTATCGGTTCTGAGTCTCATCTGAGACCAGAAGTATCCTTCTAGGTCTTTTTTTATACTTGAATTTTTTGGAGAATATCATACAATAAAAAATCAGATTTTTTATTCTTTTTATTTTCTATTCTTCCCATGGCAAATACTACTAATCCATGATCTGAAAAGGCTCAAGAAGTGATCAAAGAGAATAGTAACTCGCTCCTCGACCTAGTAAAAAATACACCAAATACACAGGAAGCAACAACACAAACACTTGCTCCAAACCAGATCAGCCCTGCGCTTGAAAAATTTGAAAATAATCTTATCAAAAAAAGAGAGCCTCAAATCTAGCATTTATTATTTATACACAAACATATGGAAAAACTCATCTGAATTATTAGACAAAAAACCTGAATGGAAACCTCAGTAATCTCAAATATCATTCAGCTTTTAGATGAATGAAATACTATCCCTTTTATTGCTCGTTATCGTAAAGAGATGACAAAAGGAGCTACAGACGAGCAACTTCGTGATTTTTTTGAACTCTATAGTTATACTAAAAATCTCGAAGCAAGAAAAGAGGATATCCTTCGTCTTATAGATGAGAAAGGACTTTTAACACCTGAGCTTAAACAACAAATTCTTGAGGCTGAGACGCTTGCGAGGCTTGAGGATCTCTATAGACCATTTAAGGAGAAGAAAAATACAAAAGCTACAATTGCAAAGGCAAAATGACTTGAGCCATTAGCTAAAATTCTTGCAAAGGCGCAACTCTCAAAGGAAGAATTTGAAGCAGAGGCAGAAAAATATATTAAAGATACTGGAGATGAGAAAACCTCAGTAAAGTCAGTTCAAGAAGCGATTCAATGAGCAAAAGATATCGTTGCAGAGGAAGTCTCTGATCATGCTGATTTGAGAGCCAAGATTAAGGAATTTGAAGAGCTTAATGCGATTCTTTTTACTAAAGCGACGAAAACATTTGAGGAGAACTGAGTTTATAAAATCTATAAAGAATATCAAAAAAAACTCTCAGAAATCCCTTCATATGCTTACTTAGCAGTAAATAGAGCAGAAAAAGAAAAACAACTCTCAATCAAATTACAATTTTCAGCAGAAAAAATATCAGAATTTTCATCCCATTTTTTTATTCCAAAAAATCCAAACTCAAGCCTAGAATACCTCAAAGAAGCAATAGATGACGGATTAGAAAGGCTCTTACTACCTTCGATCGAAAGAGAACTTAGAGCAGATAAAAAAAGACGATCTGATGAATCGGCGATCAAAGTCTTCTGAGACAACCTAAAAAATCTTTTGCTAACGCCTCCTGTAAAAGGACTTACAGTTCTTGGTTTTGATCCAGCATTTAGAACAGGATGCAAACTTGCAGTTGTAGATCAAACGGGGAAATTCCTTGCAAAAGAAGTAATTTATCCAACCGAACCTCAGAAAAAAATTGCTGAAGCAGAGAAAACACTATTAGAATTAGTAAAAAAATTCTGAATTCAACTTATTGTAATTGGAAACTGAACTGCTAGTAGAGAATCTGAAAAAGTAGTTGCAGATTTTATCAAAAAGAATGATCTAAACACCCAATATATCATTACTTCAGAAGCAGGAGCTTCAGTATATTCTGCCTCTAAATTAGCTCAAGATGAATATCCAGATCTTGATGTAACAATTAGAGGTGCGATCAGTATTGCACATAGAGTCCAGGATCCATTAGCTGAACTCACAAAAATAGATCCTAAAGCGATTGGAGTAGGGCAGTATCAGCATGATGTTGATCAAAAATTTCTCAAAGAAAAATTAGAAGAAAAGGTGGAAGATGTTGTAAATGCAGTTGGTGTAGACGTAAATACCGCAAGTTATACGCTTTTGCAGTATATCGCTGGACTTTCAACAACTGTTGCGAAAAATCTCGTTGCTTATAGAGATGAGAACTGACTTTTTGAGGATAAAAAACAAATCAAAAAAGTAAAGGGACTCTGACCAAAGGCGTATGAACAGGCGATCTGATTCCTTAGAATCAAATGAGGTAAGGAGATTCTCGATAGTACAGGAATTCATCCAGATAATCATAAACAAACCTACGCATTCTTAGAAGAAATGCTTGGAATGAAAAAGAAAAACCTGACTTTACCATTGCAAGATCTACCACAATATTCAGAAAATGATATAGAAAATTTCGCTCAGAAATATGAACTTTGATATGAAACAATGCAAGATATTCTCAAGGAACTCCAAAGACCAGGACTCGACCCAAGAGAAGGAATCGAAGCTCCTTGCTTCAAGTCTGATATTTTAGATATCAAAGATGTAGAAATCTGAATGAAGTTGCAAGGAGTAGTGAGAAATGTCACAGATTTTTGAGCCTTTGTAGATGTTGGTTTGCATAATGATGGTCTCGTGCACAAATCACAGCTTGCAAATCACTTCGTACAGAATCCGAATGATGTGGTGAAAGTAGGACAGCAAGTAGAAGTAAGAGTCCTTGATATTGATAGAGAAAGGGAAAAGCTCTCCCTCTCTATGAAAGATAAGTCTGTACAAGCTAATCACCCTAGAAAATATTCTAATCCTAAACCTCAGAAACAAAAAGAGACAAAAAATCAGACTTTTTGAGCTTCTTTATCAGGGAATATTAACTTTTCTTAATTTATTTCTTCTCGTCTCAATGAAAAAAATACTCTTATTAACGGTTCATCCTGATAAAAACTCACTTTCTCATCAATTTGCAAATATTGCACTTGATGAGTTAAAAAACAAATATGATGTTGAACAAATCAATCTTTACCAAGATAAAGAGGGTGATTTCTGATATTTAACATTCGGAGCAGATAAAATACCGACTAATGACCTGGAACTTAGGACATGGCGAGAGAAAAAAGTGAAAGAAACAGATAAATTTGTGGTCTTTTTCCCTATTTGGTTCAATGATGCTCCATCAAAGTTCAAAAGCTGGTATGAGAATGTTTTTACAGCAAAGTTCGCTTATCGTTATACGAAAAAAGGACCAGAGCCATTATTAAAAGGAAAGTGCTTTGAATTTATAGCTACTTGTGATGGTCCAGGTTTTCTCTATAGACGATTGCCAACTCCAATTAGAGTTTCTCGATGGATCAGATTTTACCTTCCTGGTATCAAACTTGATAAAGTAACTATCTTTGACCAGATTCGTAAAAGAAGAAAACAGAAAAAACTGATGGACAATCTTTTCGATCAAGTAAGGAAACTCGTTAAGAAAATTTAATACAATAAAAAGCTGGTTGATACCAGCTTTTTTATAACATTTCAGAAGAAATCTCACTGATCTTAACTCCCCGCAATTCACTCATCTTTTCAAGTACAGTTCATACTTTATATCTAGGATCCTGTTGATTCGCATAATACCACTTTTGTGGTTCAATAAAGAATATATCACTTAGATTCTGAAAATCTTGAAAAATCTCCGATCCAGTCGCAATGATAATACCAGACAAAGACTGCTTTATCTTCCATCGATTGGTCTGTTTTTTAGCTAGAGTATCTAAACTATTAAGCAGTAAAGCCTCTTTATCCGTCTGAAGATAATTCTCACGAGTCCAAAGATCAGGAAAGACAACTAAAATCTGACTATTTTCAGCGACTATTTGCTGTTTCCCAACGGAAACCTCAGCTTTTTTTGTTTTTTTATTTATTTTCCCTTTCCTTTGGAGTAAACTAAGTGCTTCTCACTCAAAAAATAGCTTTATAACTGTATTATAATTTGAGTACCAATAATAGACCATCCAATGCAAAAGTTCAATATATTTCTCAGAAAAAAATGATTTTTCAACTATAGAAAAACTACCAACCTGGACAAAGAGAGTAGTGTAAAGCTCAGGAAAAGCAATCTTTTCTCACAGGACCAAAAAGAGGTTCTCACCAAAAGAAACTAAATCTCAAATAGCAAGCTTCTCTTGTCATTGATAAGCAAAAACTCTATCAAATCCTGCAAACTGATCAAAGCTATAAAGGTAAAGCATCAAGAAAAAATTATCTAAACATTTCCTAGTCTAGTCTTCTCCAGCTATAAAGTCAAGTAAAAATAAAAACTCAGGAGTTCTGAGTTTCTATTAGTAACTTACTCTATGGATTTCTTCTAGCGTTGTTTCTCAAGATATGACCTTTAATATCCCATCATCTTGCAATGGTAGAAAATCAGATTCTTTTACCATTTCTGTTAAATCTTGACCATAAGGATTTTTAAGAATTTTTGTTCTTAAATCATCAGTAATTTCAAGAAGTTCAAGAATTGCGATTCTTCAGCTATATCCTGAATGATTACAGTGTTCACATCATTTTGTACGAAGTACCTTCCCTTGATAAGAAGATCAAAAATCTGGATGAAACTTTTGAATATGCTCCAAATGAGCGAGAATTTCAGCATTTTCTTCTGGTGTCGCATCTTCTCGAGTACTACAATGAGGACAAGCTTTACGAACCAGCCTCTGACCTATAACAAGTTGCAATGCAGGAGTCAAAAGATAAGGCTCAACTCACATATTCATCAGTCTAGAAAGAGAATCTAAAACTGAGTTCGTATGTAGTGTAGTAAAGACCAGATGCCCAGTAAGAGCAGCGTTAATTGCTATTTGAGCTGTCTCCTTGGTTCTTGTTTCTCAAACCAAGATAATATCTGGATCCTGCCTCAATATTGCCTTGAGACCAGTTTCATAATCATATCATTTATCATAATTAATCTGAGATTGCTGAATTCCGCTAATCTTGTATTCAATCGGATCTTCTAGCGTAATTATTTTCTTAGTTCAATCATTAAGTTGTTTGAGGATAGTATAGAGCGTAGTTGTCTTTCCAGATCCAGTCGGACCTGTAATAATAATGATTCCCGTTGTTTTCTGCATATATTTTTTCAAAAGTGCGATATGATAAGGAGAAAATCCAATCTCTTCAAAATGATCAATAGTTTTTGAAGCATCAAGAAATCTGATCACAACATTCTCACTCTTTATCCCAGGCATAAAGTTAATTCTGGCATCAACTTTCTTTTGAACTCAGTTTCTATCTGATGCCTCAAATGAAAATCTTCCATCTTGTGGTAAGTATTCTATATTCATCTTTACCCCAGAGATAAACTTGATTTTCTGCATATATTTCCAAAACTCCTGATGAGAAAATAAAACTAAACTATGCAAAACTCCATCAAGCCTAATCTTCATTTGAATACCTTCATCTTCAGACTGAAAATGAAGATCTGAAGCTCAACTTTGAAACGCTAACCTAATCATTTCCTTGATAAAATCTCATGGATCTTTATCTTCCCTCTGTTCAAAAAATTCTTGGATTAAATCAATAGCCGACTTTCATTCAGCTTTTTGCTGTTCTAAATGCTTCTGTGCAATTTGTTCAGCTTGATTCTGCATTTGAGAATATCGCTCCATTGCAAATTCATATCCCTCGACCGTTGTATAAAAGACCTCAGTCACAAGCCCTTTATTTTCAAGCTGATGAAGTATTCTTTTGACCTCTTCTGGATGATTATTCGTAGTTAAAGCGTTAAGATGCTTCCTCTTAGGAGTAGAAAAAATAAGGATTTGAGCAGACTTTGCCAAGTCTCTAGGAATAATTTTTAAAACAGAAAAATCTGGCTGTATTTCTTTTACTGCTTGCAAGTCGAGAATTGATTTTATCAAATCTGCCATCCAATTTTCAAAATCAAAGGTAAAAACCTTAATAATTATATTCAAAACTGTTTTTTTTGCAAATTTTTTCCGCTTTTCGCTCAAAACTGATTGAAACCCTTTCCCAAAAAAATATACTCAAGCATTTATTTTAAGAAGAGCAATGATTGCATTCAGTATTTTTTGATTTTCTATCTATCGATATGGTATTTTCTACGCAATCGCATTTCTTCTAGGATATCTTTGACTCGCTTGGTTAGGAAAACAAGCATTTATAGGTCCCTATCCCAGAGTAAAAAAAATTCTAACCGAAAATCTTGAAGACCTCATTTTAGTCATCGCACTATGAGTTATTCTCTGAGGGAGAGGAGGGCATGTGCTGATTTACGGAAATGGCTACTATTTCACACATCTTAGTGAAATTTTCAAAGTTCGAGAAGGAGGAATGTCTTTTATTTGAGGGATTATCGGGGTAGTAATTGCTATCACAATCTTTTCACGATTTCAAAAACTTAAAAAATCTGATTTCTTACTTCTTTTTGACATGATTCTTATCTTTGTCCCGGTCTGAATTCTCCTATGAAGATGCGGAAACTTCCTAAACCAAGAGCTTTATGGAATCCCAATCTCAGAGCTCCCAAGCCAACTCGCACAGATTTTTCAAAATCTAGGACTTACGCATGTTTATACCAAAATAGATACCCTACCAAGAGTAAATACCAACTTCCTCTCAATGCTTCTAGAATGAGCTATGCTATTCATTATACAACTACTGACACTAAGGACCTACCTAAAAACAAAAAAAATAAAAATCTGAATATTAAGTACTAATTTTCTACTTTATTACTCGATTATCAGATTCTTACTAGAATATCTTAGAGCGGATAGTCAGTTAGAATTCATATGATTTTTCACAAAAAGCCAGTGGTTCTTCATTTTATTTATTCTTATTGCAATAGTTATAAAGCTCTTTTTAAGAACACAAAAAGAAAAAAATCTGAATTAAATCTTTTATTTTCCCTTTACTCTCAAAATGTTTGAAATCACACTAAAGTTTCTCGCTGCGGTAGAAAAAAACAATACTACAGAATGGCTTCATACAAACTATGATCTCTATCAACAAGAGAGGAAAAGATTCCAACGTTTTCTTGAGCCTCTTTTACAAAGTACAAAGGGATTATTCCCCTTCCGATCTGAGTTAAAAGTATCTCAAACGATGTTTAGATTTAATAAAGATCTTCGCTACAGTAGAGAAAAAACACCGTATAAAAATCATTTTTGAGCTGAGTTTTCCTACGAAAAGAGGAGGAGTGGATACCCATGTTTTTACTTCCATTTAGCAAATAAGAACAGCTTTATTGGTGTTTGAGCCTTCAGAGCTGGACCAATATTAGAGCCAAAGATGAGAAAATATGCAATTCTCAACTTTGAAGAGCGGAAAAAAATCCAGACTTCTAAACCTTTTCAAGAATATTTCTGAAAATTAGAAATGAGGGCAGAGGAGTGAGAGTATGAAGTACTTTACTATAAGTCCCTGTATACACTAAAAAAACTATTTGCAAATGATGAAAAAAGCATAAAAAAGCTGGCTCCAGAATGGCAAAAAATTCTAAAAATGACCTATAGGGAAGCAAATGAATTTATTGAATCAATGCCTAAAAATCAGAAACATTTTTTCTATCAGCTTTGCTTTATGAAAAATCGAATCCGAGATAGAAAGCTAAGTGATGAACTCGTCATATCATGAGATATTTTCTGAGAAGCCAAGAAAGGACTAGAAATCGCAGCTCCATTGATCAACTTCCTTCAAAAAGCCTGTGAATAAGTTTCTCAAAACACAAAAAAACTCCTCAGTAGAGGAGTTTTTTTATACATTTTTTTATTGTAAATTATTAAGAGCATTTTTCTCTATTCTGATGAGATTTTTTCAGAAAGGAGAATCAACAAGCTTAGCTTCAATCCACTTAAAACCTCAAGAAAGAATGAGAACACCTGTGAGGATCAAGAGTACTCAAATCACCTTCTTAAAGATACCATTTGGATTTGCATATCGATTGAGCTTTTTTACAGCTTCTTTCCCAAAATAAATAACAATCGCTAAAACCAATCAAAACCCTAAAATATAGGAAAAAATACTGAATATTCCCATTGTAAGATTCTGAGGCAAGATTGTTGAAATAATCAATGCATACGTTGGAGAACAGCTAGCAAAGATTGGTCACAATGAAGCACCCAACAAAACATCAGCCCAAAATCCAGACTTTTTTTCTTGTTTTTTTACAGTAGCTGTTGGCTTAGAACTCGAAAAGAGGAGTTTTAACTTATCCCATAACTGAGGAAAGAGCATAAAAACACCATAAATTAGGATAATAACGGCTGAAATCCAAGTCCAAATATAATTTGGAACAGCAATAAACAAGGTAGAAACCTTTAATAAAAGGGTAAACAAAAAGATAAAAACAAGAGAAGAAATCAGAATAATATAAGGAGACTTTGAGTTTTGCTTAGCAATACCTCCTCAAAGCAAAACTGGAAGCACAGGTAAAACACAAGGAGCTAAAACAGAAAGCACTCCTGCAAAAAACGCGAAAAACAAAATCATAATATGCAAATAGAATACTAAAAATTACTGAAGAAGTCTGATGATAGTATCATATTCACCAGAGCTATCCTTATGGATCATATTCATGTCCTTACCAATAACCACCAAAGTGTGAAGGTTATTTACAGTATATTGTTTTCTAAGTTCAAAAGCCTGATCAAAATCAACGCTCAAAACAGTTGATCAAGCTGGGATCCCTTTTTGAATAAGATCCTCCTCAAGAACCTTACAGTTCCCACACCAATTTGCCTTAAAATAAAGCCCAACACGATCATTCCTATCAAACGCAGCCTGTAAGTTCTCCTCAGAATATTCCTGAATAATTCAGGTTCACTGAGTAAAATCAGATTTTTTACAATTTAAATCATCACAATGCCCCTGATTACTGAAGAAAAAAAATCCTCAAGCCAAAAGGATCACTCAAATCCCTAGGGCAGCCATAGTTAATTTTTTCATATATGTTATAGTATTTATAGAGTTAAATATGCAAAGCTAGAGTATAAGAAAAAAATATATAAAAGCAAGAAAATCAAACTATTCTTGTATACATACCGCCCCTCCGCTTCACATCTCGGATTCCTCTTCCAGCCCTCTCCTTACTGATTGAAATAATACAATTATAAACTAACATATTTATTTATTACAAAATAAGATTATTTTAGACTCCATAGTTTATCTTTATTTTTCACTCATACCTTGCACAAGATATATTGTGCAAAGTTAAAATATAGCATAAAGAGTACCTAGAAACTTTTAGAGAAATAAATACTTATAAAAAATAAGAATTATTTTATTATTTACTAATCATATTTTATATAAATAAGAAAAATTATAAAAGACTTGAAATCAGATTTTTTTTCATTAAAAATATAGCACCATATATAAATGAGTGCTATTTATCTTTTAATAAAACAATAATGAACTTCAATAAATTAACAATAAAGGCTAGCGAAGCCATTCAAGAAGCAAACAATATCTGTATCAACCAAAAAAATCCACAAATAACAACGCCTCATCTTCTTTATGCGATGTTAGAACAAGCAGATGGATATCTGCCAGCAATTCTCAAAAATCTAAAAGCAAATGAAGAACAACTTAAGGCTGAAACAATTATGCTTATCGATAAGCTACCAAAAACGACTGGGAATATAGAAAGTAGCATCAGTAAGGAACTAGAAGAAATTCTAACAACTTCAGAACAACAAATGCAAAAAATGTGAGATAGCTATATCACAACCGAGCATTTCTTTCTAGCCTTACTCAAGGTCTCAAGTGATACCAAATCAATGCTTGAAAAGCTCTGAATATCTTATGATTCAACATATACGACAATTCTCAATATGAGAAACGGAGAAAAAATTCAGGATAATAATCCTGAAGTCAGCCTTGAAGCTTTATCTAAATATGGAAAAGATATTACTCAGCTCGCTCAAGAAGGCAAACTTGATCCTGTTATTGGTAGAGATGAAGAACTCCGCAGACTTATGCAGATTCTCTCTCGTAGGACAAAAAACAATCCTGTACTTGTGTGAGAGCCTGGAGTTTGAAAAACAGCAATTATTGAGCTCCTAGCACAGCAAATCATCAAGGATGATGTCCCAGATATGCTTAAACACAAAAAAATTATCGAGCTGGATATTTGAGCGCTCATGGCTGGAAGTAAATACAGATGAGATTTTGAGGAAAGAATGAAAGCCATTTTAAAAGAAGTGGAGAAATCTGACTGAAACATCATTCTCTTTATTGATGAAATCCATATGGTAGTTTGAGCATGAAAAACCGAATGAGCAATGGATATGGCGAATATGATCAAACCAGCACTCGCAAGATGAAAAATCAAAGTCATAGGTGCAACAACCCTCAATGAATATCGTCAATATATTGAAAAGGATGGAGCCTTAGAGAGAAGATTCCAGCCAATTCTAGTCAATGAGCCAACCAAAGAAGATGCTATCGCAATCCTGCGCTGAATCAAACCTGTCTACGAAACTCATCATTGAATTAAAATCACAGATGATGCAGTACTTTCCGCAGTAGATCTTTCTTCTAGATATATCACCGATAGGAAGCTTCCTGATAAGGCGATTGATCTGCTTGATGAGGCCGCAGCAAGAGTGAAAATGAGAGTTACAACAATGCCTGAAGAGATTCTACAATTAGAAAAACAAATCCACACGCTAGAAATAGAAAAACAAGCAATTTTAAAAGATCAAGAAAACATAAAAAACTCCTAATATTAGGAGTTTTTCTCATTATTAAATAGTGCCTTATAAAAGGGATCCAGTAGAAGTAAGAGCCCCAGAAAACTGATCTCCTGAAAGGGCATAGGTCTGCGATAAAAATCTAACTGCCTGTGAAAAAGAAGAATTATCCTTAACATTCCCTGACAAAAGAAGATAAAAATCTGATTTTTCTTCCTTTGTTTTATACTTTTCACCTACAATTCCATCAATCTGAAGACTTAACCTTTTTATCTCTGGACTCACAAAAGCCTTTTTCCCAGCAAAATTCACCTCATCAAGTCAAAACAACTCTAGTATTGAAGCAAGATCATGCTTCCCATATTGATAAATATCCCAGAAACCCTCATAAAATTTTCCGTTTGTAAGATTGATTACAGCCCAATCAAGCTCCCCTATAATCTGATGCTGCAATCAATTGGTCAAATCTACATTAAAGTAAATAGCTCCGACGATCTTAGTTTCTCTCTGCAAAAATTCTCTCAGTTGAACAAGCCAAGCATTTTTTAACTCTTTATTTGACTGATACATCTGCAAAGACCTTTGATAATCATAAGCCTCTGGATATTCAACCGCAGAAGTTCAGACTTCATCAATAAAAATCGGTTTTCAAATTTTCTTTATTCTCTCAAGAGTCTGCCAAGTGGTATTATTCACAATCTTATCAGGAGATCCTCGTCGCCTATTACTATTCCCTTTCCCCCAGTTATAAAAAGTAAATCCCATCAAATCTACATATTCATCTCCAGGATAATAATCTTCAAAACTTGGACATTTAAGTTTTGCTTTATCCTTCGGTGTGCAATGGACAAAAACTGATTTTTGTCAGGTTTTTCAATCTTTTGCTGGAAGATCCCATGCATTCACAGACATATCAAAAAGGAGATGATTACGGTCCAAGCCAACTTGTCTTGAAAGCTGCCAAACATGGATCCAAGCTTTTTTGAAACTTTCTGGATTCGAACTCCGAGGATACCAACCTCAGTTCATCTCGTGCATTGTCCTAAAGATTACCTTCAAATTATACTGCTTTATATACTCAAAAAAAGTCAAATACTCAGTATCAAACTTCCCATCAGCAACCTCTTGCGCTGTAAAAGTATTCGGAGAAATACTGATATGATAAATCCTATTTTCTCCAAGCTGCTCTTTTATTTTTTTTAATTCTCAAGGAACATTCCATTGATACCAAGGATCATAAATAAAAGACACCACAGGCAAAAAAACTCAGAATTCTTTCTCTATTTGCACAATATTTTCAACTGAATTGTCAAAAGACTTGAGTCAAAATAAATATCCATGAGAAATTCAAAAAAGCCCCGAACAGATCAAGGGCAAAAGAATCAAAAATTTTGTTAGTAATTTCATGAAAAGAGAAATTTAGGAAATAATATTATATCTGAAAAGCAAGAATACAGCAATTCCAATAAAAATTAGAGCCAAAACCACAAGAATAAAACTCTTCATTTTCTCGGTTTTAATAGCATCTTTAAGTACAGTAACCTTCTCCTCTAGCTTTTGCTTCTCTAAAATCATAGCTTGCTTTTCCTTATTGTAATCTGGTAACGCAATCATTGACTGGATTTTAGTTTCAAGCTCTCAAATCCTCTGCTGAAGCATAAAAATAATCTTATTTTTCTCCTCAATCATTTTATCCTTTTCCTTAAAGATCAAGAAAAACTTCTCAATCTTTTCATCAATCGCTTGATCAAGATCAGCTCTGACCGCAACTGGATTAGTTGTAGTTGGCTGGTTTGATGGCGTCGCCTCATGAATAAGCTCGCTGGTTACTTCAGTACGGAGACTTGAAAACTCCTCTTGCAAAGCCTCAATTTCATCTCTAGCAAGTAGAACCTTATTCGCTATCTTCTTATACGAGAGCTTTCCACTTTTAACATATCTATCAATAGTTCTTGTAGACACTCAAAGCGTAATTGCAGCTTTTTCTCTAGTAATACTGTAATTTTTCATAATAACTTAACACAAATATAAACAAAATATAAATCTGATTTTTTCTCTTATTTTAATTAGCTCTTTTACTTAAGAAGCTTGTAGAGGAATGAATACACAAAGGTAATAACAAATGAAAGAATCAATACCTTAAAGTAACTTTCTGATAAGGTAATTGTAGCCAAATCATGATAGTAAGTATTCACAAACCAAGCAAAAAAGTAAATCACTCAAACATTAATCACAAACGAAATCAGTCCAAAAGTCAAAACTCTAAGAGGAAGCGCCAACATATGAAGAATCTTCCTCAAGACAAAGTTGACAATCCAGAGTATAAAACCAAGGATCAAAAATGTCTTTAATCCCCCAGTTTGAACATTAATCTCTAATGCAAAGTGATAATAATTAAGCCCATAAAGGATCCCAGCGTTAATTACAACAGCCAAGATAAGCTCTTTTAGAAGTCTAAACATCATTTTAAAGGAAAATAAAATCAGTAGACATCTTTCACTACTTGTACACAACTACTACCCTTTTTCAAGACTTTTTTTAGGTTTAATCTATTAAATCATCAAATTCGTCTTCTTGTCCATCTTCAAGATAGGCATGAATAGCATTTCTAGTTCACAAGAGAGCTATCATTGCTGCTCTTTTTCTTCTTGGAGAAACTTCAAATCACTTTTCAATAAAAGTTTCATAATTCCAGTTTAAAACCTCGTCTAAAGTGGCTCAAATTAAAAATTCTGATAAAAAACTTGCTGCCGCCAAACTAACCGTGCTAGGATTCCCATCATAACTATATTCTAGGATTTTGCTATCCTTGATCTTAAGATAAACAGTAATATCATCTCAGCAGATAAAATTTCCCTCGTGTCTAGTTATATCGGGATCTTTCATTTCATAATGACAAAGAGGATTTTTTGAATACTCTTTAATTATAATCTCCATTTGTGGATTTTCAACCATCATTCAATTTTAAGCATTAAAAAAGCTCTTATTTTGGAGGAATAAAAGCTCTTATATTTTTTTTACCTAGTCTAATCTACAAAGCAAATGTCAAACCAATCTTTTAATTGTCTGAATAAACGATGTTGAAAGCTCAATAAATCCTCTCACTGCAATAATTTCAAATTGTTCAATATAATTAAGAGCTCCTTGCATCGTGATCAGCATTTTATTTGAATTAATCTCAAGAAGTACTTCATATTTACCCTGATCATTTTGCACAACAGATGCTCTAATCCCCTCAACTGCAATTGTTCTAGTATCTGTACCTCAAAAGTCAATGAGTGGCATCTGAAACATCGCAAGAGTATTGTAAGATAAATAAATTTCATATCATTTATGACAGTTCAATTTCTATGATTTTCTGAGCCAAATACAATAGAAAAATCAAAAGAATTTTTTAGGAAAAATTAACTTGTTTTTTTTGGATAAATCACTATAATTTTTTCATAATTTTAATAGGATAGAACTAATAAATGGCAAAAAGCAATCTAGAATTCATCGCAGAACAACTCCAAAAATACCAAGGGAAAATCATTACAAATGTAATGATAAAAAATCAACTCCAGACCCTATTGGAAGGAGAATATTCTGAAAGCAAAATGTACAAAGTTATCTACTATCTAAAACTTAGAGGTCATCTCATAAATCTCAAAAAAAATCTTTTCCTCGTAGCTAATACAAAAGAGACCCTAGATAATGAAACAATTGCTCAAAAGTATTATTGGGAAATATTAAATAAACACTGTAAAGATTTCATCCCTTGAAAACGATATATTTGATGACTTAAAGCACTTGAGATTGCACTGATTTCATACACAATCCCAGAGGAAATTCTCCTAGTCACACCAAGCAAGCAATCTACAGAAACAATTCTCTTTGAAAAACAAGCACTCTTAAAGACATATACTAATAAGAAGAAAAATCTGTTCCCATTCTTTTACAAACTTACTCACAAGATCTCAATTGGAACACAAAAGTTTAATATTGCAATACCAGAACTAGCGATTCTTGAGACACTTTATAATACCTCACCCTTACAACAATCTTATGCAGAAGAACTTATAAAAAAATGGTTGAGAAAAAATAAAAAACATGTAAACATCTCAGTACTAGAGCAGATTTTAAAAGAAAATAAACACAATACTAGCCTCAATAGGCTAGCACTCCTCTGCTCCTCTATCGACCAATCTCTCACAGAAAACATAAAATCAATCATCAAAAAATATGGATATCTCCTCTACTAAAGAAGGGTACATGGGCTATCCTACCCTAAAAATCACTATTGCATATCTGTAAAAAATAACTATAGTAAATAAAGTTTTTATTCACTCCTTATAGCATGGAGAAAAAGGCACTTTTTGCCATATCAACACTGGGACTTGGCCACGCAACAAGAACCCTCCCAATCATCAAGCATTATCTAAAACAAGATTACCACCTTGATATTGTTTGCTTTGGAAATGCACTCAACTACCTCAAGACTGAACTTCACGGAGAAAAAGTCAGATTTTTTGAACTCATTGATTATCCTGCTCTAGAAAGAGGGAGCTGACGATCATTCTATATTATGTTAATTTCAGATCTTCTAACCACCTACATCAGAATAAGAAGAGAACAAAAACTCCTCAAAAAACTAGAAAAGAAAACTGATTATAGTTTCATTTTTTCAGATGGGAAATACGGCTTCTTTAGCAAGAAAACTAAATCTTTTCTTCTAACTCATCAACTTTCTTTTCATATCCCAAAAATCTTTTCTTTCTCACAAAAATTCATGGATTATTTCAATAAAAAATACTTCCAAAAATTCGCAAGAATCTTTATTCCTGACTATAAAGACACTGAATATAATTTAGCAGGAAAACTTTCTCATCCAGGACGAATCAATGAAGTTAAACATAATTATGTTGGAGTGATTTCAAGTTTTTGATGAAAAGAAAATAAAGAACAATCTGAGCCAATCAATTATCTTTTCACAATTAGCTGATATCTAGCCCAACATAGAGGTGTTTTTATCCAAAAGCTTCTAAATGAAGCAAAAACTTTACCATGAAAAAAAGTGTTCATCCTTTGAGACACAACTCAAAAAGAATATTATCAAAATGATACACAACATAATATTGAAATTTATTGATTTTTAGCTGGAGAAGAAAAGATCAAAAGATTTTTAAATGCAAAAACTATCATTTCCAGAGCCGGATATACAACAATCATGGATCTTATTGAACTAGAAAAACCAGCAATTCTCTTCCCTACTCCAAATCAAACTGAACAACTCTATCTATCAGAGTATCTGTGAGCAAAAAAATACTTCGTTTGCGGAAGTGATAATGATCAGCTTTCAAAGCTCATTTCAAAACTCTCAGAAATTCAGCCATTCAAAACAAAAATCAAAACTGAGCAAGCCTTAGAAACTATTTACAAATACCTCGATCAATAATTTATGTTAGAATACGCACTCTCCTTTTATCAAGAATATACTCGAATTTTCTATATTCTTATTGCCATAGTTGTTCTCTTAGAAGGACCAATAATAATTTTAACCTTGACTATTTTATCTCCACAATTATGAATCTGAATTCCCTTTTTATTTTTCCTTTCCCTGTTTTGAGATTTCTGAGGCGATCTATTACATTTCCTCTTGGGAAAATATGGAGAGAAACTTTTTCCTAACAAACGACGCTCTTGAGCGAAATCTCCAATATTTCAAAAACTAACAAAAACCATAGATAATTACCCGCTTCTTGAAAAACTCATCATCATTAAATACACTCCTCCAATCACAAGTATTGGACTCATCTACCTCTGAGTAAGTAAGGTAAAAATGTTTGATTTTATAAAAAAAGATCTCCCACTTTGCCTTCTTTCAACGATAGTGGTTATTTATATTGGATTTTATTTTGGGCAATACTTTAATACAAAGACTAATTTTTGATGGCTTATTTTCTGAATTTGACTCGGAATATTGACTACCATAACACTATCTAGATTAATCTGAAAATTCCTTCTCAAAAAAATTTACAAACAACACAGCAAATCATAATGATCCCAAAAAAACTACATTACATCTGGTTTTGAACAAAAGAAAAACCTGAATATTTTCAGACTTTTCTTTCTTCTCGAAAAAAGCATTGTCCTAATTATGAAATCATTGAACGAAATGAGAAAAACTATGACATCAAGAAGAACCCCTACCTCTATGAACAATATCTTAAAAAAAATTATGCTTTCGCCTCAGATTATGCACGTTTTGATATTATCTATCAGGAAGGAGGGATCTATTTGGATACTGATATTGAGATTTTACAATCATTAGATCCCCTACTCAATCAAGACGGCTTTACTGGTTTTCAGGATATATTTTACGTATGAGGATCCATCTTTTGAGCTCAAAAATGAAATCCGATACTAAAAGACATTCTTAATTTTTACGAAACAAGAAAATCAAGAATCATTATTACCTACTCTTTTGAGAAAATTCTCAAAAAATACTGACTCAAGAAACATAACAATCAGATTCAAAAACTCTGAAATTTTACGGTTTATCCTTCAGAATATTTTTATCCTTATGCCTTTTTTCACTCTCCCAAAGAGATGAAAATCACAAAAAACACCTATGCAATCCATCATTTCAATCTCAATACGACACGATGTCCAAAGCGACTTCTCATTCCAACTAACTGGTGTTTTAGAATCCTAGAAAAATGTTACCAGTTCTTTAATAAAAAACCTCACTGTTAGTGAGGTTTTCTTAATATCATAATCTTTCTTCCTACCTTATGTTGGTCTCTCTTATAGAGTTCCTGTAAAGATTCAGCCTCAAATCAGACTTCTTTTGCTGTCTTCAAAATCTCCTGTTCTAAGTAGTTTTCATATCCAAGATACCAAGGCACCGTAAAAACCATCACTGGCAAGTCCGGAAAAGCTTTTGCCATTTGCTCTATCCACTGCACATACACATTTTTCACCCATCTTTGATATTCTTTCACTTCCTCTGCTGTAGTACTCTGCTTAATAACTGGTCAAAGCCATCCCTCAGTAATGATAAGCGGCACTTGCTGATTAAATAGCTCCTTCTGTGCCAAGGCTTGAGTCGCATCTTGAACAAAAAACTTAAAAATCAGATCCGGTTTTGCCCATTTTGAATTAAGCCATCGATCAATATTTTTTTGAGCAAATGTAAGCTTTAGATCTCAACCCAAGAAATCATATCAAAAATAATTAGCCAAAAATCCTGTCGTCCCACTTCAAACAAAAGGATCATAAATCAGTGTTTTATCTTCCTTTTCTAGATAAGAGAGTCCAATATTCAACAAGGTATGAGTTAACTTTGCAGGCATCATCCCCATTTGCATACTACGACCTGGCTTTTCAAAATCAATCACCTCATAAAGTCTAATATTCTGATACCCCAGCACTTGAGCCCACTTTCAACCAATCCTCACAAGCTCAATTCCCTTCATCTTAACCTCCAGATCCGTGTGCAAAAGATCTACCTGCTTGAATCTCTTGAGACCATACTGTTTTTTTAAATTAATACCCTGATTTTTATCAGCAACTCAGAGAATCCTTTTCTCAGGGGAAGCAGAAAAAACCTGATCCAAATCTCAGTCTATAAGTTTCCCCCATTTGATGATTCCTGCAAGATCAGCTAATTTCGCTTCATCACAACGAGCAAAAGTCAGAATTTTCTGATTCTGCACATATTCAATCTGCTCGACCTGAGCATATTCAAGCTCTTTCAAGCTAAGTTCTCTATTTTTACCAAGAATTACAAAATACATAATATTCAATCGCAAATAAACTTCCCTGACTATAAAGAAAAAGACCAGTTTTTCAAATGTAAAATTAACAAAAATACTATCAAAAAAGGAAAAACCTGAGTTTAATTCAGGTTTTTTTAACTCTAAGAACTAAGAGTTTTAATTTTTAATCACATATCCTACTTCTTTGAGTTCATAGTCATTGTTTCTATACAAATCATAAATCACCTCTGCAACTGTTCATCTAATATCATTTTTTAAAGCTGATTTTGATGCTATAGAACCGATATAATTCCTATAATTCCTTGCTCGATCTTCCGCAGGTTCTTCCATAGTTTGATTCTTCACAAGTCTGGTTATAATAGCAGAGAGTTCATCTACAGTTATCAAATCATACGGTCTAAAAGTTGTTTTCACTTTGTCTCCATTTGGATTCGCATCTCCATTAAAGATCAGATAGTCATAAGATTTATAGATATATGGAAGCAGCGTTGGATCTGCATCTCCTAAGTCTGTGAACTGATTTGCATAGTTTCTACTTGGTTTCCTACAAAGTACATTTGTAGCAAATTCAGTCATAAATCTTGCAGCTTCTTGTCTGGTTAAGCTTCTCTCTGGAGCAAAGTCTCTCGTCCCTTGCCATCTTGTGAGTTGATAACTATAGAGCATCTGATGTGCTTGTTTTAAGAGTTCTGTCATTGCATTCCCTTGATCTATCGTTTTCTGATCAAGTGGATTAAAACAACTTGTCTTAATCGTTGGATTAAAGAGCTGTTTTTCTACCTCTTTTGTTTCTACAGGTTTTCACTCATTTCCACAGCTACCATCATAATAGCTTGATGAGAAATCACCGTTAGGACAATGGTCCATAATCAATCTCGCTCATCCACCTCATCTAGAACTTGAACTACTACTAGGGGTAGCAAGAGCAATCACGGTTAGCGTAAACTGAACTGTAGTTTGGTTTCCTACCTGATCAGTAGCGATAACTTGGATAGGATAATTTCCTGGAGCAGCTGGAGTCGTTCAGATGATTTGAGAACCCGTCATATCAAAGGTTAATCCTGCTGGCAATCCATTCACCTGTAGCGTTACCGATCCACTATTATCAGTTGCTGCTAATTGGATAGGAATGATAGGCGTAGAATGTTGATAACTTACGCTAGCAATAGGAGTAATCACTGGAGGGATCTCATCAATATCATTCAAAGTAATTGCAACCTTCGCTTCTCCTGTTAATCAAAACTGATCTGAAACAAGTACTGTTAAGAGATAACCACTCAAGGTTTCATAATCTAGCAAACCATTTACCTGAAGTTTATCTCCAGCAATTGAGAATGCGTTCCCCGTATTTCCACCGATAATCTGATAACTTAACGTATCTCCAGTATTTTGGTCTTGTCCATCGAAAGTAAGGATTTGAGTAGTGATCGGAGTATTTTCATCAAGAGTAAGTGTCTTATCAGCAAGCGTAGGAGCAAGGTTCAAGTTGATAGCTGATGCAAGGACTCCTGTCTGAGTATTTCAGACTTTATCTTTAACCACTACACAAAGATACTTCCCATTCTGGTTTACATCATCAATTTCAAAGTCAAGTGCAAACGGTTCTGTAGCTCAAGGAGCCACTCCATCAAAGCTCATAAAATCACGACAAGTTGAACTAGAAGCTACTCCATAACTAATAGCATGAGCATCATAGTCAGGATCTGTAGTTTCTGTAGATTTCCAGAGTCCCGCACCTCATTGATCTTGCGTCTGGAATGAAATTTGCCATTTTCTTCCATAATCTAAAGAAGTAAAGGTAAGAGGAGAAATAGTAGGAAGAGTTTTATCAATCGTATAATTTGATTCAGTAGTTGAGTTTTGGTTTCCAGCAAGATCTTCTATATCCACCTTAATACTTCAATTGATTACAGGATCACTCACCGTAAAATTACACTGCACTTTGGTAGGGTTGACCTGAACACAAGCAAGATTTTGGATATGCATCGCCGCTCATGGAGAAGTAATTTGAACTCCCGTAGCAGCAATTCCTTGATCATCCGTAGCGATCACTGTAAAAGCAAGATCATCACCTGTCAGTGTAGCAAGCGGAGTAATAGCAAGAGAAGGAAGATTGGTATCATAGACGAAGAACGCACTATTTTGACCTTCAGCACCATTTGCATCCTTTGCGATAATTTTTAGGATTCCACTGGTATTGATTCATTGAAAACTACATTGCACTTTATTAGTTGGACCGTTATCAAAATCAACCGCTCCTCCTAATCCTAAATCCTGCCCATTACAAATAATCTTTGTTACTCCAGTATCAGCTGGATTGACTACATGGATATGTTTGATCTTAAAACTACTTGGAGAATAAACAGTAAAAGTTCAGTTCATTACTTGATTACTAAGAGTAACATTACTCGGATTAAACTCAATAATTGGCGGAAACTTAATCTCATTCTCTGAAATATTTCCTACTTTATCTGAACATTTTACTTTCACCGCATGAACAGGTTCTGTTGGACTGAAATTCAAAACATGAGCTGCTCCGAGCAAAAGTGGAGCGATTGTTTGAGGGGCTCATCAAGCATCGATATAAGTAAGTTCACAAGTTCCAGTTCCTGCTGCTCAGACGTCTTCAAAACTCCTTAGAGTTACAGTAGGAGTATGGATACCCGAGGTTGTATCGATATCAAGTTGGGCTGGTTTTGGTGCTTGCGTATCAATAAGATAGCCAGTTAAGATTCCTGAGGATTGGATGATTCTATTATTTCACAGATTCTTATAGAATTTAAGTTTCAGATTTTTATCGCTTTGTTCTTGTGTAGAGGTAATCTTAACACTACAGTTTACCTTAGTAGCATCTAAGGGTTCTAAGCTACAAGCAAAGTTCGAGTATTGAGCGGTTGTTCCTACTGGATCTACTGAGAGCACTCCATTATCTAGATCTGTTTGCGTCAATGGAAACTCACTCTTGAAAGTAATCCTAGTATCTGTAATTTCTCCACTACTCTGTAATG
>CAUUID010000003.1:0-51683 GCA_963545225.1 uncultured bacterium
AGTTGGTTAGAGCAGAAGACTCATAATCTTTTGGTCGCTGGTTCAAGTCCAGCTATGCCCACCACTAAATAACTCTTATGTTCGCTGATGAACATATTTTTTATTTTTAGAAAAAATATAAGGATCACAAAAGAAAAAAATAATTTTATTAGATAATATATTGTTTCTTGGAGATATATTAAAAGCCTAACTTAAGAATTATAAATTAAAAGCTATCACCTATCTTTATAATGCAGAAGCATATGCAAAAGTAAGATATTTTTTTCAAGAGTATAGAGCTGAAAGTCTGAGATTTGTTTTTTTGGATCCTTTTCTTTTGACTCAGACTTAGAAAGGTATAGTAATGGAAGTTCTGTTTGAATGTAACAAAATAATTCTTTAACTCTTAGCTAAGGGAAGACGTAGATTGTTCAATAACTCCTGCTAATCGAGATTTTTTTGATTGTACTCATATCAAAAGTTGGAGGAGATCAGGGGGCGGATGCTTCAGAATTTTTTTGCTCATTGGAAAATGGAAAAGTCATTGTGGATTGCTTGTAAAAATAAACATTTCGTTTAGATTTGGGGTTTAATAAGCAAGGAGTTAAAACTTTAGATACGTAATCTATAAACATAAACAAAAAGAGATGTGCAAATACATCTCTTTTTTAGTAATAGTTTTCTCCTTTAACTCAGCACTGAAATACATTCAATGTGATGAGTGTGAGGGAACATGTCAACCGCTTGAATCTTCTGAAATTTAAAGTCTTCTTCGACTAGGAGTTCTATATCTCTAGCCATCGTGATTGGATTACATGAGATGTAGAGGAGTTTGAAATCATACTCTTTTTTGAGATCAGAAAGGTATTTGATAACATTTGGATGAAGTCATTCACGAGGTGGATCGATGACAACGAGTCAGATATTCTGAATTTTTTCTTTTAGTTCTGGGAAGTTGATGAGCATTTTTTCAGCTGGTGATGCGATGAAATAGCATTTGTCCTCAACTCCATTGATTTTTGCGTTATATCTAGCATCGATGATTGCTTTTTCTACGATTTCTACTCAGACAAGTTCTTCTCCAAGTCCTTGTTTTAGGAGAGAGAGTCCGATACTTCCTGCACCACAGTAGAGGTCTAGGATATTCCCTTCAATATGTCCAGTCATTTTTATCGCAGTTGAGAAGAGTTTTTGAGCTCCGAGAGTGTTTGTTTGGAAAAAGGAAGAAGGTGAAACTCTGAAGTTTACAAGGCATTCTTCTTGGGTATGTTGGATTTCTGTAAAATCGAGTTTTTCATAAATATATCCATCTCCTCGGAATGTTTTCATTTCAACTCCTGGTGCGTTTACAATGTCTGCAAGTCCGTTATTATAGCTGATGACCATGGTGGTAACCTGCTGTTTGAGAAGGGGATCGTTTTTTATGGTTTCGAGGAACTGTTCTCGGTGATGAGATTGTTCTTGATCCTTAAGGTTTTCGTCAGAGACTGATAGATTTACTAGGAGTTGACCTGTATTTATTCCCTCTCTGATTACGAGATGACGAAAGAATCCTTGGTGATTTTTCTGATCGTAGACTGGTAGGTTTGATCATAGGCAGAGGCTTTTCATATGTTCAAAAATCTGATTTGCCTTTGTGCTAATCAATCCGCAGTGATCAACATCCACGATTTTGCTGAATTCACCTTGCTTATGAAAACCAAGGTTAAATTCAGAGTTAATTTCATATTTTGTGTGTCCAGTTTTGATAAGCTCTTCTTCGCTTTGACCAGATTTTTTTGCTTTTCTAAACTCTTCATTTAATTGTTTATAGACTCCAAAGCTGAACTCAATTTTGTTTCTATACCCTTCCTGGAGTGGTGATCAGATAATAGGCAAAAATCAGATTTCTTGTTTTTTTGAAAGTTTTGAGAAGGCGTCTTCAACGATGCTCTCTTTGAGCTTTAGTTGAGCTTCGTAGTTCATGACTTGCCATTTACATCCTCAACATCAGATCTTATGAGGCGCTTGTTCTACTGTATTTCCCTGAAATGGAGAAAAAAAATGAGTACAAATTGGCTTCCCATTGAGTAATGAAGTATCATATTTTTTGATAGCGAGTAGATGACCTTCGATATAATCCTTTTTTGATTTGATAACACGGATATCTACAATACTCCCTGGTAAAGCCCCCCCTTTCACGAGGACTTTTTTCCCATCTGGGAGTGATCAGATTCCGATTCCTCCGTATCCGATTTTATAGATAGAGATCCCTTTCAGGATTTTTTGCATTTTATGAAAAAAGAAAGATAAATCTGATGATTATTGTAGAGATTTGGTTGTTCTTTGCAATTGAAAAGAAAAAAAGATGAAAAAATTTGCTTTATTTGATTTTCTGAATATACTTAATGTGTTAATCTGCTTTTATTCTTTATAGTAAACAGAAAATGAAACAAAAAATTACAGCTTTTATGATGGGACTTGCACTTCTTGTTGGTGGATTTGGACTAGTATCTGCTCAACAAAATGGGAACTCAAATGGGAATACTCCATCATGATTCGGTCTTAATGAAAGTTATACACAAGGATTTGTTGGGGTACCTGGAGCAGGACAAAATAAAGGTGATGGATTGATTGGAGTAATTAAAACTGCAATTAACCGAGTCCTAGGAATCCTTGGGTTGATCACTTTTGTACTTCTTCTTTGGGGAGGATTTCAGATGGTGACAGCTGCTGGAGATGATAAGAAATTTGGAGCCGGACAGACTATTCTTAAACAGGCTGGTATTGGACTTTTGTTTATTGCAGGTTCATGGCTAATGGTGAGTATGATTTTCTGGCTAATCTGAGTTGTTACGAGATAATTATTAAGAGTAGAAGAACTTACTCCTTTGGGGGAGTAAGTTTTTTTGTTTGGTAAACAAGTTAAAAAATTCTTGTAAAATAGAAACGAATATCTATACTCTAGAAGATAATTTTTATATCGTTTTGAAGTAGTATGGCAAAGATCTGATTTCAAAAATTGAAAAAAAATCTGACTTTAAAATCTTTTTTCCTTGTGTTTATTTTTAGCTTTTGAGTACTTTGAATTTGACTTTTGGCTGGGAATGCATTTGGGCGGTTTTCTACGAGTCCTCAGCTAGAAAAAACACTCGCTGGAGAGAAGATTCCATTTGACAAGACGCATCAGTTTAATATTGAAAGATTTGATAGAGAGGTTGCGGTTAATCAGATGAATGAAGCTCAGATGAAGATTATCTGGAAAAGAGCTCCGCTTTTTAAGCCTTTTATTGATAAAAAGTTGGAAGCGGCTGGTCTTCCAAAGGATTTGTATTATTTGGCATTGGCAGAGTCTGCATTAAGAGAAACTGCTGTGAGTTCTGCAAATGCGGCTGGTATTTGGCAATTTATCCCTTCAACAGCTAAGGGATATGGATTGAGAGTAGATGATCTTATTGATGAGAGATTCCATCTGGAGAAATCAACAAATGCAGCTATTGAATATCTCAAAAAATCTTATGAGAAGTTTTGAAATTGGGGATTAGCTATGGCTGCTTATAATAGAGGTTCTAATGGTATTTCTAGTGATATGGCGTATCAATATCAAAATAACTATTATGATCTGTATTTGAATAATGAAACTTATAGGTATGTCTTTAGGATTCTTGCAATGAAGGAGATTTTTGAGAATCTAAATCAGTATTTTGATATTTCTAAGTGGGGAAGTCAGTATCAGCTTCCTGAAACTCAGAAGATTACTCTTGGAAAGACTGATAATCTTGCGGCATGGGCTACTGCTAATGGATATACCTATCTTGAGGTAAGGAATTTGAATCCATGGATCAGGGCAAATAAATTGCCTGAGGGATCTTGGACTATTGAGGTGTATAAGAGATAGTTTTTAGCTATATAGAGTTAAAAAAAGGGGAGAAAAATCAGATTTTCTTCCTTTTTGTTTACATAAAAATTAAGAAAAAGCTCTCTATATTAGAGAGCTTTTTTGTGTCTTCATAGTTTACCATAGAAACTAATAAGTTTCTTAATTTCTTTGAAATCTTTGGTGTTTGCGATGTAATGAAGGTCTGCTTCCATTGCGATAAGGCGTTCCTCATTTTCTTTGAGGTAGCGTAGATTTTTGAAGAAACTTACGAGCTCTAAGATTGTCGATGCAATAACGAATATAAAGATGATTAGAAACAATATTCTATTATTGCCTGCGCTTAATATCCCGAATGTAGTACATATTATGATGATAATGAGTGCAGCTCTGATATTGGAGTATCTCATGCTTAGTTCTCTTAAAGAAGCAAGGATGTCTTCATACTTTTCTCTGAAGATTTCTTGAGTTGTTTTTGTGTCCATGATGGTAGTTTTTTTGTTTATTGTGAGGATGAATAGTAGCCTTTTTAGACAAGAAGTCAAGGGATAAGTTTGATTCTGGTTTTTTCTAGGAGAGTTTTGTGTTAGAAATTTTTTTTCCAATCTTCTAAAATCCTATTGAGATAAACGATATTATGGAGTCAAACGAGTGTTCCTCATAGGGTTTCCTGTTCTCTGATGAGATGGCAGAGATAAGCTTTTGAAAAGTTTTTGCAGGTATAGCAGTCACAACCTTCAGTGAGAGGAGAAAAGTCTGTTCTAAATTCAGAATTTGTAATTTTTATGTTCCCCTGGTCTGAAAAAGCTATTCAGTGTCTTCAGAGTCTTGTTGCCGCTACGCAGTCAAACATATCTACTCCATGTTCAATAGCGAATCTCAAATCTTCAGGAGTTCCAACTCACATAAGGTACCTTGGTTTATCATTTGGGAGGAGCGGGGTTGTGTGAGCCACGACTTGTTCGATGAGTTCTCTACTTTCTCAGACACTTACTCCTCAGATGGCGATTCCGTCTCGAGCAAATTGGCTAAGGTACTGTGCGGATTCAGTTCTCAAGTCAAGGTAGCTCCCTCACTGCACGATCGGAAAAAGTACTCCTCTTGAGCTTTTGTATTTTGGTTGGAAGTGGTCAAAGGCTCTTTTTGCCCAGCGATGTGTCATTGCGATATGTTTTTGGATCGTTTTTTTGTCGGCTCAGGCTGGAGAACAGACATCTAATACCATCATGATATCCGAACCGAGTTCACACTGAGTATCTACGACATTTTCTGGGGTAAACATATGTTTACTTCCATTATATGGAGAGCGGAATTTTACACCTTCTTCTGTGAGCTTTATTCCGACTTTATGGGTATGTTTTTTATCGTTAAATTTTTGGTTTGCTAATCAAAGAGAAAAAACCTGAAATCCTCCACTATCAGTCAAAATGAGTCAGTTTTTTCGATTTTCAAAAGTATGAAGTCCTCATGCTTGCTGAACGATTTTGCTTCCAGGTCTCAGATAGAGATGGAAGGTGTTTGCGAGAATAAGGTTGATAGGCTCTATTTTATCTCAGATGTATTTTTTGTCTTGGAGGAGATCAAGGATCATCCCTTTGATCGTAGCTTTTGTCCCAACGGGCATAAAAATTGGGGTTTTTACCTTGATACCGTTGAGTGTTATTTCTCAGGTTCTGGCATTCCCTTTTTGTTTCAGTATTTTGAAGTCGAGTTTTCACATTGAGTATTTTCTATGATTAAAAGTTTAGTTTATATTATGATTTTTCTTTTGAAAAGCAAGGTTTTGGCTGATGATTGTCGTCTTAAATTCAGATTTTTTTAGTTGATGATTTGGATTTTAGTGATTTAAAAATGCATTAGAGAATGGTTAGAGAATTTCTCTTGACATTTTGAAGGAATTCTTTATTCTCTGCTTTTGTCTTTTATTTTTACTTTTAGAGATAGAAATGAACAAATTGTCAATTGTTGCTGCTCTTTCTGTAGGTCTTTTGACTCTTGGGGGAGTATATGCAGAAAATCAAACTGGAGCTGTTGCTTCAAACACTACAGGTGCAAACACTACAGGTGTTGTTGCTCCATTGACTGGGGATAAGGCTCCAAAGAATGAAGATGATGGAGTAGCTATTGGTGGACATAAGATTTTTATGTCAAAACCAGTAGGTTCTCTTAGACCTTTCAATCATGTAGGAAAGGATTTGCCTGTTTCATTCAATATTATGAAGAAGGAAACTCTTTTCTCAGGAACAACTACTGCTTATGGTTCTATTGATAGTTTCTCAGGAAACTTCAAGGTAAGTCTTGAGATGAGTAATAATCTTGTTGAACCTAAGACATGGAAGGCTCTTGATCCTAAGGATTATCATTTGACTGGAATCGTTCCTATGTACTCTGGAACAAGCTATCAGTTTTCAGGACTTAGAGTAAAGGAGCCAGGTTTCTATAGAATTACTATCCAACAAGAAGATGGAGAAAAACTAAGTGGAACACAAGAAATCAAGGTTTTCACTTATCAATCAGAATATGCATTTACTGGTGATGAGCTCGCTAAGGTAAAGGCTGTAAGTCAGATTTGGGATAATTTGGTTGATACTTTGAAAAAGCAATCTCCAAAACTTTCTGGAGACCAGAACTGGATTAAAGCTTCAGATGACGTAAAATCTAATATTAATGCTATCCTTGCATATGAGGCAGATGAGAAAGTTGCAACTAAGGAAAATAGACCTCACTATTATTCAGCTCCAACTGATTGGAGATCATTCTCTTACTTGATCGGAGCTTGGATGGCTGATACCATTCAACTTAGAAAATAGTTTCAAAAAGCTGAAGAAATCCTTGTATTAACTAGGAGAAAGAAAGTCCTCATTGTGAGGACTTTTTTTGTTTTTCTTGGATACTTTTCCTTGCAAATGAGCTTGATTTCACTACACTAGAGTCAGTTTTTTCAGCTTTTTTATTATTAAATAGAGCAGGGATATGCCTCGTATTGTAGATGTGATTGAAGAACTTAAAATTGATAAAGCAACTTTTGCCAAAGTGTATGAAAAGGTGATGGATAAGCCGCTCAGTGCAAAGGCTGCGACTATTTCTGATGCAAATTTGGAAAAGATTAAGTATGTCTTAGATCAATTGCCGTCTAAGTGAGCGAAAACTGCTAAGGAGGAAAAACAGCCTGCTAAAAAAACAGTTCAAGAGGCTAAGGTTTTGAAATCTGATGAATTAGGATTCGGAGGTGGATTTTTGTCTGGGCTTGGATTCTCAAAGCAGGAGGAAAAGGCTGTAGAACCTGAGCAAGATGAAGATGATCTTGCATTGCATAATATTCAGATCCCTGTGGTTTCTAGTGAGGAAGTTTCTCAGGAGAGAATTAGTTTCTCTCAACCTACGCAGAGATATGAGGCGCGTAAGATTTCTTCAGCTCCTGAACAACCAAAAGAAAAGAAAGAATTTTCAGCAAAAAAGCAGCATGGAAATATCTCAATTGGACAGGGAACTTATAAACCAAAGGAAAAGGTTGTGGCAACTGCTGCTGATTTTGCGAGATTTCAGATTGAGAAAGCACCAGAAAAGAAATCAGATTTTTCTGAATGAGCTGCTAAAAAACATCATACTTCACAGCCTGAGAAAAGGGGAGAAAAGAAACCTGAGAATAAGCCAGTTGCACCAAAGGTACACAAGGAAGCTACAACTTCAGCAAACCTTGTAAAGAAAACAGAGGTGACAATTGATGAAAATATTACTGTAAAAGAGTTCTCAGAAAAGATCTGAGTTCCTTTGCCTGAGGTGATGAAAAAACTGATTGCAAATGGTATTATGACAAGTTTGAATGCAAGTTTGGATTTTGATACAGCATCTTTGATTGCTGAAGATTTAGGTGTTTTGCTCAAGAAAAAAGAAGCAACTTTGGATGCTCAGAGTTTTATGGAGTGAGATTTGCAAAAGATCTTGGATATTGATAAGGAGGCTGAACATCAGGTTGAGAGAGCTCCAATCGTTACTGTAATGGGACATGTAGATCATGGAAAGACTTCATTACTTGATTATCTGAGAAAAACGAGTGTTGCTGGTTGAGAAGCTGGAGGTATTACTCAGTCAATCGGAGCTTCGATGATTGATTATAATAATAAGAAGATTACCTTTATTGATACGCCAGGACATGAGCTCTTTACTTCGCTTAGAGCGAGAGGAGCGAAACTTACAAATATTGCGATTATTGTCGTTGCAGCTGATGATAGTGTGATGCCTCAGACGATTGAATCAATCAATCATGCGAAGGCTGCTTGAGTGCCTATTATTATTGCAGTGACTAAGATTGATAAACCTGGTAATAATATGGAACAGATTAAGGCTGATGTTGCCAAGCATGGTTTGACTCCAGAGGATTGGGGAGGAGAGACACCTTTTGTTGGAGTTTCTTCAAAAACTGGACAGGGAATTGATGTCTTGCTAGAGTATGTACTTTTGCAAGCTGAGATGCTAGAGCTAAAGTATAATCCTGAGAGACAGGCGGTTTGAGTTGTTGTGGACGCCTATAAAGATCCAAAGCAAGGAGTAGTTGCAAGTTTGATTGTCTTGACTGGAACACTCAAAAATGGAGATATTATCGTAGCTTATAATACTTATGGTAAGGTTAGAAGAATGCAGAACTGGATTTGAAAGAATGCTTCAAAAATTTCAGGAGGAGAGCCAGTTCAGATTCTTGGATTTACTGAGTTGCCAGAACCAGGAAGAATTGTTGAGGTTGTTTCTAATGAAAAAGAGGCTAATCAGAGAATTGCCTTTATCAAGGAAAATGAGACCAAGGCAAAGGGAGATGGAGCTTTGCAACAGTTCTTGGCTCAGTTGAAGGCTGGAGATCAGTCAAAGATATCAGAATTAAGACTGATTTTGAAGGCGGATGGTTCTTCAAGTTTGGAAGCCTTGAAACAGGCTGTTGATGGAATTTCTCTACCAAAGCATGTTACTATCAAGGTTGTGCATAGTGATGTTGGATATTTTGGGGAAAGTGATCTTTCATTAGCTCAGGCTTCAAGAGCAATTTTGCTCTGATTTAATATCTCAATGAATGCAGCTCTTAAAAAGAAGGCTGAATCTCTCAAAATTGAGATGAAAACCTTTGATATCATCTATGAATTGACTGATTATCTTACTAATCTTTTGCTTGGTATGGTTGAGATTGAAAAAGAAGAGGTTGTTGTTGGAAAACTTGAGATTCTTTGAGTTTTCCATACTGAGACAAGGGAAATGACGATTTGAGGAATGGTTAAGGAAGGAAAGGTGAAAAATAAGCTTAAGTTTAGAGTATATAGAGGAGAGGATATTTTGACAAATGGGGAGATCTTGTCTCTCAAGAGAAATAAGGATGAGGTGAAAGAAGTGAATGCAGGAGAGGATTGTGGAATGAAGGTAAAGATGGGAAAGAGACTTGATATCTGAGATATTCTTGAATTTTATGAGATGCAAGAGGTGAAAGAGTAATTTTTCATTATCTTGTGTTGATGATGTCTCTTTTAGGTTGTGTAAAGGATGAAAAAGCTGATTAGAAAGATCAGTTTTTTCTTGTTTTTGAGAAGTAAAAATATATAAAAAAATCTGATTTTTATTTTTCTAGTTATGAGTAATGCAAACTAATTCATTGGTACATAATGCGGTATATGCTGCGGATAAGCCACAGGTTGAGCTTCTTTTGGATACTCCGTTCTCAAAGGAAATTCGTATCTGTCTTTCAAAGGGGCAGGAAATGAAGAGGCATCAAACTGCCTTTCCGATTGTTGTTGAACTTTTCGAGTGAGAAGCTGAATTTTGAGTAGAGGAGCAGGTTTATCATTTGCATAAGGGAGATATCCTTACTTTGGAAGGAGGTATCCCTCACGATGTAAAAGCACTTGAGGAGAGTATTATTCGTTTGACGCTTTCAAAGCAGGATGCGCTTGCTCGTGTGGAACAAGTTGCTCAGCAAAGTGCATAATGATTATAAAAGGCTGAGAAACCAGCTTTTTATCTTTTTTTATTTTTAAAAATTTGGTATTTGATGGCGAAACTCTACTTTAGATACGGGGCAATGAATGCTGGGAAATCAACTGCGCTCATGCAGGTAGCATATAACTATGAGGAGAGAGGTATGCAGGTGCTGATTTTAAAGCCAGCTACTGATAGTAAGTGAGGTGCTAGTGTTGTTTCTAGGATTTGACTGGAGAGAAAAGTTGATGCTTTTATTGAAAAGGGAGAGAGAATTGATGCTATCTTAGATAGGACTTCTGAACAGGGAAAATATGCGTGTATTTTGGTAGATGAAGTGCAATTTTTGGAGGAAGCACAGATTGACCACCTTTTTGAAATTGCGATTTTGAGAGATATTCCAGTAATTTGTTATGGATTGAGATCAGATTTTTTATTGCAAACCTTTCCTGCGAGTGGAAGGCTTTTAGCATTGGCGCATAGTATTGAGGAACTAAAGACGATTTGTCGCTGTGGGAGGAAGGCAGTATGCAATTTAAGGCTGATAGACTGAAAACCGGTGTTTACAGGAGCACAGGTAGCGATAGATGGAAGTGGAGATATTCGTTATGAGTCAGTCTGCTGAAAATGTTTCTTTAAGCTCAAGGAGCAGTATGCCTAATTTTTGGTTAGCTCTTGCAAAATCTGAAAAAATAGCTATACTCTTGCTGTGAAGATTGCCCTCAACATTTAGGTGGATTAAAAAGCAGGAAAGGAGGCTAAAAATCAGCTTTTTTTGCTTTTTAATCTATCTTGAAGAAGAGTGCTGAGGCGGATTTTCTCAGACTTTTTTATTTTTTAGAATATAAAAAAATGGTAGTAAGAAAACAATTTGAACTTGCTCGCCAATCAATGACTTGGCAAGGAAGGGAAATTTCTCTTGAAAAGGGGAAATTGGCTGTGCAGGCAGATGCGAGTATTAGAATGCAGATGGGAGAAAATGTGATGCTTTACTCAACAGTTATGGAGAAAAATCCGAAAGAAGGACTCGATTTTTTGCCATTGATGATTGATATGAGAGAGAGTTATTCAGCTGCTGGAAGAATTGCTGGGGCTGTATATAGAAGAAGAGAGGGAAGACCTTCTGATACTGCAATCTTGTATGCGAGATTGACAGATAGAGCTTTGAGACCTATGTTTCCAAAGGGGATGATCAATGATGTCGTAGTTTCAATCACTCCGCTTGCATTGGATCATCAGTTGGGGCTTGGAGTAATGCATATTATTGGAGCTTCACTTTCTATTATGGCGGCTGGAATTCCGTTTGATGGACCAGTTGGAGCTGCGCAGATAGGATATCTTGATGGAGAATTTATCGTAAATCCGACTCTTGAACAGTTGGAAAAATCAGAATTAAATCTTTTGGTTGCTGGAAAGAAAGGGTCTATCAATATGATTGAATGTGAGGGAAAAGAATTCCCAGATGATTTGATGAAAAAGGCATTTGACCTTGGACAAAAGGTTATTGATGAGGCATGCGATTGGCAGTTAGAATTCCTAAAGACTTTGGAGATTAGAACTCAGGAAATCACTTTTAATAAGCCATCTGAGGAAACTATGCAATTGGTAGATCAGGTTTTGACTGCTGAAAGACTTGAGGCGATGGCTGGAAATACCAAGACTCCATTTAATGAGCTCTATTCTCAGTATGAAAAAGAGGCTTTGGCACTAGCAGCTGAAAAGGCTGAGAATGAGCAGGCGAGTGAATACACTGAAAGTAAAATCAAGATGGGAGTTTTCAATGCAATTAAGAAATTTATTAGATCAAGAACTATTGAAACAGGGAAGAGAATAGATGATAGAGGAGAGCTTGATATTAGACCACTCTATTGTGAAGTTGATAACTTGCCTAGAGTACATGGAAGTGGACTTTTTTGGAGAGGAGATACTCAGGTACTCAGTACGGTTACGCTTGGTGGGCCAACTGATTATTTGGTGCTTGATGATATGGAACATGATGATGTGCAGCAAAAGTATTTTCATCACTATAATTTCCCTCCATTCTCAACTGGAGAAGCGAAAGCTATGAGAGGAACTGGAAGAAGAGAAATCTGACATGGAAGACTTGCCGAGAAAGCACTTGAAAATATGATTCCGAGTAAGGAAGATTTTCCGTATTCAATCAGAGTTGTGAGTGAATGTCTAGGGTCTGGAGGGTCAACAAGTATGGGATCAGTTTGTGGTTCTACACTTGCATTGATGGATGCTGGAGTGCCCATCAAGAAGCCAGTAGCTGGAATTGCTATGGGATTGATGACAGAACATCTAGAAGATGGAACCATTACTAAGTATCGTATTCTTAATGACCTTATGGGAACAGAGGACTTTACTGGAGATATGGATTTTAAGGTCGCTGGAACCAAAGAAGGAATTAATGCTATTCAGCTTGATACTAAACTAAAGGGACTTACACTTCAGATTATTCATGAGACTATAGATAGAGCAAGTAAAGGATATAAGGAGATTATGGACTTTATGCTTGAGACTATAGGACAGCCAAGAGAGGCTGTTAAGGAATATGCGCCTAAGATTCATGTTTTCAAGATCAACCCTGAGAAAATCAAGGAAGTTATTGGAAAAGGAGGTGAAGTTATTGATAAAATTATTGAACAATGTGATAATATCAAGATCGACTTTGAAGATGATGGAACTTGTTTCTTGACTCATAGCAAACAGGAAATTATTGAAAAGGCGAAAAATCTGATCATGGAAATTGCCACAGATTTGGAAGTTGGACAGGTTTTTGATGCAAAGGTTGTAAGAGTTGAGGCATATGGACTTTTTGTTCAACTGCCAAAGGGAAAACAGGGACTTTGCCATGTTTCAAATCTTGGTCAGAAATTCACTGATGGATTGGATAAACATTTCAAGGTTGGAGATACGATTCATGTTGTGATCTCTCAGATTGGACAAGATGGAAAGATTGCTGTTAAGAGAAAGCTTGGTTAAAAGTTAAAAATAATGAAAATGAAAAATCTGATTTCTCAGTTGGGAGATCAGATTTTTATTTATTATTTTGGAGTTTATATCTGATATTTTCAGAAATTTTTTTTCTATCTCGGACTCTACTCATGAATTCATGCATTGCTTTTTTTAGCGTTGGAAGTGACTTATCTGCTACGAGGATTCCTGAATCTTGATCAATAAGTTCAGCACTGGCGCCCTCTTCGAATCCGAGAACTGGAACCCCCATAAGCAGTGCTTCTGCCGTTCCTATTCCAAAACTTTCCTTTGTGAGATTTATGAGTCCTGAACTTTCTTTTATGGTTTCAGCGAGGCCGTCTTGCATTCGACCTGTGAAAATGATTGTTTCTCCAGCGATGTTTTTTAATTTTTCTTCATCTGGCCCAGAACCTATCATCAGAAGAGGTAATTTGAGCTCATTGAAAAGTTTGATAATAGTTTCACACTCTCTCACAAAGCTCACAAGTCTTCCTACACAAACAAAATATGGTTTTGAAGTCTGGGAAATGCCCATATATCGGTACTGATCACTGATGGTAGGGTAGTGAACGGTTGATGAGAAACCGTAGATCTGTTTGGCTAAATTTTGAGTATAATGACTGTTAGAAATTATTGTGTCAAATTTGGTATAGGACTGATCTCGTTTGCGGAGTTTTGGAGCAATTTTCTTAAAAAGCCATTTCTTCCATCAATGAAACTTGCCTAGGTATTCCTCGTAATGACTTCGAATATATTGCATTGGAGAGTGTAGGTAGAGTAAGGTTGGAACTCCGATGGGGTCGATATTTTTTGCAATAGCGAAAGACGAAATCTGAACTTTATCAGGTTTTCGTTTTTTTATCTTTCTTGAGAGAATTTTCATGAATAGAGGATAAAAAACGATCAGGTTGCGGTAGTCAAAGATCGAAGACAGAATTTTGACTTTTCTTTTTTTGAAATAGAGGAAAAGTTTTGCTAGCCAATTTGGTAGAGCCTGAATGATAGGTATAGTATAGCTTTTTTCAGGAGATCAGGGAATTGGGATATGAAGCTGTTTTTGTTCTGAAATGAGGGTGAAAAGCTGGATCTGTGCTTCTGGTCAGTTTTTTCTGAGAGTTTTTATGAGAAGGTCGTTTAGCACTTGCATTACGCCTCATGGCATGGTCCAGCAGTTGACAAAGGCGATTTTCATTTCAATCTCTCAGTATATAAAAGTCGTTTGAGTATAGGAGAAAAAAGGCTGATTTCAAGGGGATTTTTGTGACTTAAATTCTGACTTGACTTTTGTTTCAGAAGTCCTACACTCTATAGATATAGAGCTTATTTCAGGCTTTTTTATCTCTTAAAAGAGTAGAGACGATGAAAACTATGGATAGATTGCTACTTTTGGTGATTGCTGGAGTGTTAGCTGCAACGTATTATTTTACGAATAATCATGTTCCTAGTCCTGTTGAGCAAAAAAGTGTGAGTGTTGTTGGAATTGGTGAGGCGAGTGCGACTCCAGATCAGTTGACGATTACCTTTTCTATTGCTCAGACTGGTTCAACTACACAAGTTGCACAGGAATTAGTAAGTAAGCAAATTGATCAGCTTAGAAAGGGACTTACTGATCTTGGAATCACGGAGCAACTCAAAACAGAATCATTTACTACTTCTCCTGATTATTTTTGGAAAGATGGAGATCGTGAGCTTCGTGGACAGAAAACCATTGCTTTGTTTAGTATCAAGCTAGAGGGGGAAGATTTTCAGAAGAAATGAAATCAGATTCTTCAGTTTTTGCCTCATGTCGGTGATGTAGAGATCTCTAGTACTTATTATACTCTTTCGTCTCAGGAGACACCAAAACTTAAGGCGAGAGAAAAGGCGTTTGAAACTGCGAAAGCTCAGGCTGAACAAATGGCAAAACTTCTATGAAAAAGGCTTGGAAAGGTGCTTTCAATTTCGGCTGAAAACTCATCTTATGATGGTCCAATGCCATATTATGCAAATGCGGTGATGAAGGAATCTACTGTTGCAGCAGCGAGTTTCAATGCTGATTCTGAATTAATTTCTGCGGGAGAAGAAAAGATTACAGCAAGTCTTAATGTAACTTTCGAACTTGAGTAATTTTGATTTTAGGTCAAAAATAAAAAAACTGATTTCAGAGATTGAGATCAGTTTTTATTTTAATCATTTATTTACTAGCTTAGCTGAAGGTATAAGGAGATTTTTCTTCAAAAAGTTCTTTTGTAAGATTGAGCTTATTGACTGAATTTGCATAGCAGGTGATAAGCTTTTCTCACTTCTGAACTTTATCTCCAAGTTTTTTGTGTAGAAAGAGCCCAGCTCAGGCATCTCCTGGAGTTCCAAGTGTTCTAGCTAGCATATTAAGGTATTTCATATCAATGCCTGTGAGTTCTCACGCTGTTGGTGCAGTATAGTCAAAGGTTTCTGATCCGAGCGAAAGTTCTTCGGAGTTGATATCAGGTTTTTTACCTTCTTGTGCTTTGATGATTTCTTGCATTTTTGTTCGGGCTTTTCAGCTGAGGAGTTCTGAAGTTGCAAGCTCTAAAGCAGAGGAATAATCTTCTTTTAGACCGCAGATTACGATGAGCTGAGCCGCTAAATCAAGTGCTTTTTCTTGAAGGTCAAGAGCTCTCTCTGGGTGCTGTTGCAGGATTCTAAGGACTTCTCTCACTTGGAGGACTGCTCAGATTCCGTTCCCGATTGGCTGAATGGCTTGCGTGATTGCAACTTCTGTTTTGATCCCTAGAGCTGAACCGATATTTCTGAAATGGCTTGCGATTCTCTCAGCATCGGCTTGGTTTGTGACTTTTGCAGTTGGTCCGACTGGGATGTCAATCAAGCAATGGTTGATTCCCATAGCATAGTTTTTTGCCATGATACTTGAGATCATTCTGGCATAGGGCTCCATCCCAAGTGGTGCTGAGACCTTGATGATTCTATCATTTGCTGGTGCGAGGTTAAGATTCCCGTTCCAAGCGAGGCAACATTTGTGCTTATCTACCAGTCTGATGATTTCAGATTTTTTAAGTTCGCTTTTCATGAGTACTTCTACGCATTCTCCAGTTGCAGCTGGAGAGGTGATTGATTTAGAGAAGGTTTTTGGGATTGTGATCCCTAGTGAAGCGAGTAGCGGAACGATGATCATTGTGGTTTCGTTTCCTGATACTCCTCAGATGCAATATTTACTCGCAACAATTCCTGGAAAACGGTACATATCTCCAGTATAAGCGGTTGCTTTTGTAGTATAGGCAAGTTCTTCAGGATCAGATTTGTAGAAAAAGCTAGTTGCGGTATAGTAGGCTAAAATCAGATCTGAAAGTTTATTATTTTGCATATCTTCGATGATAGCGTCAATTTCCTCGGTAGTGAGTTTTTCTCAGAGGAGTTTTTTTCTGATGGCTACCAGAGAGAGTGGGTTTGTCCTCATGAATGAAACGAGAACATTATCTCCTTCCATAATTGGGTAATTATCTAGTAATTCCTGAGTTGCTCAGATAATTCCAGGTTCGAGTTCATCAGAAAATGCAACATCAACAACATATTCTTCTTTATTTCTGATGAGTGAGATTTTGTCTTGAGGGGAGATTCCGTAGGCAGTAGCTTCTTGAGTATTGAGCATAGCTACGATTCCTTCTCAGTTACTGATATTGAGTTTTTTGATTTTTCAGCTAAAGATTTCCATAAAGTTTGATAAAAAGAATAAAATCAGATTTTTTTGTTTTTTTATGCAGGTGTATTTTGGATTTTTGGTAGAATCACATTGTCTGCATAGGCGACTTCTTCCTTTCTGACTGTTGGTTCTATTTTTTTTAGATATTCGCTCTCGATACCGCTAAGAAGCTTATTGTAGCTACTTTGATATTCTTTATTTCTTGTAATATCTGGGCTTTCTCGTGAATTTACGAGGGTTGAGACTTTTTCAATATCTAGAATCCTATCGTCTGGTCCTCCTTTCCCTCAATCTTTCTCCAATCGATTCATAATTCTCCCTATGGTAAATTTTGATTTTTCTCGATTGTTTTGGAGACTTTCTACTTGTCTAATTTTTTCTCAGGAAAGGGCATATTTAATCAGATTTCTTGGGGTTGCAATATGTTGTTTGAAATCTGTATATTGAACAACTTCATTAGTCTCTGTCGGTGTTTTTCAGTTGGTAAATTGTCCTCTTTCTCCGATACGATCAGCAAATTGTTTTAATATTTTTAATTGATTTGTTGAGATGTTTGGTTGCTTGAATGTTTTTAGGATTGGAGCAAAGAAGCTATAATAACCAGGATCAGTATTTTTATTGAGTTGTTCTTTTTTGAGTCCAAGTCCGGATTTGATTTTTGTGATGATTCCGGTTTCTAGTTGCTCTTTTTCTATTTCATGTTTGATGCTGGTCGCTTCGGTATCTCAGAGGTTGTGTTGAATATTTTCTCCAAGCTTAGTTTCAATTACTTTTTTGATTTCTTCGTATGAATCTAGTCTTTTATCTGGGAGTATGGTTTTTGGATCTGCTTGATTCATTAGCTCCGTGAACCCTGGGATTTTAAAGAGTTTTTTTTGTTTTGTCCCTGTAATATCTATGGACTTTGTTTCGCCGTTGATATTATTGGTACTTATAGAAAATTCTCCTGTGATTGGTGTAAATTGGTAGGAAACTTTTGGATTATTGGCATCACTATATTGGTAGTAGCTTTTCCTCTCTGCTTTTTCTATTACTTTTCAATTTATTGCCGAGATTCCTAGCTTCTCAAACAGTACTTTTCATGATTTTAAGGCTGTTAGTTCAGCCTGTTCTTTAATGATCTGTTGAAATTGTTGTCTCTCTCTTGTAATCATTTTCTCTCTTATAGGACTTGTTGCTCGAACTTTTTGAAGCGTTATGAGATCAGGATCAGATTGATCTTTTATGAAGAGCTTTGATAGAAGTGACTTGAGTTTTTCGTTCTCAAATTCGAGTGCTTTAACTTCAGGACTTTTTTTAAAGTCTTCTAGGTACCTTTTGTAGGTTTCCTTCGGGATATTTTTTAGGATATCTTCTTGGGGAATGTTGTCGAGTTCTTTCATGAAGTCAGTTTTTTCAGTCGTTCCAGCGGTGGAATTCATGATTTTTTTATCATTATTTTGTTCTAGGAGTTCTGCTTTTGTTGTGTATTTTTTTTCTTGTTCTTGTAGGTCTTTTTCTTTTGCTTTGTTTTCAACTTTTTCTCTATTGAGATTTTTATCTATTGTCCCTTTTGAGATATAGGCTGCTTCGTTTTTTTGTCTTTTTTTATTTAGATAATTAATGTGTTCTGATAGTTTCTTTTTTAGAAAGGTTCAGAAACTATCTTTATCTTCTTTTAGTTTACTATCTAGTTTTTTGCTGAGTCAACTCAGTGTAAAAGTTTGTTGCTTCTTCCCACTTTTATCAGTAATCAGTATTTGAAATCATCAATCAATTTCTTTAACTGCTTGTATTTCAGAGAGTCCTTTTTCAGCGGCTTGTCTACCTATTCCATAGATTTTATTAAGTCCATCTATTAGAAGTTCTGATTTGAGTTGGTAATTTTCTTTTTTATTTTGGTTTAAAAATGTTTTTAGTATTCAATCTGGTAGTAATCTTTGTAGTTCCTGGGTATTTCTTCTTGATATTTCACTATCTTTTTCTGATTTCCCCTGGTTATCTTTTGATTCGCTTTTCTTTTTCTCTCTTAAGAATCAAATGTTGTCTTTCATATAGTTCTGTACATGAGTGATGGCTCTTGCTATGAGTTTTATTGGATCAAATCCTTCATTTTTATTTATTTTCAGAATACTTATTGTGTCCTCTGTTAGTAATTCTTTTTTTTCTAGAAAATTTATGATGTTTGTCAGTTTTTTATATATTCGATCTTCTTTTTCTAGCCCTTCATTTTTTAAGATGTTTTGGAATTTAGCTAGATAATTTTTTACTAAAGAGGCGATCTGAATTCTTAATTTCTTTAAATCATCTTGTTCTTTCTTCGTTGTTGTTAATAATGTAAGCAGAGAGCCTCATTTACTTATCTCATTTATCTTTTGTATAGTCGTTTGTCAAAGTGTTTTTTTGATTTCTTGCATATAGTTTTCTTCTTTTTTGTTTCGATATTTAAGACTATCAAGATTTTCTTCTTGTTTAACTTTTTTATCAATATTGGAACCTTTCCCCAATTTTGGAGGCTTAGGATATGTTTTTTTATCGTCTTTTTCTAAATATCATCTTTCAGGATTATTCCCTCACATTCTGACTACTTCCTAATTAAATATAAATCTTTTTGATTATATCTGAAAAGTCTTGAAAAAACAAATTTTTAAGCAGAAAAAATCAGATTTTTTTTGATTTGATTGCATTTTACTCAAAAAATCGTATATCTTGATGAAGGATTTTACTTTTTAGTGATAATAGAATGAAACTTAGAGAGGAATTAGAGGCTCGTGGATTGCTTTATCAGTATACTGATGAGAAATTTTTTGATTTGTATGAAAAGTGAGGCGAGAAATTCTATTGTGGCTATGATCCAACTGCGGATTCTCTTCATCTTGGGCATTTTTTGACCTTTATGGCTGCAGTAAATTTTATGAAGAGGGGAAATACTTTTGTGATGCTGATCTGAGGTGCAACCGGGATGATTGGTGATCCAACTGGGAAAAGTGAGGCGAGAGCTTTTCTTTGACTTGATCAGTTGAGGCATAATCAAGAGGCGATTACTAAACAAGTTGGTCAGATTTTGGAAAATTTAAAAAAACTGACAGGAAAGGATTTTCAATTTAAAGTCGTGAATAATTATGATTTTTACAAGGATTTGTCAGTTTTTGAGTGGTATAGAACAGTTGGGAAATATATCACGCTAAATACTATGCTCAGTAAGGAATCAGTAAAAAAGAGGCTTGAGAATACGGAATCTGGGATCAGTTATACTGAGTTTAGCTATATGCTTTTGCAAGGAAATGATTTTGTTCATTTATATGAAAATGAAGGTGTAAAGCTTCAGATTTGAGGATCTGATCAGCGAGGAAATATGGTGACTGGAACTGAAATGCTTCGTAAGAAGACTGAAGGTGAGTTAGAAAGTTATGTTATGACCTTGCCTTTGATGATGGATTCAACAGGAAAAAAGTTTTGAAAATCTGAATGAAATGCAATCTGGTTAGATCAGGAGAAAAATAGTCCATATTTTGTGTATCAGTATTTTGTGAATACTGCGGATGCTGATGTAGAGAAATTTTTGAGGGCCTTTACTTTGCTAGAGATCTCAGAAATAGAGGCGATTGTTTCACAACATGTTCAGCAGCCAGAGCTTAGATATGGACAGAGACAGTTAGCGAATTATGTAATTCAAACCCTTTTTGGGAAGGATGCTGCTCAGCAGGCTGAAAAGATTTCAGAATTCCTTTTTGGGGAAAGAGATAAAATGGAGCTATTGTCTGCTTTTTCTATTGATGAATTGCAGGCTTTAGCAAGGGAAACTGGAGACTGTAGAGTTCAAGAAGATGAAATCAGAATTTTGGAACTTTTGGTGTTGGCTTGAGTTTGTGAATCTAATGGAGATGCGAAGAAACTGATTGCTCAGGGGGCGATTTCAGTAAATGAGCAGCTTGTTTCTGATATTGGTCAGAAGTTTTCAAGGAGTGATGCGGTTAATTGAGTCTTGCTTATTAGGAAAGGAAAGAAAAACTATAAAATAGCTCAGTTTTAATTTTTTTCTTTACGCAAATGCATACCTTCCAGCTTTTGCTCCCTAATGATGGGAGAAAACTTAGAAATCTTTTTACAGCTCTTTTGAAAAAAGGGGTAATTTCTCAGGCGGTTGTGATGAATTATGCTAAGATTTATCAGCTTTCTGAGCCAAAAATCCAAAAATCTGAGAAAAAACTGGTTATGTTTCTTGGTGTGGCTGAGGAACAAGAAAAATTTCTTCACCTTGTATCTCAGATCAGTTCATGGACTTTTGAGAATGGAGATTTGTTTCTTATGCCTGGACTTTCTTAAAAAAAGCCTCTTTGAGTGAAACTCAAGGAGGTTTTTTGGTCTCTCAGGATGCCTGGAGGGATAGTGGAGGATCTTCAGCATTTTCTTCCTCTTTTTCTGTCATGTCTTCTTTTAGTAGTTCATCACCTTCGGTGATAAAGAGTTTCGATGCTGCCATAATCGCATACATAATAAATCCACCGATTAAGGCAATTACTCCAATCGCACTATATGCGATTGTTGCTGGCTCTGTTTTGCAACTGACGAGTAATGTGCCTAAAAGCATAAGGGTAAAATACTTTTTCATTGTTTTTATGTTTTTTTATTTTTCTGAGTGCTATGATAATTATTTTGTAATAAAAGTCAATATAAATAAAAAAGGAAGAACTCTGATTTATTCTTCCTTTTTTAGGTGGATTGCTAGTACTCAATATTCTTTTTCTTGAACTGGAGTATAGAATTGATGATAGATTGCAACTCATTCTTGGATATCAGAAATTCAGGGAATGATCTTTGTTATATCCTCTTGTTGGAGCATCGTTTGGAAGTTTTTGTAGTGGGAGATTCTTTCTACCAGAAATATCTGCCCAGTATTTTCAAGTTCTATTTTATCTCAGGGGATAAGTTTTGCAAATTTTCATTTGTTGAGTCTTCATTCTATGGATTTTTCTCAAGTGAGGAGCTGGGACCTGTAAGGTTCTTGGACATTGAATGTTGTTTTCATTTAGTGCTCTGATTTACATTTAAATCCGTTAATTCAGTATTTCTTTATACTTTCTTTATTTCAAATGATTGAGTTATATATTTTTATTATTTCTATTCAGGAGAGATTCCTTGTTGATGTATCTTCAATATAGTCTTCAAGTGAGCTATATTTAATATTATTTTTGATTTCTTTTTTCAGTGTTTTTCACTCCTGAGAAAAGGTGAGAAAATCTCAGATCTTATATTTTTGTGCTTCCTCTCCTGATATTCATATTCGTGTTTCTTTATCTCCAAAAAGTTGTGGGAAATCAGATTTTTCTGTATTAATGTTCCAATTTCTAGGTTTTAATTTTTGAGATAATGGACAATATAGGTATACTTCACTGTCTCAGTCTTTTTTGTATTTGTTGTAGACTTCGTAGAGTGGTTGGAAATTCATTTTTTTGAACATATGTAGTGACTTTGGTGCTTTCTTTTTAGACACTGAAGTATAGATCCCATCTGCATTTGGGTAGTTTTTTTGGATAGTATTTAGAAAGGTTTCCCAGAGCCTCCAAATATGTCCTTTTCAAAATTCATCAAAGAGGAACATACTTTTAAGCTCTATATATCAGTTTTTAGTCTCTATGCATGGTTCCTCGGATAGGAGTTGATTTTTGAAAACGAGGATTCAAATTGGTTTTTCATTATGCTCTAGAAATACATAGTCTCTGTCAGCTTTTTTTATAACTTTTAGAATATTGTCTTTAAGGTTACTATAAATTGGACTGAGTTGGCGATAATATGATCTTAGTACTGAAAAAATCTGTTGCTGAGAATACTCTGATCAAGTAGAGATTTTGTAGTCTGTGTCTTGATTTATCTTTGATGCTATCTGATTTTCCCGTAGTTCAAGAGTATTGTCCATTTTCGTTGTTTGAAAATGTAAACTAAAATCTTTTTCTCAGTCTAATCAAGAGGCATCTCCTGATTATCATTACATATAGGTCTGATGTCCCCATTCTCAATTACCTCACATCTACCATAGATTTTGTGATTGAAAATATAACTTCCATCTCGTAGACCGTAGATTTTTCTCGTATAGGATTCTTGAAGTAGGATGTGTATTATTTCAGGATTCTCTCTTTTCTTTTCAAAATGTGGTTCAATGCTGACTTTACTAAGTCCTAATCCCTCCAATAGTAGAGGCAAATTAGAATTTTTGATTTTCTCAGAAGTATTTAAGACTGTGTTGGAACAATTCATCGCCCCAGCACTGATTCATACAATAGGGCAATCTAAATTGATAAGATAATTTGCTAGGTCTATCTCATGAAAAAAGAGATTTTGCTGATAAGTATTGCCCCCGGCGAGTACGATCAAAGAAGCCTGATTTAGGATATTTTTTATATTACCTTTTGTACGGTTATCAATCATTTGATATTCCTTAAAAGATAATCATGAGTATTCTAGAGCCTTTTTGTCTAACTCTAAGAAAAGATCATTTCACTTATAATCGTTCGGGGTGCTTGAAATGAGAACAAATTTTTTGTTTCAAGTAACTTCTGATTTTAAATTTACTAAAAAATTATTTTTCTCAGAAAACTTTGTTGCAGTATAAGTGTCATTCTCTTTCTTTATGCCTCAGATGTTACTTGTGAGGAAGAGTTTTCTATCTTGCGGTGTTTTATTTTTATATGTTTTGAAATTACTATTAAGATCTTTTTTACTGACTGTTTGTTTTTTCAAACTTCCCATTTATACATAAATTTGAGACCTTAAAAACTATTTGAACACGACTAAAACTCGCAATTCTTAGGAGTTCTTGGGAATGGAATTACATCACGAATATTTTCCATACCAGTTACATACATTACGAGTCTCTCAAATCCAAGTCCGAAACCTGAATGTGGAACGCTTCCATATTTTCTGAGATCAAGATACCATTGATAGTCTTCTGTAGACATCTCGAGCTTTTCCATCTTTTTCGTTAATTTTTCGTAGTTATCTTCTCTTTGAGATCCTCAGATAAGCTCTCCGATTCCAGGTACGAGCATATCCATTGCTCTAACCGTTTTCCCATCTTCGTTGAGTTTCATATAGAAGGCTTTGATTTCTTGTGGATAATCGGTTACAAATACTGGTCCGTTAAAGACTTTTTCTGAGAGGAATCTCTCGTGTTCAGTCTGAAGATCAATTCCCCATTCTGGAGCGTATTCAAAATTTTGTCCTGATTTTTTAAGGAGTTCAATTGCTTCGGTATAGGTTACTCTCGCGAAAGTTGAATTAACTAGTTTCTCAGCTCTTTCTTTTACTCCTGGAAAAATAAATTGGTCAAAAAATTCCATCTCAGCAGGAGCTTCTTCTAGAACATATCTAAGAACATATTTGATCATATCTTCTGCGATTTGCATATTTTCTTTGAGGTCAGCAAATGCGATTTCAGGTTCAATCATCCAAAATTCTGAAAGGTGTCTTGTTGTATTTGAATTTTCTGCACGGAATGTTGGTCCGAAAGTATAGATTTTCCCAAAGGCAGAGGCAAAAGTCTCTCCTTCAAGTTGTCCACTTACTGTTAAACCAGCCTTTTTTCAGAAGAAGTCTTTAGAAAAATCAACCTCTCCAGATTCAGTTTTTGGTGTATTTTTAAGGTCTAGAGTTGTGATTTGGAACATTTCTCCGGCTCCTTCAGCATCACTTGCTGTGATAATTGGCGTATGTACTCGGATAAAACCTCTTTCATTAAAAAACTTATGAATAGCGAAAGAAAGCAGACTTCTTACTCTGAATACTGCTGAAAAAGTGTTTGTTCTTGGTCTGAGGTGGGCGATAGTTCTGAGATATTCAAAAGAGTGTCTCTTTTTTTGGAGTGGGAATGTTTCATCTGCTGCTCCTAAAAGCGTTATTTTTGTAGCTTTGAGTTCAAAAGCCTGCTTTGCTCCTTCAGATTTTATGAGATCTCCTTCAATTTGAAGACTGCTCCCTGTTCCGTATTTTACGACTTCATTGAAATTTTCAAGTTCTTGTTCAAAAACGATCTGAAGATTTTTTAGATATGAACCATCATTGAGTTCGATAAACCCAAAAGTCTTTGAATCTCTGAGACTTCTTACTCGTCCGTTTACGATGATCTTGCTTCCGATAAGTGATTCGTAGCTTTTATAGATCGTTTTGATACTTGTCGTTTGCATTTTGAATGAATATATGAAAAAGTAAATTATCTGATTTATAGTGTTTTTTATAGAGAATACAAGTCTTAACAAGAAAAAAAATCTGATTTTTATTCAGATTTTTCTTGAGGCATTGTGGGGTGAAGCTGTGGACATCTTATAGTCAGCAAGTTTGATTTTCATCTAGATAGCTTCACTTCGTTTGCAATGCCATCTTGAGTGAAACCTTGCAATGATAGTTAGTTTTATGTGTGAGAGGCTAATTCCTCAAATGCAGAGAATAGTTCTCCTACAGTTTTGATAGGTATGACCTTTTGCTTTCGTTCGCGAGTATCTGGTATCCCCTTTATATATTGAAAAAGGTATTTTCTAAATTCTACAACTGAACGATATTCTTTTGAAAAATCAATCAGTTTTTTTAGCTTTTCTAAATCTTCAAGTGTTGGTTGGTTGAGGGCGTAGTTATCTACTTTTTCTCACCATTCTTCAAATCGTAGATCGCAGGCTATCATCATGAGTAGATGTTCTTGCATGGTCTCTAGTTTTTCGCTGAGTGATGGGAGATGTTGCGTGAAGATTCGGGGATTTCCTATAGCGCCTTGTCCAATCATGATCCCGTCAAATTTCCGTTGATCAAGTACTTCTTTGGCCATTTGATAAGAAGTGATACCTCAGTTGGCGATAACCTTGCAGGGGAGGACTTGTTTGACTTGGTGTATAAATCAAAAATCAGCATCTCCTGTATAGAGTTGTTTGAGGGTTCTGCCGTGAATACTAATCAGATCGCAGCTTGGTGCGATACGTTTTAGGAAATCGAGCTGTTCAGGTTTATCTTCTTCATGAAGTCCTGCTCTGGATTTTACAGAAAAAGATAAATCAGAATTTTCTTTTACGATTTTTGAAAGGTTTTGTATGATTGTGATAGTTTTTTCACGATGTCTAAGCATATCAGAGCCACCACCACATTTCATGACGGTATTTGATGGACATCAGGTATTGAGCTCTATCCCTGAGAATTGGTCGGCATATTTTTCAACTAAGATCTTGGCGGTTTGCAGGAGTGTTGCTTCATTTCCTCAGTAGATCTGAGCGATTGGGAGTTGTTCAGGTGTCGTCAAGATATGCCTGATGACTTTGCTTGGATTGATGATAAAACCATCAGCATTCATAAACTCAGTTCGTAGCTGTAGGGTATCGTTTTGATTTTTATAACGATCAAAAATGTTTTTCGTAATCAAGCGGGTTGCACAATTTGTGATCCCATCCATCGGCGCAAAGTACAGTTGCATATTGAGATTTTTCTAAGTTCTAAAAAAGAGGAGTTTTAACATTCTTCCAAAAATCTGAGTTCAACCTTTCTGAGTCAGAATTTTGGATTGTGAAATTTTACAATTCCGAGATTATTCCATATTTCAAGCACATATCCAGTTCCAAAGAGCTTATGTCTTACGGTTGCTCATTCGGTGATTGAAGATTGATGCTGGGCTCCTCAACCTTTGGTGAGGTCGTAGAATTTGAGCAGATCATTTGGGATTTCCTGGAGAAATCTGCTGACAGGATTCATCTTGGTTTGCCCTCGGGTCATTCTGCTATTTGCATGCGAGATGAAGAGCGCATCTTTGGCTCTAGTAATTGCGACATACATTAGTCTTCTTTCTTCTTCTAGCATTTTTGGTTCGAGAAGAGAGTTTGCGAGTGGAAAGATATTGTCCTCTGCACCTACGATAAAGACAGCCGGGAACTCTAGTCCTTTACTAGAGTGGATTGTCATGAGTTTGACTGCATCAGAATTTTCATCTGTATTTTCAATAGTATCTACCATTAGTGTTACCTCTTCCAAAAATCGTCTCAGCAACTCTTCTCCAGAACTGATGATTTCTTCGTTTGCATTTGCGGTTCAAAATTCATATTTGCTCGCCATGTTGATCAGCTGTCCAATGTTTTCGTATTTTTCTTCTGCAGTTTGTTCGCTGTCTTCTTCCTTGATAAGGTAGCCTTTATAATCAATTTTTTTGACAAGATATTCGGTGAGATCTGCTGGGTTAAGTGTTTTGATCGCTGTTGTTAATTGATTGAAAAGTTCAATAAAATCCTTGATCCCATCGAGTGCTGGAGTTGTTAGTTTGATTCAACATTCTTGTTCAATTACTTTTGTCGTTCCCATTTCAGAAAGTGTGAGAAGTATTTCATACAGGCTCACTCCCATTTCTAAGGCATAGGATTCTAATCTTTCAAGTGAAGTTTTTCAGATTTTTCTGTTTGGAATATTGAGCACTCTCTTGAGCGATACTGTATCAAAGGGATTATTGATGACTTTGAGATAAGCAAGGATGTCCTTGATTTCCTTTCTTTCAAAAAATTTAAATGCTCCATAGATTTTGTACGGGATTCCTTCTTGGACAAAAAGAGATTCAAAATTCTGAGATTGAGAGTTTGTTCTGTAGAGGATTGCTACCTGTCCTCGTGATTTCAGTTTCCCTTTATCTTTCATTTGTTTGATAAGGTCAATCGTATTTGCTGCTTCATCAATATCGGTATTGTACGTGAGAACAGTAATTTTGTCGTTTCATTCTCTATGAGCGATGATGTTTTTTTCGTATTGGTTTTTATTTTGCTTGATAACTGCATTACCTGCTGAGACGATATGCGCTTTTGAACGATAATTGGTTTGGAGTTTAAACATTTGGATGTCTGGCCAGTATTGTTTTACATTGAGAAAGTTCTCCATAAGTGCACCTCTTCGTCCATAGATACTCTGAAAATCATCTCCAATGAGTGTGATGTTTGCTCATTCTCAGCTCATCATTTTCATCAGTTCAAACTGGATCCAGTTGGTGTCTTGAGCTTCATCTACGAGAATATAGTCAAAACTGTTTTGCCATTTTTGAAGGACTTCAGGACTTTTTTTGAAGAGTTGATAGGGGAGGAGCAGTAAATCATCAAAATCAAGGCTGTTTGATTTTTCGAGTTCCTTTTCGTATTCTTGGTAGAGTTTTCCCATCTGATCTTCATAGTTTCCGTTGCTATATTTGAGGAAAAGTTCTGCAGTTCTTCCTTCATTTTTTTGCTTTGAAATAAAACTTTTTACTTCTTGAGGCTTGAAGGTATCTGCCATTGCATATCTTTTGAGAATGTCTCTGATGATTTTTGCGCTATCATCGGCGTCTAAGATTCCAAAGTTTTTATTGTATTTCATTTCCAATTTTTCGATATCTTCTTTAAGAATTTTGAGGAAAATTGAGTGAAAAGTTCCAATCCATTTGAGTTTTCTTGGATCAAGGTGCTGCATTGAGTTCGGAGTGGTTGTATTCATTTCATTGAGAAAATCTCAAAAGTCTGAGTCAGCTTTTTGTTCCTCATTTGTAAATGATTGGCTAGAAATTTCGTCTCAAAGCTTGATCAGTCTCTCTTTCATCTCGTTTGCTGCTTTGTTTGTGAAGGTTACAGCTAAGATTCTCTCTACTTTGATGTTTTTTCACCAGATTAGATATGCGATCTTGTAGGTAAGCACTCTTGTTTTTCAACTTCCAGCACCAGCGATAATCAGAGCTGATGTGCTGGTATGGAGTGTAGCAGCGGTTTGTTCATCATTGAGATTTGAGGCGATATAGTCTTTGAGTTGCATATTTATATTTTATGTCAAAAGTGGTAAAAATCTGATTTCAGATTGTATGAAATCTGCTCTTAGTTTCAATTTCAAATGAGAGATTTTTTTCTCTTTATTTTTCTCTTGATTTTAGATATAAAGAAAATGGCTAAAAAATCTGATATATCCAGCTTTTTATTTGATGTTTTCTGCTGAAAATTAAAAACTGTGTTATTTTCTCTTGATTATCTATCGCCAATCACTATAAAGGTCTTCAGTCAAATTTTTATATTGTTTGAGGAATAATGGCACACAAAAAAGCCGCTGGTTCGGTTAAAAATCTAAAGGACTCACAACCAAAATATCGTGGAGTCAAGGTCTTTGGAGGACAGCCAGTTTTAGCTGGAAATATTATTATTAGACAAAAAGGTTCTAAATATGAATGCGGAAAAAATACTTATGAGGCTGCAGATTTTTCAGTACATGCTGCAATTGATGGAGTAGTTGCGTTCAGAAAGAAGAACTTTAAGAAGTTTAATGGAAGAACTTATCTTAAGACTGTTGTTGAGGTAGTTTCTCCAGAAGAGCTATTGAAGGTAAAAGAGGATGCACCAAAGGCTGAAAAACCAGCTAAGGCTCCTGCAAAAAAGGCTCCAGCGAATAAGAAAGCAGCAGCTCCAAAGAACGCTCCTGCAAAAAAAGCAAAGGCTGAGTAATATTAAGTGATAATTTTTTAATTTACTAATCACAACTTATCAAATGACAATTGGTCCAAAGAAAAAGGTGAGTAAAGTGCAATCTCGTAAAAGACACTCAACTTGGAAATCTATTAATCTTAAGAGATTAGAAAATACTTATCAGACTGCAAAGTGTCCAAACTGTGGTGCTAATAGACTAAATCATAGAGTTTGTCCATCTTGTGGATATTATAATGGTAAGCAAGTTCTTACTATTAAGTCAAAGGCTAAGGATACTGTAGTAGACGCTTAGTTTCCTTATTATTTAGCTCTGGAAGATTATTCCTATGGATATTAGAAAAAGAATCAATGCGAGGAAAGTAGTATTAGCCTATATTTACGAGCATTGTTTTTTTTCTGCAATGCAAAAAAATCTGATTGTTCAGCCGTCTAAAGTTGCTGAAGCATGAGATCAGATTTCTTCTCCTGATACCCCAGCTGAAAATTCGTTTTTTGATGCTGAATTTCTCAAACAAGTAGCATCAAAAAAACAGCAGCAAGAGCATATTGATGAGTATGTCCAGGCACAAGTTACTGAGTATTTGATCAATCAGAGTCCGGAGGAGGATGCTGGGTATTTGATGAAGTATGGTTTCGATCAGTGGCAACTTGAGGAGATTGATACAGATTATGTTTTTAAGGTGACTTCTGCTATTTCTCGTTATGAAGAAGAATTGATTGAAAAGGTTAATCAGAATACGCAAACTTTCCAATATGAGCAGATGGATATTATGGATCAGGTATGCCTTTTGCAGGGGTATTTAGAGGTAAAGGTAATGGATACGCCGCCTGCTGTGGTGATCAATGAGATGGTTGAGCTGGCAAAGAGATATTCTGATGATGGAGCTCCAAAATTAGTAAATGGGCTGTTGAATGCTATTTTGATAGATAAGAAATAAGAAAAAACCTGAGATTGATTCAGGTTTTTTTTGATCTATTGCTTTTTTTAGTTATTATTGTGATCCAACTTCTCTTTTAATTATCTTATGTGCTCCTCATATTTGTTTTTTATTGAAAGATTCTGAGGTTTGAGCTTGCTTCATTTACTGTTGGGAAAAGAGTTTCTCCATTGGTAATTTCTGTTTGAAGTCCTTGCGATTGAAGGTCAGTCACCAGTTGTACAAAGCAAGTATCTAGGATGATCTTCAGATTTGTCTTTCGCTTTTCATAAGTTGCTGGGTTACTTGTTTTTTTCTCGGCTAAGAGGCGAGCAAAATCACTCCAGAACATTTTCATTCCTAGTGTACTCATTACTCCTTTTGCGATAAAGTTTAGCGTGTCGATAAAGCTTGTTAGAAAGCTATCGTATACGATTCAGACCTTTTCATCGGTAAAAGAGAGCAGGTATTTTCAGTCAGCTTTTTGAGTTAAGAGTCCTGATGCGAAAATACTTTCAGCAACTTTAGGTGCAATTTTATGAGGAGTCTGGTCGTTTACTCATAGGGGAAGAAAAATCAGACTTCCATATTGGTTTTTGAAGTGATTGAGTAGCGTGGTCGCTGATTTTTCAATAGCGAACTGAACGACCTGTTGTAGTTGGTTCATGTTTGTTTTTCGTTGGTTAAAACGTCAGATTTTTTATTATGCTGCAATTCTAAGTGTTTTCATCTTTTCTTTTGTAGATGGTTTTTCAAAGAATTCGATCGCCTCAGCAAGTTCAGGTTTATTTTTTGCATATTCGTGAATATCTACTCCTTTCTGGTATGCTTCGCAGGCTTGCACAAGAGCTCTAGCGCCTGACTGAGTTCCCTTTGGATGAGCGTGACATCCTGCACCCATTGTTGTGATGAAATCTACATTTCCCATGAGATCAATAAAAGGTTTGAGAAGAGTTGGGTTAAGACCTCCAGAGATGATAGGGCAGCAGGTCTTGATTGCTCTCCAGCTATCATCGGTAAGTACTTCTTCGTTATCTTCGTCTCTTTGTACGAGGGCTACAAAGTCTTTATCTGTTTCTGGGATTGTTCCCCAAGACTGTTCAAAGATATGTCCAGTCTTTTTCATATATCTGATACCTTCTGCTGCAGTTACATCTTCAGCCTTATCTCCAGCCATTTTTCCAACGCCTGCGGTTCCTGTATGGATTCCAGAAGCTCCGGCGAGTCTTGCAAATTTTGAAAGGACTAAAACTGAGTATCCAATAGGGTTTTCTGGTCTGGTAAATGCACCATGTCCAGCTCTATGAAAGTGGATAAATACATCTGGATACTTTCTTCTCAAGGTCTGAACAGCCATCCAACCTGCTGTTGTTCCATCAATCAGGAATGCATAAGATCCTGGTTCAAATCCTGCGTTTCTAATCATTTCACATCTTTCGATCATGGTATCGTAATCAGCGGCTGATACATTGAAAGAGTGTACCTTTTTCTGTCAGGTTTCCTTTACTGCTTTGTCCATAGCTTCTTTTACATGTTTTACCATTTTATCATAAGGACAAAAATCCTGATTTGCCTGTGGCTCGTCATTTTTTACAAAGTCTCCTCCTCATACCCAAAAATCATAACACACCTCAGCATATTCAGCAGAAGTAAGTCCCATCTTTGGTTTGATGATGGTTCCGAGGATTGGTCTATTGTAGACATTGAGGTATTTTCTCATGTCTGCTAGGGTATAGCTTGGTCCGTCATATTGTTCAAGCATTGCAGGTGGAAACCATACATCAAGAATTTTTAGTGCTTTTACTTCCTTCATTCCAAAGACATTTCCTGCAATATAGGTGAGGATATTCTGAACATTTCCACCTCTATCAAAAAGTCTCCATGGGTATGCGATCCAGATAAGCTCTTTTTCTACATCCACCTTGTAAACAAGGGCATTCATTTCTTTTGAAAAGGCAGTTTCTGTCTCAACTAGGAAATTGGTTCCAGTAGAGGATTCAGCTGCAACTTCACAAGCTGCCTGGAGAATATTCATTGATTTTCCAGGTTGAAAGTGAGCTGCAAGGAGCATATATTGTCCATTTTTTGGATTTGGGAGATCAAGGTTGACATAGGCCAATTGATGATCATTTAGTGTTGATAAGAGGTCTTTTACGTTTGACATATTTTATTTTGTATAGAATATAAAGCTAAGGCTGATTATATCCAGATTTTTTTATTTTGCAACTTTTTGAGAGGATTTTACTGAAAAAGAAAAAACCTGAGTTTGATTCAGGTTTTTCTATGATTTAATGATAAATTATTCTGCATCTTCAGTAGTTTCTTTTGCTTTAGGAGCTTTTTTTGTAGTTTCTCCTTCAGCTTTATCTTCCAAGTGTTTCATTGAAAGTCCGATCTTTCTATTTTTAGGATCGATGAGGATAAGCTTAGCCTTTACAATTTGTCCAAGTTTTACGATTTCATTTGGATTGTTAACTGCCTTTTGAGAAAGCTCGCTAAGGTGAACAAGTCCATTGATATCGTCAAATACTCTCACGAATACTCCATAAGGTACAAATCTGATGATTTCTCCTTCGATGATATCTCCAACCTTGTACTTCTTTGGAAGCTCTGACCAAGGATCTCCTTTGAGCTGCTTGCTTGAAAGAGAGATCTTTCCGTTTTCAAGACCAATTACTTTAACTTGCATCTTGTCTCCGATCTTTCCAAGTCTATCGATATCATTTACGTGTCCGTAAGTAATTTCTGAGATGTGAACAAGACCTTCAACAGTACCTCCGATAGTCACGAAAAGTCCGTATGAAGAGATTCCTGAAACAACTCCATCAAATACCTTTCCGACCTCAAGTTCAGCAAGAACCTTTTCTCTTTCTTCTTTGAGAGCTTCTCTTTCAGAAAGGATGATTCTTCTGTCTTCTTCATCGATATTGATTACTCTTACCTTGATTTCCTGTCCGATAAGTTCAAGAAGTTTATCAAAGATAGCTTCTTGATCTCCATCTTCTACTCTAGGGTAGTGGATAGGAGCAAGTTGAGACAATGGGATGAATCCCTTGATACCATGCATATCGATCAAAAGTCCTCCAAGGTTTGCCTCAGTAGGAACAACAGTGATGATTTCATCTTTTTCGAACTTTGCAATAACTGACTTCCATACGTCGTATTGGAGGAGTCTAGTTACTGAAACGATATAGTACCCATCTTCGTGTCTTACAGCTGGATTGATAATCTCAAGCTCAAGTTCTGTAGATGGGTTAAGATCAAATTGTGATCTTTTAAGTTCCTTAGCTTCTTTTGAAAGGATGATACCAGTAAATGCACCGTTTTCGCAGTTTACAAGAACTCCGTTTTCAATTTCTTTAAGGATTGTTCACTTTACTTTTTGCCCTTCCTTGATAAGAGGAACTGTGAACTGGCTTGCCGCTGGGGCAGTAGCTTTTTTAGCCATTAATGATGTAAAATTAAATAAATAAAATTAAGAATAATTAGACCTTAAGTCAGATTTTTTTACTGATTTTTGTGTAAGCATCTAGATCCTTTGTCTTAAGGTATCTCAAGAAAGATCTTCTCTTTGCTACCTTTTTCAAAAGACTTCTCTTTGCATCATAATCTTTTGCATTAGTTGCAACGTGTGCTTGCAACATTGCGATTTGATCAGATAAAAGACCGATTTGCATTTGTGGAGACCCAGTATCTCTCTCGTGTCTCTGAAATACATTTTCCTGTGTTTTTGCCATTAAACAAACCACTTATAAAAATAAAAAGAATTCTGAACAAACCCAAAAGCAAATTGCCTTTTTCGGAATGTCCACGTACTCTCGGTAGGAATCGAACCTACATCTAACCCTTAGGACGGGCCTATTCTATCCATTGAACTACGAGAGCTTGAGCATACGCAAAAATTTCCTCCTCAAGGGGAATGCTGATCTTTTATATTTATTTGCGATATAAAATCAAGGAGAAAGAATCAGATTTTTTTGATTGAAAAAAGTCCTATGAGTTACATAGGACTTTGGGATTATTGTTCTTCTGATTTTGCGTTATTTGTTGGGAAGGTATTGAGTTCCCATTTTGTTTCTCTATACCAGATAGTACCTTTAACTTTTGCTCGAGGTTTTATTATACTAGTATTTTCTTTGTATCCACGGAATACATACTCTCCACGTAGTCGCATTGAATTTTTGTCAAAATACCATTTAAAGCTTTCATCAGATAGCTTGAATTTTCTTGCGCGATTAGTTCCTGTGTTGTATTGAAATATTTCCCATTCTCCGATAAATTTTGGTATGTTAGGAGTGGTTATTTCTGTCGGTTCAAACTCTATGATAAGAGCGTATTCAACTTCGCCTTTGTGATATTCTGATTGTGGTTGAATATAGGTATCCCACAGAAAGCCGTTCGAAACTATTACTTCTGATTCAGATTTTTGACTAGAACTTTCTACAGAAGTAGTGTAGTAATTGTTAATGATTTCTTCCTTTCTGCAAGAGCTCAAAGAAAGACTTAGTGTGAGCATTGTGATGATAATAATATTTCTTTTCATTGTTCTATAAATTTATTTTGTTTTTTAATCTTTATGTTTGAGATGAAGGGGACTACTGAGTTTATTAAAATTTTCTCAGTAGAACCCCTTTATCCCTTTGTAATTATCAAGTATAATTATTTTCTTATTTCTACAGATCTTCTTGGATAGGTGTTGAATTTTAGGTTGTCGTATGTTTCGTATTTTATACTACCATCAATCCATGCATCCTTTAATTTCCATTTGTAAGATTTTTCAATGTTTGATAATTTATACTTGTACTCTAGATAGAGAAACGGACTTTCTCCTTCATTTTTTTCTCCTTCCTTTTGGAATAGGTCAAAAGATCTGTCGTTTGTCGAAAGATCAATTACTTTTTCAATCATATTCTCTGATCTTTCTCCAATGAGTGACCATTGTCCTTTTAATTGGATATCTCTTTGATCTTCTATTAGATAGTTTTTGAGGTCATTGTTTCCCTTTTTGCTTGGAATTTTTATCTGTATTATCAGATAACCTTGACTCTCATCTACTGAAGTATACCATTTTACACTGTTAGAGATTGTGACTCTAGGTGGAGTGAATGGTATTAGCGGAGCTTGTTGCTCAGGAGTTGGAGGAGGAAGAAGTGTTTCTCCAGAATCTTCTTTTTTGCAAGAAGTTGTCAGAGATACTACTACAAGGGTTGCGAGAAACAAAGTTACTGTCTTCACTTTGTTTGTCATGAGTTGGATGATTTTTCTCATTTTTGTAAAAATTAATTTGATTATGTGTTTTGTTAATGATCTCAAATCTTAAAGAAATGTTTTTCTTTAGATTTATATTTCATCTTATATATATTTTTATATAAAAGTCAATATGAAATCAGATTTTTTTGGTTGAAAAAATCCTATGAGTTACATAGGATAGTGATTGAGCTTTTTGATTGGCATCTAAGAAATATAGATGATAGGATGTTTAAGTGTTAAGTATTGCACAAGAATGAAAATAACTCAGATAATACCTAGGATTGCTTGGATGAGCCAGATTTTCATTACAATTGTAGACTCTTGCATTCCTTTGTATTCAAGTAGATGATGAAAAGGTGCTACTGCGAAGAGTTTTCTTTTGAGGATTTTTTTCCAGAAGATTTGGAGCCCGCTTGAGAGGAATTCTAAGATGAAAACTCAGAAAATTATGATGAAGGGAATAATGATTCAAAATCTCATATTGAGTAGGTAGAGGAGTGAAGCAACAATTCCCCCTAGTGCGAAAGCTCAGCTATCACCCATAAAGACTTTTGCTGGATTGATATTGTAGAAGAGGAAGGCTACTAAAACTGAAATGAGAATAGAGATAATAGTTGTTGCGATATAGGTTCCATTGAGGAAGGTTGAGATACCAAGGCATCAGAGCACGATGATGATGAGTCCACCAGCTAGTCCATCAAGTCCATCTGTGATATTGATGGCATTAACGATTCCAATTGTCGTGAGGAAGGTTAAAATTGGGAAGAAGATTCAGATTTCTATTTTTCATCAAAGGGGTCGTAGATTGATATAATCGATACCTAGCTTTACATAAAACCAATAGGAGATGAACGCTGAAAATAGGATCATCCCTGTCATTTTTGCCTTTGCGCTTAGTCACTTGATCTTTCAGAAGTTTTTGATATTAAGCCAGTCATCAACTAGTCAAATTAATCACATACTAAAGAAACCAAACAGAATAATATAGGTTTCTTTACTATTTCGGAGGGAGTAGGTGATGATTCCTTTTTTTTGCAGGATAAAGGAAAGTCAGATCATGATTAGCATAATCACCATGAAGAGTCCTCATCCCATCGTTGGAGTCCCCGCTTTGTGAGAGTGGAGTTTTGCAAATATTTCAGATTTTTCTCCAGTGGCATTGTTTTCACGGATAGTTTTTCCCGCCTTGAGTTTTCTAAGGAGCTTGATGTACAGTGGATAGAGGAGCATAGCGAGACCAATACTGATCAAGGAATAGGTTAGAATTCAGATTATGTTTGCTAATGTTGACATTTTTCCTTAGGGAAATTAAATCACAAGAGTTTTCTTGAGTTTTTTTGTTCAAAACTGACTCTGAGTATATTTTTTCTCAGGAGGGATTGCAAGTCAATTATAATGCTCTAATCATAAAAAATAAAAATGTCAAGCTATAAACAAGAGAAACAAAAGTCAGAATTTTATTTTTTTGTACTTTTATGTATACTTATATGGAGAATTTTTATTTATATTTTTGTAGTTATGGTTCAAAATTCTATTGATGTTTTAAAGAGTTTGCAGTCTGAGACTGATAAGATCAAGGCGGACCTTGATGCTTTAAAAAAACTGACAGAAAGTAAGGAAAAGGCTCAGAAAAAGCTTGAACTTTACCAATCTATTCAGGTTGTTCAGGAGCTTGCAAAAGTTCAGTTTGAGAGGGAGAAAGATCAAAATGTAAAAGAGAAGATTGCAGAGGTGCAATCTAAGGTTTCTGATTTTTCAAAAGAGCTTTGAAAACTAGAAGATGTGGTTTCTCAAGGGAAAGATCAAGCGGGTCAGGATGCTAGGACTATGAATCCAGATAATGGGAAAGATAAAATATCAACTCAGAAAAAAGAGGAGTGAACTTGGGCATCTATCAAAAACTTTACTGGAGAGCAGCGAGATGCGGTGCGTAGTAAGGAAACTTGGAGTAAAGAACCTGGGAAAAATATTCTTCGTACCGCTGGTTTTGTAGCTACAGGAGTTGGTGCTGTTGCACTTGTGTATAAGGGGGTTAAGTGGCTCTTTGGTAGTGATGAGGAAGAAGAAAAGGAGGAAAATAGCAAAGAAGAATCAAAATCAAAAAAAGAGAAAAAAGGCTGATTTTGGAATAGTTGGTTTTGAAAGGCTTTGAAATGGGGAGGAATAACTGTTGGTTCAATTTGGGGGATTAGTAAGCTCTGGAACTGGTTTAATGGCGATGCTGAGCCATCAAGGGGAGCTTCATGAGGTGATAAATACCATGGATATGATAACTTTTACTCTAATCCAGAAAATAAGGAAAAGGCTGAAAATTATGAGAGGATTGGAGAGAATATTGATGTTTTATATTCAGCTTTTTATCAAAAGGAACTTGATGCTGGATATCAGGATGAGCTAGAAATGCAGAGAATCTCTAATGAAATGAAAAAATCTAATCCTGATGCTAAAAATTATAAGTGAATCATCCCATTTTGTCTAGATAATCAATACGGAAGTGTTGCAGCTATTTTGGAGCAAAATAGTTCATTTAAGAGTTTGTTAGGAGAGGGATTTGCCAAGATGAAGAATCATATTCTCAGCTGGAGTACCGAGAAACTTGCTGTTTTAGTGGAATCATTTTTTAGTAAGTTGCCGTCTTGGAAGTTGGTTGAAAATATTGAAGGATCAATCGTAGATAAGATTAAGGCCTGGGGAGAGAATAATGAGGAAGCTCAGAATGAATTAAAGTATTTTTTTAGGCAAGGGATCAGAGTTCAGACTTTTCTTTTTGAAAAGAAGGATCAGCTTGCTGACGCTATCGCGGAGAAAAAATCTAAAACCCTCAATATTTCTAAGAAAGAGCTTCTATCTGATAGTGACAATTTTGAGAAGTATATTGCAAAGGATCCTGATTATCAGGCTTTTGTGGATGCTCCAATTGCTAGTGCGATGAATATTCTCAAAAAATATGGGCTTGATTCAGCAGATGTTTCACAAGATCTTAAAGATGAGATTCAGAAACTTGATCAGAGAAGAGATGAGCTTTTGGATGCTCAGAGTGGAAAGTCGGATATTTTGCAAGTAGCATACAATAAAAAGTCTGGAGAAGCGTTTAGTCCAGATGAGAAGAAAAACCTTCAATCAGCATGTGAAAATGTAGCTAAAGATATTGATGAAGAATTGATTGATGCTGTTGAGGAGGGTGTATTAAATATGTATGGAGATCTATTTGCAACAGATAATGCATGTTTAAGAGAATATATTGAAAAATCTGGTCTTCATGAGATCCTTCGTGGTTCTCAGACTTTTCTCCAGCAACAAAAGCAGCGTTTGGCGAATTGAGAAGATATCCCTGCTGAGGAGCTCAAAGCTACGGCTCAGGTGATGAATGATCTTTTAGCACTCAAAAAGGAATGTTTCCTTGGACAGATGACTATCCAAAAAGATATCGATGAGAATTGAAATATGATCTATAGAGTGCCGAGATTTTTGTTTGGATCAATAAAGAATTTATGAAAGAGTCTCAAACAAGTGTATAACTGAGAATATTTGTCAGGTTTTTCTACTTTTATGGGTTCACTTTTGGGAACTGGAATTGTGATTAGTGCTGCAGGAGTGCTTATGAGGAGTAATAAAACTGTGATTTTGGGACTTAAAACAGCGGGTGCTCCGTTGACAGTACCGCTTTTTGTGATGAATAAGTTGATGGACAAAACCGCGGTTGGAAGCAGACTGAGAAATAAAATGATCTATGGGTCTCCAAGCTGGGTACAGTCAAATCTTTTCTTTAGAGGTGAACTTGGACAAGAAAAATTGCTTACGGCACTTGATAACTGAGATATTTCTCTTGAAAAAGTTGAGCGTATTTTAACTAGAAAGAGCCATGCTCCGTTTATGGATATAAATAAAAGAGAAGAGTGGCTCAAGATGTTTAATATATCCAAAGATACCAAGAAAGAGGACTATCTTGCTAAGATTTTTGATACCTATGTAACAAGAAAGAATGGGCAACAATATCTCTTAGATTTGAGGAATAATCATAGAAATCTGTATGATGATCTTGTAAAATACTTTGATCATTCTTCAGATATTAGAGAGGCAGTGAGGACTGGTGTGAGTCCAGATGCACTGCAGATCGGAGTTGATAAATTCAATAAGGGATTGCCTGTTGATTTTAAAGGTATTCAGCAGCTCTTGGATAGTCCTGAGTATAAGGGACTTGTCCAAAGAACTCTTAATTCGAAAGCTTCATTATCAAAACAGTTAGAAAAAGCTGGTTCAGATGCTGGTAAGCTAAAAATTAAGCAACAACTTGATTCTTGTGATGAATTTTTAGATATGTTGTCTTGAAAAACGAGTTCAGAAGTTGCTCAAATAGCTGATGTTTTAGATATGTTTTGACCATCTCAAGATGCTGGGCTCTCTATTGCAGCCATCAGAAAGTTAAAAACTCTTTCTCGTCTTCAGGATGCGGTAGATGCTAATTGAAATAAATTGGTTTCTAATTTTGATGACATTTTGAAAAATCTTGATGTCGATGAATTATCAAAATTGCTCAATAAGAAAGTTGGTTGAGTGCTAGATTCAGAATTAGATAGTTTGATTAAAACTTTCAAAACTATTAAAGCTGATGGATTTAAAAAGGCAATAAAAAATGCTGATGAGTTTGCAACTTGTGTCAAATCCCTCTTTAAGTTTGCAGCTAAGCTTAGTTAATTTTATGTAATGAAATAACAAAGGTCATATGTCAACTCAGGTAGAAACACTCAAACAGGAAATTTCCGGGTATTATCTTGAGGATTTCAAAAAAGAGCTTTGATGGTTTAAATCAATAGCACTTTTGCCTATTGAGAGCAAAGTGAAGGATATTATTGTTGGAAAAACTGAGCTACCAAAGCACTTTGATGAGGCAAAGGAGTTTGGTTGGTGGAGATATATTATTGATTTTGTAGCGCCTTCGACTGCAAAAGAGATTTTCGAATTTATGAAAGCAAAAAGAATAGAAATTGAAAAAAGAAATACTCAAGAGGAACTTTCCAGACTTAAAGCTGAAATTCTCTGAGAAGCTTCTGTAGCTGATGGGACAGAAAATATACATCAGAATTCTGATCCTTCTTGAACTTCATATTCTGCTTCTCATTCTGCAGACCAACATTCTTGAAGTACGTCTTCAGGTGTAGGTCTAGAGGAACAGACTGGTAGAAGCTCTGCTGAGAGTTCTACAAATACTTCAGCAAATCCTCGGCATAATATTGCGTACGGAACTTGAACTTCTATGCTGGGAGTTGGGGGAGTTGAGACCGTGGATAGGTTGATTAAGCAGGCTGAGGCTCGCAATCTGAATAATATTGATGCAGCAAAGATGAAATCAGGAATGCATAATCTTATTGAGAACTTGGAAAATCAGAAAAAAGCCTTGAGCTCTCGTTTGAGTAAAAGACAAATCAAAAATATTGACAAAACGATTCAAAAGATGAGTTCAGGATTTGAATCTTTGGACGATGAAGGACTTGTGGCGTTTAAACAGTGGAATAGTCTTAAAGGACAGATCCCAGATGAGTTATTAACTGCTGCGGGAATGCATCCTAGGGAATTTTCAAAGCTTGCTCCATACGCAGATGAATTGATTGGAAAGACACCTGCAGAGATTCGCGAGATTATGAAAGTGAAAAAAGTTGATATTGAACTCAGCGATGATGTTTTGAAGCTTTTAGGATCGGCTAAGGATGCACAGGAATTTCAAGCAATGAGTAATGTCCTGTCAAAAGGTAAAAAACTCACGCAGTGGGCAAAAAGTTTGAAAGCTGCTATGATGATTGATGTGGCATGTCTTGGGCTAGATGTATGGACTTACCTTGAGACGATGGATGAAGCGGAATTGATCGCAAAAGTCAATCAAATAAGGGCGGAAAACAAGAAAAATCAGGCAACTTTTCAGCTTGCAGTTTGACTTTCTTCTTTTGCGATAGAGGCGATTATTATCTGTGGTGGAATTGGAGCCGTAGGTGGTGCTCCTGGAGTGGTCGTTTGACTTGCGGTTTGAGCGGTGACTGCAGCTGTGAGTATTGGAGCTGATGCCTTGTATTTTGATACGCATGATTTTTATTTGCAGAATAGGGAGGATTTCTTGAGGCAGAGTAGAGCTGAGCTTAGGCAAGCAGTTTTGCAAGGTTTACATACTCAAAAGTTTTGAAATCAGTCTTGGAATGAGAAAATTGGTGCTCCTGCAGATGATATAAAATCTAAAAACCTCGATGAAGCCCTCTATTCGCTCCTTTTTATTGAGGAGATGAAAGATAGTACAGATGAGATGCTTCATTATTATATCGCTTCTAGGAAATCTGAGTCAGATTTTTTGAAAGATTTATCACCAGAGCAGGCTGAGGCGTTTACTACTTCTCTGAAAAGAATTAAGGAGAAAATTGCTGTTAGGACTAAATATTTGACTGAGCAGTTTAAGAAGCCGAATCTGATGAATAAGCTAAAAAGCTGAGCAGGTACCTCAGGTTTGATTGATCTGGTTGCAGAGTCTGCTGGATACTTGAAGATGTTTGAAGCTAAGAAATGGGATGAGAAGCTTGATTATGCCAAGAATCTTTCACAGTTTAAATCAGAATTTTTTGCAGATTTTCTGAGAGAAAAAGTTAAAAAACTTGAGGATTTGAGAAATAATAATCGTTTTCTTTTTGAGGAACTTATTTCGGTTGCTGATTTTGATTCTTTGATGGCTGAGGGAGATTCTCCTGAGTATAGTGAGAATTTGCAGCTGATCAAAAAATATAAGGAATGGCTCAGTCTTGAGCAGAGAAGTGGGGAAGTATCATATTTTTCTCCTCAGGATACGAACAGAAATATGGCTATGCTTGAGAAATTGATTGAAAATGGTTTTGATGAGCAGAAATTACAGTTTGAAACTTTGAATAAAAATGAATTAGTTGATATTGTTCAGTTTGCTAAAGAGAGGAATTCAGATTTAGAGTATTCTGATGATGTAAGTCAAAATGTGAGGTATCAATTAGCTAAGAGGCTTTATGGATATGAGGGGGCGAATTCAGCAGAGGAGTTGATGGCTTTCTTTTCGGAGGATAAGTGAGGAGTTCATGGTATTTACTATACTAGTGAATGGAAGATCAATAGAGATTGGCTCATAGATAGTTCATTATCTCAGCAGCTTCCAAAAGAGTTAAAATCTGCGGATGTGCCTGGATTGGTGGATCGCTTGATTTGTGGTATTCGTGGCTCAAATATTGATACGAAGACTGAGGCGATTGATCCTTATTTACAACAAGAGTTTGAGAAAGTGCTCAGAGAGATTTTGACTGAGGAGCTTGCAGCCAGGACGCTAGAGGAGCAAACAAAGGTCAAAAATCAGATTTCTACTTTTGTTAAAAATTATGCTTCTAATGGAGAGTATTTGGAATTACCATATTATCTGATTATTGAGGCGAAAAGGGCTGGACTTGGTGATCTGCAGAGAAAGTTTTTCACTTGGGACGGGGGAAAAATGAAGATTTGTTCGATGAGCTCAGAAATATGAGGTTTGGATGCTTTTGCTGGAGTTGAGAAGCAATATCTAGTATCTGATAGGACAAAATATAGTCCTGAACAGCAGAAATGTATTGATCGTGTTGAGCTGGCTCATAAAAAGTTAGAGGACTTGAGGGGAATCGACTGAAGCTTTGGCTTTGAGGATGATTTAGATTTGCCGAAGGAACTTGAGCTTATGATTAGTCAGAAATATAAAGATCGAGAGCAAATTAAGGCAAATCTATTGGTGTATGCTCCGTGAACTGCGGCGTCTTTGACATTGAGGCAATCAGAGGAATATGCTCAGTATTTTGAAAATTTATATAAAGGTTTACTTTTGAGAGTGAGTCAGTTTAAGTTGACTAATGATATTGATGATTTTGGAAGTTTTCAAGAAGCAGTTAGGCTTGGTCAACAGAATATTTTTGATAAAGATGGAAATCTGAGTGTAGAAAAGGATTCTCCGTTAGATCAGCAACCAATTAAAGCGTATTATGCCAAGCAGCTAGAAAGTCTTAAACTTAAGGTCAATGGAGAAGAAAAGTCGCTTAAATCACTTTGGGCGTCTGATAAATCTGAGGAACGTAAGTTGGCTTTGCGCGCTTCAAATCTTGTGATTGAAAAGATCTTGGAGTGATGGATGCTGAGAAATATTTGAACTGTAAAGATGAATATTACTAAAATGAACTTGAACCAGTGACTTTTCGCTCAAATTGATAAGCGTATTCAGGAACAGATTTCTTCTCTTGAGGTAGTTGCGTATATTGATGATACAAAAATTCCTGATTGTACCTATGAAATCAAAACACTTTCTCAGCCTGAGGAAGCGGTTATTTGAGGACTTGGAGATTTGCAGCATCAGATTGAAAATCAGAAAGATACTGTTGTTTGGCAGGGGAAAAGATGAAATATTGAGTATTTACCAAAGAGTTCAGAGATTAAAAGCCGAGGTCATAAGGTAAAATTTGAGCAAAAGGCTGATAAATTTATACTCTCAGGTTTATCTTTGGAGCTTTCTTTACATGAGATGCTTTGGCTGGCGAACTTCAGAAATCGATGTGTGTCTAAATATCATGGGCAAAAGGTTGAATTTAAGACGGATTTTACAAGCTTGGAGATTTTGAAGTTCAGATTTCAGCCGACGCTTGTTATTGATGGTACAACACTCGTGAAGAGATCAGATTTAGAAGCAAAATGTTGAGCTCTAAAAGATGATGCAATCGTGCAAAAGTTGGCAGATTGGCTGACAAAAGAGCTTTCATAATTTTATATGCTTATATTACAAAGAATGTGAACATTAGATCATTTAGGACAATTTATTGATGCAGTGAGCTGAGAGGCTAGTTCTACTCAGGAAGAACTTGTTGAACTCAAAACTGACTTAGCAAAAGCTGTTGTTGAAAAGATGAAGGAGAAGGATCCGCTTTCTATCGTTGGTATTGCTGATGATATGGTGGTGGACTATCTGGTTTCTGAGTGATTTTTTGATGCGATCAAGGATAATATGATGGGAAAGGCACTTGAGCTAAGTTCTTTACATGGATTGCTTTCAGAGATTAGGGAAAAACTAAAAAAGGTTGATACTAAGGAACAACTTGATCAGCTTAGAGCTGAGGTTTTGAGTAAAATAGATGAAAAATCTGAATGAAGCCAAGATTCTGCTTGAGAGACTGAGGAGAATACTTCTCAAGATCAGAAAAATGAAGGAAATCAGAATTCTTCAACTTCTTCCACTACTACTGCAGTAGTGTCTCCTCAGGAACATAAGGTTCAACCTCTAGATTCTCATCATGAGATTAAAAATCGACCGAGTGAGCAGATCCCGTATATTGAGGCGACAATCAAGTCTGCGGAGGGGCAAATTGGAAAGCCATATCAATGGTGAGCTACAGGTCCAAGTGGATTTGATTGTTCAGGGCTTTGGAATTGGGCTTTTCAGGAGCAGGGAATTAAGTTTGATTCTCGCTTTACAGCGGCGGCTTTTGAATCCAGTGATGTTAATATCCCAAAAGAAGAAGTCAGAGTTTGAGATTTTATGTATTGGGATGAACAGCCAGGTAAGAAGAGACATAATCCAATCTATCATATTGAAATGGTCGTTGGACAGCCGTATCAGGAGAATGGGAAATGGTACGTGAAAACAATCGGCTCTTCAACTGATAAGTGAGTTTTAGATCACAATGGACAAAAGACTGCTAAGAGTTGAGTTTGATATAGAGTCAGAGAGATTACTGGATATCGTCATTTTGGTCGCCCACCGTATTATCTGCAGTTAGCTAAGCATCAGGCTTCTGGTGATAGGCAGCAGCTTATTGCTTCAGCAGGTAGAGTTTCTCCGGATACAAAGAAGGAACTGGTGGCTTAAGCTTTATTTTATATAAAAAAGAAAAGAGAAATCTGATTTCTCTTTTTTATAATTCCCAAACTTTGTATTGAACTCAAGCTTTGGGTGTTTGAATCCCCTCAGCAATATATCTTCTAAACCGAGTCCTTTGTTTTTTTGCGAGATGATGAGTGTTCCTTTTTAGGAGTTCCTCCATCTTTTCACGTCCGTAGTCTCCGTTGAGGTAGTTTACTACTTCTTTGTATCAGATTCCTTGCATAGATTGTAGGTTTGGACTATAGCCCTCTTTGAGTAAGCCTTCTACCTCTTCGATGAGTCCATCCTTGAACATTTGTTTGATTCTTTGATTGATAAGCTGGTTTGTGGATTCTTTGTCTCTTCGGAGTCCTAGCATAAGGAGCGGATGTGAAACGGGTTGCTGAATGTATCCTTCAGTTTTAGTTTTCCCTGTGAGATAAAAGATTTCTAGAGCTCTAATGAGGTATCTGGTAGAATTTGGATGCAATTTTTGAGCTTCTTCTGGATCAATGGCTTTAAGTTGCTCATGAAGAAAACCAGGTTTTTCAGCTTCTTTTTTTTCTAAGTCTGCTCTGAGAGTATAGTCAGGAGCACATTCAGGCATAGAAAAATTTTTATAAATTGTATCGATATAGAGTCAGGTTCCACCTACGATAAATGGAGTCTTTCCTTTTGCTAAAATTTGGTTGACGAGCTGATCTGTGGTTTCTTTTCGTTCTCATGCAGTATAGGTTTCATCCGGATTTACAATATCTATCTGATGATGGGGGAGCTTTTCTCTAATTTCTTTGCTGATTTTATCAGTTCAGATGTCCATTTTTCTGAAGATTTGTCTACTGTCGCTTGAAATCACCTCAATATCAAAAAAATCTGATAATAAAACCGAAAGCTTGGTTTTCCCTGTTGCAGTTGCTCACCAGATAATGACTGTTCCGTCAGGATTTTGATCTTTGAAATCGCTGATTGTGGTTTTTGCCTCAGCGAGGATTGTAGAGATATCCATTATAGTTTCTCTTGGTTAAAGTTTTTTATGATAATAAGGAAAGGGCTTTGGGTTTCAATTGGAAATGAGAATTATTCTGCTAGGCTTAAAATCTATTGTTACAAATAGGCTCCTTTTATAAGAAGTTGATTTTTTTAGATAGTTATAGTGAGAGAGAAAACAAAAAATCTGACTTTTGTGGTCAGTTTTTTCTTTTATTCAAAATATTCAAGAGCAGTAGGAATCGAACCTACACCTCCAACTTCGGAGATTGGCGTGCTACCACTGCACTATGCTCTTTTGCAGAGTGAAATATTAGTCAATCAGTCTGAAAATGCAAGGATATCTAGAGAATCGTTGTTCATCCATTATTTTTGACTTTTCTGTTTTGCTCGGAGTATCGTACTTTGTGCGGCATTTTTTGCCTGTGGGCTATTTTTATAGCAGGAACTTCATTTTATTTCTGCTCAGCGGGTAACTATTTGTTCCGTAGAGGTATTTTTGAGTTTTTCTACTGATCAGAAGCCCATTTCTTCTAAGCGATCTATGAAAGTGTTTCCGACTCACTTGATAGCAAGAAGCTCTTCTCTTTCTTCCTTTGTGAATGCCATGCTTATCTCTCAAACAGTGATAAAATAAAGATGCTTTGAAAAATGATTAGATGCGTTGAATAACATTATCAGGTATGTCTTGCAAGAACGCCTCATCGAATTTTGAGATCAGGTCTACTTGATTTTATACAAGTTGCGACCTCTTTGAGTGTGGATGCTGTAGTTGTGACATCATCTACTAGGAGTATATGCGAGTCTTTTGGTATTTTTTCAAGGTGTAATGGAGAGAAGGCTGAATTCAGATTTTTTTGTCTTTGTGATCTAGAAAGTTTGAGTTGAGATGCAGTGTATTTACCCTTTTTCGCAAGTTGCAGAACTGGGATATTAAGCTCTTTAGCGAGATGTTTTGCTAAAAGTTCAGATTGATTGTATCCTTTCTCAAAGTAGTGCCTCCATCGATGTGAAGGGATGAATGAGATGATCAGATTTCCCTCCTTTAGTGCTTCACTTAGAGTTTGGTGTGTCTGAATCAAAAGACTGAGCCTCTGAGCTAAGAAAGGTCAAATATCTTTTTTATGATAAAATTTGAGCTTAAGGATTAGTTTTTTGATGAGTGTTTGATAGGAGAAACAGATAAGTGCTCATTCAAGAGCAGTTTCTCAGTTGGATTTGCAGAGCTGGCAGGTCTTGAAATCTCTTTGAGGACTATGGCAGAAAGGACATAGTTCTGGGTGGGGAGTTAGTTTCTTTTTGCACTCAAAACAGAGATAGGATCCCTGCTTACCGCAACTAAGGCATTCACGAGGGAAAATCAGATCAATCAGCGACATTATTCAGTTTTGGACTCTTTAAAAATTAGAGAGTTGGCTCGTCTTTTGAGATAGTAAGTTTGATATTGATATGAGAAGAGCAGATGATTACTAGGAGTCCAACAATACAACAGAAAAGTGGCAAATACTGTGTGTAAGTCAGAATTTCTGGGTTCATAAAGAGCCATTCATAAATTCCTCCTTTAAAATAGCTTAGGGTGAAAAAAAGATAAGAAATCAGACTTCCAATGCAAAGTGGTAGCCAAACTAAAGCTTGCAATTTTCAACTAATCATTGAGAATGAGATTTGCAAATGAGAGTTTTGTGCAAAGAACCATAATAAAAGACCGGAAAGTACGAGAATGATTGTTGGTTGTGCATTGGTGAGGAAATTTGCGTATGCTCCGTAGCGGATTCCTAAAAATATGAGTTCTGGATTGGTATTAAGTGTTCAGGAATACGTGATCAGCATTGTTCCTAGTGCAAGCGAAATTGCAAGCATAACATAGCTCGCAAACGTGATTTTGATCAGTTTTTCTGCTGATAGGAGTCCTAAGAGAATGATTGCTATCAGAATGACAACCAAATATAGCAAAGGAATTGGCATCTTTGTAAAAAAGATAAAAAGTCAGATTTTTTTATTGGTTTGTATTTTGTGCAAAGGATTTAACTACGACTTGGTCGCTTCGTTCTCTTTTTCCAAAATTTGTGAGTTGGACTTTTTCATGTCCTTTCCCTGCGATCAAGACGATATCTCATGGTTTTGCGAGATCTCTAGCGAGTTTAATAGCATAGAGTCTTTCTGGAATGATAAAGAGTTCTTTCCCTTGTGAAAAGAGTTTCGTCTGGATTTGACTTGTGAGCTGATCGAGGATCTCAAGTCTATTTTCGCTACTTGGATCATCATCAGTTGCAATCAGGATATCCGAATATTGCCCTGCGATTTCTCACATGATAGGTCTTTTTGCTTTGTCTCTATTTCCTGGGGCACCAAAAACAGTAATCAGCTTTCAGTCTCCTTTTTGGTTATGAAGGAAGGTAAGTGTTTTTTCTAGTCCATCAGGTGTGTGTGCAAAATCAACAAAATACTGAACCCCATTGATCGTAAAGTTTTGCATTCTTCATTCAATACCTTCAAATCTTTCTACTGAAGCGAGGATACTTTCCATGCTTAGTCAGATCTGAATACCAACTGATATTGCAGCAAGGATATTGCTGATATTGTAGGTTCAGAGTAATTTTGTAGAGCTACGATAAAGTTTTCCTAGGTATGAAAAAGTGAATTCGGTATGATCTATGTATTCGATGATTTGAGTAGCCTTGAGGATAGCAGATGCTTGGAGGGCATAATTAATCTTTTTATCAAAAGGCATTTCCTCGAACCATTTTCTTCCATAACTGTCATCGCTTGGGAAAATTCAGAATTTATTCTGTTTTTTATTGTTGAGCACTCATTTGAAAAGTTTCTTTTTGCTCTCAGCGTAGTTTTCCATAGTTCCATGATAGTCGAGATGATCATGGGTAATATTTGTCAGTACTGCTACATCAAAATCCACCCCTTCAAATCTGTGTTGATCGAGACCTTGAGAACTGGCTTCTAGGATTGCTATTTTGCAGCCATTATTTTTTGCAGTAGAGAGAAGCGCTTGAAGGTCAAACGCATCTAGAGAGGTCATTTTTTTGAGGTTGTTGAGATTTTTATTTCAGATTTTTATATTTGCAGTGCTTACTGCGACAGCAGGAGCAAGGTTATCATTGAGAATTTGGTGAATGAGATTTACTGTGGTTGTTTTTCCGTTTGTTCAGGTTACACCGATAAGAAAAAATCCCTCAGCTGGATTTCCGTAGAGGCTACGAGCGACTGATGCCTGAGTCTTTTTAAAAAAGTGGTAAAAAGCTGAATTTTGTAAAAGTGGGTAGAGTTTGTCATAAGCGATGAGCTTTTTTAGGAGCGCTTTCATTTTTTTGAAAATGAGAGATAAATTTTCAGAAAAACTATAGTGAATTTATGCATATTTACAAGGGAAATCGTAATATTCGATTTTTACTTCTTGGTGGATATTTTCGATAATGTGAAAATTTTTATTTGCTAAGTAGGTAAATAAATTCTTTTTTGTTTTTTGACAAATAAAAAAAACTGAGTATACTTAGTAAAAACCTTTATTTTACTTCTTGGTATCGTATGACAAAAAAGGAATTTATGCTTCAAGTGATTGCTTTTCTTCCTGATTGGAAGATGGGGTGGGGACTTAAGCCACTTATTGAAAATAATCAGCTAGAGCCTGATGTTTTTGAGAAATTGTATCAGATTTTTAGGGAAAATGTCCATTCGACCTATTCTCAATACGAGAAACTTCAATTTAAGGAGAGGCTTTTGAACTCTGAGGCTTTGAAACTTCAGGAAAGAGCTCAAAATGAATCAGATCAGGTTGATTTAGAAGCAATGTTTGAAACATTGTAATTTTTAGTTCCTAACAAGAAAATGCAGATGAGTGAAGAAAAGCAGACAATCCTTGGAGGAACTCAGCCTTCAAATATGAACTTAGATCAAGGGATCTTGGATCTGATCCAAAATTCTAAGTCTGGAAGCGGATTAGAGGGGCTTTTGGATTTTGAATCTAAGTTGACAAAAAATGAAAAAAAACTCAGTCCATCAGAGATAAAGGCTCTTTTGGAAAGGACAAAAAAAGATATTCAAAATCCAGATTTTTTGTCTTTTGAAAGTGGGAAGAGAGATGATAAGGATTTTGGTTTTGAGGGACTTGGTGTAGACGTTATCCCGACTTTAACTCCGAATGGAGACTGTATTATCCCAGTGAATTTCTGGTATGATGGGCAGAGGAGAACGATTCTGCTTGTTCTCAATGTGCAGTCTGATGGAGAGGCGAATATTTATGAGCTTCCAGAGTGAGATAATCATTATAAGCTTGCAATCAATAATATTGAATTTACCTACCAATTGATCCAAGAAAATAAAACTTTTAAGATGCATTATGATCATTAATATTTTATTTGCTGATATAAAAAGAAGATGAGTGGACTAGAAAATCTAGTGAAAGTAGATATCTTAAAATATGATGGAACGAAGGATGTTAACCATTATGAGCAACCAGTTGGTGAGAAGGATGAAAATGCGCTTCGCACTCTTGGTAGGCTCTTCCATTGGAAAGAGTATAAGGATGCTAATACCTTTGTTTCAACTGTTATAGATGGTCCGAAAACTTTGGGAGGAACTATTTCTCAGGAAATTATGGATTTGAGAGAGCAATTTGTGAGTCTCAAAAAAGAAGTAGAAACTCTAAAATGAAATCTCTCAATTAATTTGGAAAATAAAATTTTGGATACTCCAACTATTGCTAGTGTTCTTCAAAAAAATTGATATATAAATTATGATCCATCTGCCCAATGAAAGATGTTTAATACTCAAAGTAAGGAGCTAACACCTGAAGCTTCAGATAAATCAATTGAATGAAAGAATCCTCTTCCAGCATGAGCTACTAAGATAGCTTAATTAAAAATCTGGCTTGCATTTTTTTGACTGATCTTTAGTATGAGTCGCTAGAATTTTTATATTGATATTGCACTATGAGAGATCTTATTTTGGCAGGAATTCAGTGAAGTGGAAAGGGAACACAAGCTCAGCTTTTGCTTGAAGAATTTTGAGATCAGATTCAGTATTTTGAAACTGGGAATATTCTAAGGGCACTGATGAGCAATGAAAATGCTATTGGTCAGTATTTAAAAGATCTTGTGAATGGAGGACGTTTGGTAAAAGATGAGGTTGTAGTCTGACTTTTTAAGGTTTTTTTGGAGACCTTGGATAATAAGTCTGTTTTATGAGATGGAAGTCTGAGGAGAGTAGGTCAGACAAAGGGAATCCTTGATGCTCTGCTAGAAAAAGGCAGAAAGCCGATTGTTATTCAGCTAGAAATTCCCGAAGAGGAGGTATATAAAAGGCTCTCTCATCGTAAAATGTGTAAAAACTGCTGAAAAATCCACTCAACACTCTTAAGTCCAGAAATTCAACAGTGTCAAAAATGCTGATGAGAACTCTATGTTCGTGCTGATGATGCAGATAGTACCGCTGTTGAGACGAGAATCGCTGAGTATAAAAAAGAAACTATCCCAGCTTTGGATTATGTGAACGAGCTTTGATTGCTTGTAAAGATTGATGGGATGCAGAGTATAGAAGCTATCTATGCACAAATTAAGGAACTAATTTTGAATTAACAAAACTCTCTGGAAAGAAAAACTTCCAGAGAGGAATAAAAAAACACTTAATTATTTGAAAAAAACTACTTTAATGCTATGTATATATGTTTTTCTGATAAAATGTCAAGTAAAAATCTGAGCGAATCAGATTTTTTTTATTTTTGTAAAAAATAGTATCCAGGACTAGTTTCTTTAATAGTGCTGTTGAGTAAGAGGAGGGTTAT
>CAUUID010000004.1:0-46407 GCA_963545225.1 uncultured bacterium
GAATTATGTATTCAGCTTTTTCTCACTATGAACCTTATAAATGAGAAATTGTAAAAAGACAAGTCTGATCTATGATTTCGTCTGCTACCGGACAGGCGATGATGTATGGAATCTTCAAACTTCAGGAGAGAGGACCAATCTTCGTAGACCCAGCTCAGCCAATCTATGAAGGAATGATCGTAGGGGAGCATTTGAAGGGAGGAGATATGACCGTAAACCTGACCATCAACAAGCAAATGAACAATGTCCGCAACTCTGGAAATGATGAAGCGATGAGAATTGATCCGATCGTGCATTTGTCTTTGGAGCAAGCAATGGGGTATATCGGACTAGATGAACTGGTTGAGATCACGCCAAAGGCGATCAGAATTAGAAAGAAGTATTTGACTGAGTCTGCGAGAACGATTGCGAGGAAGCAGGGGTTGATTTAATATTGATTTTTGATACAATCACTTTGTTATTAGGGATCTATGATTTAAATAGTTAATAGTTATATAATCATGAAAATATTGTCATATATCATATCATTATTTCCATTATATCTTTTGTTTTGTTTTCAATATTTCTTAACGTCTTCTCTTCGTACATTGATTTTATCGATATGTTTTTTTGTATATTTAATTATATTTGGTGTTACTTGGCATATAATTCATAAAAGATTACAAATGACACAGCATCCTATTAAAATATTAAAGGTTAAAACTAATAATCAAGTATATTTAAATTATTTTATGACTTATATCATTCCGTTTGTTTTTGTTTCATTTGAGAGTCATACTTGAGAAATAAATTGACGTTCCCTAATTATTTTATTTTTCATTCTTGGTGTGATTTGATCTCTTTATTGTAAAACGAATTTGTTTTCATCTAATCCAATAATACCATTATTATGATGGAGGTTTTATGATGCAGAAATCCAAATAGGAAATAATAAGGAGGAATGTGTGCTTTTAACAAGAAAAGATAGAAAATCTTTTAATGAACTATCTGATACTAAAGGAATTTATTTAGTAGATGATGAAGTTTTTTTAATTCTTAAATAACAATATCATGTTAGAACAAGTAAAATGATTTTTAGAAGATGCTTCCGAGAAGCAAGCATATAATGCAATGCTTTATTTTAGGTTGAAAAATGAATCTGGAAATTGAGCTATTTCATATCAAGATAAACTTGTTAATATAACAAATGAAGCTCAATGACAGCTAAAAGAACAAATTTTGCAAGCGATTAGTGGGAAATTATTAACCTTTTGAGAGGATATTGAATTGTTAAATGTAAATGATTATGATTATACAAGAAATAATGTATTATATTTTTTTGAGAATACTTATACTCAAGAAGTCAGCTTTTTGGCACAAGATTTAATTGATAATAACGATAATTTTAATCGAGAAGAGGCGGCTAAAATAGATGGAATTATTATTAGACTATGAACTACGAATTGTTTTATAAATTTTTATATTCCTTATTTCCCAATATTTGCTCTTCAACCTGATACCTGGTTTATACTCAGAAAAATGGATGATCAATTCCAAACAACAGATGCAATACGTTTTAATTATAAGCCTGTATTTCTATATTTTAACAATAAAATTCTTATTCTGGATTTTAAGAAATTAGAAAAAGATTTTGGCTATGAAACAACTATGAATCAAAGAGCTTGTGAAAAAATATCAATGTTTACAAGGAAGCTCCTATTATCTGATGATAATACACTAGAAACAATTATTCAAACTAATCAAAAATTAAGGAATAAATTATTGAAAATAAAAGAAGATTCTCCTGTTTTTGATTTGGATAGAGAAACAATTATTAAGTTTGTAAGAGACAGAAATAATAAGATAAAAATTCGTATCCAAGATGATGGGAAATTTGTAGTTAATAATCCTAGTCAAGCTGGTGTTTTTCTTAAATTGATGGATGATGATTATGTGAAATCACTCTTGACAGGGAATCAGTATGATGCAGAAAAGAAGAATAAAATGGAATAGTCTTTTTTCAACCTCCCCTTATAGTTCTCTCCAATTGAAAAAACACTAAAATTCCAAAAAAAAACAGAGAATCGCAGACACAACTATCAAAATGTTGAAAAATAAAAAAAAAACTGATTTTTGGGAGATTGAAGGAAGAGAGTAGAAAATTTATACAATTATTTTCTCATTAAAAAATCAATATCTACATGATAAATAGTATTGTCATTGGGATCTATGTAAATGTTGACTAAATCTCAAATCGATACTGTTTTTCAGTTAACAATCATTTTCCCAGGGGTATATCATTTTTCAATAATAATTTTACAATCTTTTAAAAAACGATATATTACATTTTTTATAAACCATTTTTTTAAAAATCGAGAATGTTTCATCTGATCTTCTACAGATGATAATTCTTCATCTATTTTATCTAAAATATTTTGTTTATATTTTTCATCATAATCAAATCAATATTTGTTATATATTGCTTTATATTGTTCCTTTGAGAGTCATTCTTTTTTCGCGTTTTCAAATCAGTCACTACAATATATCATATCTCAATCTTTTATTTCTAGGTAATATCATGAAAATCATGTACTATCACTATCCCCTTGTGATGTATAATGTCAAATATCAGTAACGGGTAATCTTTTTAAGATTCAATTTCAGTTATTTTTTAAATCTCTGCCTTTTTTAATTTTTGATTCTCATCTAAAAATAAGTAGTAATATTACAAAGAATATTCAAAGAAATAAACATGGAACTAAATAATTAATATCTCCCGAAGTATAATATTGATATAAGAAGGCTAATATTCCTCAGCTGCATCCAATCATAAGAAAGATTAAACATCCATATACAGATCCACGAGATACACTAGTTCATTTTGAATTTTTTCTGATAGTAAACATATTCAAGTGTTATGAATAAATGCATATATTATATTTAATAATGTAAAACTTGCAAAATAAAGAGCTCTTTTAATAAAGATATTCAGCTTTTTTTCTTTATTATAAATAATAAGGATGTAAAATGCTAGCCTTTAAAAAAAACATACACTCTCAGAACTTCCTCTTATAATTCTCCTTAGCGTCCCTATACTCTAATTTAAAAAGTAAAAAAAACTGATCTTGGAATAAAGTCAGTTTTTTATTATGTTACTGATTCTTTTTCTTCTCTTTTATACATTGTCTAAAACAGTTTCGTATACTTTTAATTGTGTCCCGATTATTTATCGCTTTTTTCCCAAGAAGTAGAACAAGAGTCATCGCAGTTATAATAACATATTCAACAGTAACCAAAAGAATGAAAATGAAAAAATATAGGAAAGAACTTATGGTGATACTAATTTCAGTGTAATTATCTGGATTGAGCTTTTGACCAATTTCAAGTCCTCAGGAAACAATTTTTGATATTATAGCTTCTATGAAAGGAATATATGGAAAGAGGAAAAGGATTATCCCATTTATTAAAAACCCTCGAATAATATAATGCATGATTCTGTCAAATAACGGATTTTTAGATGTATCTATACGATCTTTAAATCGATAGCTTTTCCCTAAAATGATTTCAACAGTAATATATCCAATTGACAAAATTATAAGGAAAAAAGAAATTGCGTATCAAAAAGAAAGATTTATTTGTGGCATTTTTGTTTTTGGAAGGTTATAAAAATAACTAAAGTTATTAATCTGGATTTAATTCTTTTTATAGGTTTAGTCAAGACTACTTTTGTTTATTCCTTTTGTTAGAAATCACTTTCTTCTTGCAAAAACAATCAGAATAACTATAGTCAATCCTGAAGAGAACTTTTTATCTTACTAATAAAAATACGAGCATGAAACTCGATGGAAAAAGTATCCAGGCTGCGATGATGCAGCTCGTAGAAGAATATAAACTTGATCCGTATCAAGTTCTAGAAGTGATTAGAAATTGAATTAAGTCAGGATTCAAAAAGGATTTCCCTGAATATAGAAAGGCTGAGGTGCTGGTAAATATTGAAAATGATGGTACGATCAGTATCTATAAGGCACTTGAAGTAGTAGAAGAGATTGAAAATGAAGATACTCAGATTTTACTTGCTGAGGCAAAAGAAGAGAGAAAAGATATCTCAGTTTGAGAACAACTTTTGATCAATATTACACCTGCAAAGCTTGAACTTTCAAGAATTGCAGCTCAGGCTGCAGCTCAGACTATTAAGCAAGGGATCAAAAATATTGAAAGAGAGAGATTCTACGAGAAGTTTCAGGATAAAGAAGAAGAACTTTTGAAGGCAAAGGTATTGAGAGTGCATTCAGATAGTATTATTCTTGATATTGATGGAACAACGGTTGTTTTGCCACCTGAGAGTCAGATTCCAAATAGAGTGTATGAAATCGGAGAGGAAGTCTTTGTCTATCTCAAGAAGATTAGTAGAGATACTGGAGGTATTGTCCTTGATATCACACAATCAAGCCCTGATTATGTAGAGGCAATCCTCAAAAAGATCGTTCCTGAATTTGAATCTGGAGCTGTGCAGATTGATAATATTGCTAGAATTGCTGGTAAAAAGACTAAAATTCTGGTTTCAAGTACACAGGATTGAGTAGATGCAGTTGGAGTGATGGTTGGACATAAATGAGATCGTATCAATACTGTTCTTTCACTTCTTGATGGAGAAAAGGTTGATTTCGTTCAAAATACTGAAGATCCAACTCAGCTCATCATTGGACTTCTAAAACCGGCTCAGGTTGAGGAAAAAAATGTTGAATTTAAGCCTAATGGAAAGGTTGTTGTAAAGATTGATGAATCTCAAAAACCGCTTGCTATCGGAAAAGGAGCTAGCAATATCAAACTTGCTTCTCAGCTCAGTGGATATCAGATTGAGGTTATCTAGCAGAAAATGTCTTGGTCTCCGCCTTTTCAGGAAGTGCGGAGATTTTTTTTAGACAAATATTCCCTTTCCTATCAATGTAGTATGAAAAAAAGGGAGAGAAATCAGATTTTTTTATTTTTATTGCAAAGATGCTCCGTGTAAATACTGTAGAAACTTTTGCAACGCAGGATTGACCTGGAATTAGAGTGGCGATCTTTTTGCAAGGCTGTATGTTTAAGTGTTTGTACTGCCACAATCCAGATACGATACCAATGGAAAATGAGGAAGCGAAGCGAATGGACGAGGAACAAATCCTTGATTTAGCTGAGAGAAATCGTCCTTATTTTGCAAATGGTGGAGGGATTACGTTCTCTGGAGGAGAGCCACTTTTGCAAGCTCCAGCACTTTTACCAATCGTAAAAAGATTAAAAGCTGAAGGATATCATATATGTATTGATACGAATGGTTTTGTGAGGACTCCTGAAGCGTTGGAAGTCATCGCGCTTTCTGATTTGATTCTCCCAGATCTTAAGCAGATTAACCCTAAAAAGCATCTTTTGCTTGTTTGACAGGAAAATACTAATACTTTAGCGACACTTGAGTATCTTGAGAAGATTCAAAAACCTTATTGGCTGAGATATGTATTGGTTCCTTGATTGACTGATGATGAGGAAGATCTTCATCAATATGGGAAATATGTCCAAACTCTAAAAAGTATGGAAAGACTTGAGATCTTGCCGTATCATAATTTAGGAAAGGATAAGCGGAAAAAACTCTGATGGGAATATCCTTTGGAGTGAACGCCTGCTGCAACAGCTCAAGATGTGCATAGAGCTTTAGATATTTTGAAGAATTATACCGACAAAACTTATAGTAGATTATAGACTTATTCTGTAATTTATCAAATAATAAAAAAAGAAGAAATCTGATTTTATTTTCTTTTCCTATCTAGATGCAAGAAAATATTAACCTAAAACCCTTTACAACACTTAAGACGAACTGTATTGCTCGTTATTTTATGCCAATTACTACGACCTATCAGCTTTTGAATCTTATTGAGACTCCACTTTGGGACGAGTGTAAGCATTGGATACTTTGATGAGGTGCAAACACGCTTTTTTGTGATGAGGCATTTGACGGGATTGTTGTAAAGATAGAGATCCCTTGATTTAAGATTCTTTCTGAAGACGAAACAAATCTAAAAGTTCAGGTTTGAGCTGGTGAACCGTGGAATAATTTTGTATATTGGGCAGCTGAGAGAGGGCTTGGTGGAGTTGAGAATTTGATTGATATCCCTGGGACTGTAGGTACGAGTGCGGTTTCAAATATTTGAGCGTATGGGCAGGAGGCGAGCGCTAGTATTTCTGAGGTTATCGGTGTAAATCTGGAGACAAAAACAATTCAAAAATTGATGAAAGAGGAGTGTCAGTTTGCCTATCGTGAGAGTATTTTTAAGCATGAGCTCCAGGATCAGTTTATTATCACGCATATCATTTTTGAACTCAAGAAAGTTAATGATGACTATCAATTTGCTGCTGAATATGCTGATATTCAGAAAGTTTTATCAGAAAAAAAATCTGATTTTGATCAGCTTTCTCCTTTTGAAAAGTTGCGTGAGATATCTCAGATTATCTCTGATATTAGAGCGAGTAAACTGCCTGATTATCATACGATTTGAACGGCTGGAAGTTATCGAAAAAATCCAGAAATCTGACTTCCTGAGCGAGAAGAACTTTCTAGTCTCTTTCCAGAGCTCAAGGCACGTTTGACTGAGCAAGAGACGATGAAACTCTCAGCTGGGCAACTCATAGAACTCTGCTGATGGAAAGGGAAAGAAGAAAACTGAGTTAAAATGTATGAAAAACATGCACTCATCTTGGTAAACGAAGGCGAGAGCTGAGCTGCAGTCTTAGACTATGCGAGAAAGGTAGAGGAGAGTGTATTCGCTAATTTTTGAATTCAGCTTGAGTCTGAGGTGAGGTATTGTTATTAATCTATATTTGTCTATATATTTTGAATCTGAAAGTTTAAGAAAAAACCTGAATTTAATTTCAGGTTTTTCTCTTTTTGTGAATTTATTCAATTCTAATACTCAATGATTTAAGTGGTTGCTTAACTGCGATCTTATTTTTTGATCTGATAAAGAGCGCGAGTTTAATAGCTTTTCTGACTGTTGTAATCTCATCCATAAGGTCGCGATCGATATATAGTTTATTTGTGAATGGCCAGAATGACAGATGAATTGACTCAGTTTTTTGATTTTCTTCTCCTCTGAATGCTTGTAATCTTTTTCGCAAGTCCTCAGTAATGAATGGAGTAAATGGTGCCATCATTTGAAGATAAGTCGTCAGCACCTCAAAAAGTGTTGAATAAGCTGAATGTTTGTCCGCTGTCATATCATGTCCCCGGAATCTTCTTCTGCTTCTTCTAAGATATCGGTTGCTGAGTTTTTCAATGAAATCAATTCATGACTTGATAGCTCCGTCAAGATTATAATTTCTCAGTCCTTGGTCAAGGTTATCAAGCGTTTGATGAAGTTCTGCTAGGACCCATCTATCAAGTTCATTGCAAATTGCATAGTTTGGAAGCTTGAGAACCTCTCCCTCTAGGATATTTTCTGTGATTTGCTTAGAGGATACTTGTGCCCAAAGCATTTTGATTTGATTTTCGTCGGCAATGATCAGTGTTCTCTGGTTTTCTAAAGAAGATACCAATTCAAGGTAGTTTCCTAGAGAGTGATCTAAGATTTTGATTTCAGGTTTCTTGGTAAGGAATGCTGATACAAGTTCTGAGAGTTTTTGCTTCTGCTCACTGAGGTGAGGTTCAATATAAATACTATCAGGCTGAATTCTGATCAAATTTTCTTGGAGAGTTTTTTCATCAGATGAGAGCTTATTCATTACATAGAGTTCCTTACTATTGGCCTTCCAATTATCGATTTTTGCGTAAGTCTCAAAGAACTTAAAGACATTTTCTAGTGGGATATTAAAGTCCTTAAAGAGCTGTTCAACACCTTTTTCAGAGAACCTCATAGGTTCAGATCTCACAACTGGACTACTCAAAGTATAAAGCCTAAATGTGTCAGCTCCCCATTTTTCAAGCAACTCTTTTGGGTCTGGATAGTTTTTCAGACTTTTAGACATTTTTTTACCATCTTCTGCGAGTACGAGTCCGTTTACAATCACATTTTTGTAGGCATTTTCTCCTTTGATCGCATGTCCAACCACATGAAGAGAACGGAATCGACCTCTCGTCTGATCAAGTCCTTCAGCGATAAAATCTGCTGGATAACTAATATTTCTTCCCTCTTCTCCAAGGTAGTGATCCTGCCCAAACGGCATTGCTCCTGATTCAAACCAACAATCCAAAACTTCAGGTGTTCTTTTATAGGTTTTACCTTCTCTAATTCCTCGATAAGTATCTACATATGGCTTGTGAAGATCAACTTCTCACTGTTTATCACTATCTCGGTAGTGAAATCTGACTTCAGCATTACCAAGTTTATAATTTTTTCTATGGAGTCCATATTCAAACTTGCGGAATGCTCTTCTTAGCATTGCGATAGTATCATCATGAGAAACATAAACCAGAGTTTTTGTCTGATGATTGCTATTCCAGTAGTGGATTGCACTTTCAGTTCTTTTTCTATAATCCTCAAGCTTTTCTCAATCAGTTCCAATACTTCTTTCCTCATCAAATCGATTAAACATATCACAAGAAATCTTTTCTCCTTGATCCGTATAGTTGATCAAGTCTGTAATACGAGAATCAATAAAAAGCTGATCATTGAGTTTTACAACGATTTCTTCGGCTGCTCCATTATGCACATGATCAAAGGTTTTCCTTTTCTCAAAACGATCCTTGTGACCCTCATGATGTTCAAAATAGAGCTTTTCACATCTTGCTACCTCATCAGCTCAGAAAAAGCTGATCAAGGTTGGTTTGATGGTCTGCCAAACTCTTGGAAGAGGAGATAGAATGAACACAACATCAGATTTTTTTTCTATATGAGGAGCAAGCTTACTCACGAGGCCTTGAGCTTGCTGTTCTCAGAGTTCATTAAGTCTTGCATCTCCTAGTGAGTCAAATTTTTTCTCTTCATTGAAATCAGTCCTTCCATGGCGGATAAAGACATTTTTGGTCAGATTTTTTGATCCTGACGTGGTGAGATGATAGAGCTCATCAAGTGTATTGATCACAAAACGATCTTCTGGATTTTCTATATTCTGCCAGATAGGTAGTGGAGAACCTCGATATCTATTTCTAGCAACGTTCCAATCTGGAGCTTGTTGCAATCCATTTACGAATCTGTTTTTTACGGTTTCTGGGATAAATTTGATTTCTCCAGCTTGGCTAGCAGTTTGAGCATTCATCTCTTTTTCCTTGATGAATCGGCTCGACATAGCCTTATAAATAAGAGGAGTCTTACACCTTCGGCAGTGAGGATATGAGTGAACGAGACTTTCAGTTTTTACGATTTTTTGGTTAGCTTTTAGATGTTCAGTGATAGGTTTATTACTTTCCATGACTTTCATTCCTTGATAATCTGGGACTTCATCTGTAAAGCATCCATATTCATCAACAGGCATAAAGAGCCATTCTTTTGAGGTTTCTCCTCCTAGAAGGTTCGCAACAGCGTTAAAATCATCTTCTCCAAAGCTTGGAGCAGTATGTACGATACCTGTTCCATCCTCAGTACTTACAAATTCTCAGGTCAAAATCTGAAAAAACTGATTCTTATATTCATCTGCAATATTTGATTTTTTGATGTAATCGAAAAGTGGTTGATAGGTCAGATTTTTTAGTTCTTTCCCTTTCTGCTTGTAAATGAAAGTATAGTCTTCTTGTGATTTATAGTATTTTTTGAGTAACGCCTCAGCGAGCACATAGTATTCTTGTGATTTTTGATCGTAGATGGTCACATAGTCGATATTTTCCCCAATAGTCAAAAACATATTACTTGGGAGTGTCCAAGGTGTTGTTGTCCAGGCAAGGAAGTTGAACTTCCCTTCAATAAGGCCCTTTTCTTGTGGATTGAGAACTTTTTTGAAAAGATAAAAATCGATGAAATCATGCAGAAGTTCCCTTTCATCATTGATGATTGTTCCATTGATATTGATTGCAAAACCAAGGCTGTTTTCATATAGTTCTTCGCTTACCCATTGGATATCTTTGTGTTTTTCTGGTTCTTGGAGGGTTGGAATATCATTTGACTCTACCTCAAATCGGTGAACTCTTCGAGGCTTTGAGAGATGAATGATTTTTACGGCTCAGAGATACTTACTCGTAGTGAGTTCTGTTCAGATTTCTTCTTTGAGTTCTCTTTTGAGTGCTGTGATGAGATCTTCTCCTTTTTCTACCTTTCCTCCAGGGAAAAACCAGAGATTTTCCTTGGTATGATGAATCATTGCATAGCGACCTTTTTCATCGCGAAGTACACCAGCTACAACATCAATAAACCCATCCTCAGAGCAAGAATACTTCTCGCTCTCAGGTGTAAGGTGTGGAAATTTTACAGTAAGTGCAGTATCTTGCCTATCCTCATATCCTTCTGCAATTTCGTTGTTTGCAAGCGGCGTTGCACAGCTTGGACAGTATCCCTGTACTTTGAATCCTTTGTATACTTTATTCTGATTGTAGATATTAGAAAAGCATCGCATTACGCTTTCCATAAAATCTAGATCCATCGTAAAATAAGGATTGGTAATATCAACCCATCTTCCTGTATGATCTACGAATCGCTTCCACTCAGTATTTGTCTGATTTACATATTCACGGCACTTTCCCACAAAAGTTTGAATTCAGATTTTTTCTTCAATGTCTTTTTTCCCATCAATACCAAGTGCCTTCTCAACTGCTTTTTCTACTGGTAAACCATGGCAGTCCCAACCTCGTTTTCTTTTAACTTGGTAGCCTCTCATCGTCATATATCTTGGGATGGTATCTTTGATACTTCATGCTAAAAGATGACCATAATGTGGATTACCACTCGCAAATGGAGGACCATCAAAAAACTTGTATGCCATTGCTTCATTTCTCTCTTTGATGCTTTTTTCAAAGGTATTGTCCGATTTTCGGTATGCTAAGATGGATTCCATCATCTCAAGGTTTGACATCGTATCATAAACATAAAAGGATAAATACTAGCTTTAATGTATAGATATGTCAGATGTTTTTTCAATGGAAAATAGGATATTTTCACTGGAAATGATTGAGTAGATGTGTATAGTGTTTCGGTTAAAGACTTGAAAAGTCAGAAAAATCAGATTTTTATTTTCTTAAACAAAGATGCTAAAACTTGAAATTATTTTTGCAGTGCTGATTCTAATTATGCTACTCTTAGATCTCTGAGTATTTAACAAGAAAAATCATGAGATCAAGAGTAAAGAAGCGCTTACTCGATCGCTTGTATGGATTGGTCTGGCGATGCTCTTTAGTGGATATATTTATTGGGAGCTTGGATTTGAGAAATTTTCATATTTCCAGTCTGCGTATTGGGTAGAAAAGCTCTTATCTGTGGATAATTTGTTTGTATTCATTATGGTTTTTGGCTTTTTCAAAGTTCCAAAGAAGTTGCAGCATAAAGTACTCTTTCGAGGAATTATATGAGCATTGATTTTTAGAGCGATATTTATCTTTGCAGGAGTAAAGCTTATAGAACTGACGTATCTGCCTGAATTCTTGCTCTTTGATCATCCAGTTAAGATTAATTTACTTCTCACGATTTTTTGAGGTTTCCTTATTTATGCTGGGATTAAGTCATTTTTTGCTAAGCATGAACACGAAGAAAATAAAAACTTCTCTGATTCAGCTGGAGCTAGGGTAGTAAAATATTTTTTTCCAAGAGTAACTGATACTTTTGAGTGAGGAAAATTCTTTGTTTTTCAAAATGGACTAAGATATGCAACACCGCTTTTGATTGTCGTTTGAGTAATTGAATTTACGGATTTGCTCTTTGCTGTGGATAGTATTCCAGCAATCTTTGCAATCGCTCCTAATGATCCCTTTATTCTCTACTCTTCAAATATCTTTGCTATTTTAGGGCTAAGAAGTTTATATTTCCTTCTTGCAAACTTTATTGATAGGTTTAAGTATCTGAGTTATGGAATTGCAATTATATTGACCTTTATAGGGACAAAAATGCTGATTTCACCTCTCTTTCATATCCCTGCAAAAATTTCGTTGATTGTGCTACTTTCTGTACTTGTTCTTTCAGTGATTGTGTCTCTATGTATGACGCCTGCATATTATCAGGAGAAACTTACAGAATCAAAAGAGAATAATTAACATAAAAAAAGAAAAACCTGAAGTATGCTTCAGGTTTTTTTCGTCTGTTTTAATCTGGTGTACAATCTAAAATGATGAATGTTTTTAGATCGGGGTTCCAGTAATTTTGACCATCAATGAAGATTTTTTGAATCTCTTTTTTGTTGATGATCCCCTTATATAGCACCTCGTTGATGCTAAGATCAAGTTCCAGAATATCAGAGGTTTCTTTATTCGTCAGGATGGGGATGCATTCTCCTAAGCTATTTATTATCAGATGCTCTATTGGTATTATGCTTAAAACAATGCTTCTTGCTTCGGATGAATAGATCTGATGTATTCTTTTTCTTTCCCCTTTCTGAGGATAGATACCTTCTTCGTTAGCAATAAGGACTTCAATATCTTGGTCCTTGCTAAAAGTGAGGTTTACTTTAATTCCGTGGCTATAGGTAAAAGTTTCTTTTATCATTTTTGTTATCCTTTATTTTGTTTGTCTTTGTTGAATAAACCTGATCAAAACGATCAGGTTTATTGTTGAGTTTTTCCTTATTAGAGCTTTGGTTTCTACTCTTTGCCTTGAAGCTCTTTGGTAAAGATATGATTTTCAGGGTCCCAATACTCTTCATTATTGATTTTAATTTCAGTAATTTGATTTATCGGAACGCGTAAGGCATAACGAGAGGCATTGGTTTTTTTGATTTCATTACCATTTGAGCTGTTTTGCACTATCTTTCTTTTTGTAGTGATATTTAACTCTAGTATTTTACCTTCCTCTAGTTCTGTTTTTTTGAAAAACAAATCCTCTTTCTGAGTTTTTATCCTTAAGGTCTGCAAAGTTTGGCTTAAGATAAGAGACCATTGGTCTGGACATATTACCTTGTGGTAAAGATTAACGCATTGTGGCGTTTTAAACTTCAATGAAATTGAAGTTAGCTCCTTTTGTTTACGATGATTTTTCATAAAATATGTTTTTTTATTTGAATATGTACTATAATTATCCTATTATAAATGTCAAGGGATAAAAAAAACTAAAGCAAAAAACACTTGCAATTAATTCCCGCAATACTATATCTTGTGTTACTGATCTTCTAAGATAACTATATATAGTTGTTTTTCGAAAGATAAAAGGTGCTTAGAACGTCAGATTTTTTATTTTATTTACACTATCAGAGAATGGTAATCAAGCAAATCAGAAAGAGAAATTGAATGATGGTAGATTTCGATATAGCAAAGATTGTTAATGCTATCAAAAAGGGTATGCTCGACTCTCAATATGAGCATCCAGAAGAGGCAGAGGCAATTGCTGAGCAGGTTCATAATGCACTTTTGGAAAAGTGGGGACAGGACCAGTCTTATGTACCTAATGTTGAGGATATTCAGGATGTGGTTGAGCAAAAATTGATGGAAGCATGACTTCATCAGGTTGCTAAGGACTATATCCTTTATAGAGAAAAAAGAACACAAGAAAGAAAGAGAGATATCTTCAAAAAAAGGATCACATTGAAACCTTATGAATATCCAGAATTATTGGAATATGTCGATGCGATTAGGCATTCTTATTGGATCCATACTGAGTTTAATTTTACCTCAGATGTCCAGGATTTCAAAGTTAATGTGACTGATGCTGAGAGAAATGCACTCAAAAATACTATGCTTGCGATTGCGCAGATCGAAGTAAGTGTGAAAACTTTTTGGGGAGATATTTATAAAAGACTTCCAAAACCTGAAATTGGTTCTGTTGGGTATACTTTTGCAGAATCTGAGGTTCGTCATCATGATGCTTATTCTCATTTGCTTGAGATTCTTGGATTAAATAATGATTTTAATCAGATCAAGTCTGTGCCTTGTATCATTGATAGAGTGAATTACCTTGAGAGATCAATCAAAACTTCTAGTAATGATGAAGAAAAGGAATATGCAATGGCGGTTCTGCTTTTTTCACTTTTCATAGAGCATGTTTCGTTATTTTCTCAGTTCCTTATTATTATGGCGTTTAATAAATATAGGAATCTGTTTAAGGGAATGTCAAATGCGGTTGAGGCAACATCAAAGGAGGAACAGATTCATGGGCTGTTTGGTATTGATATTATCAATATTATCAAAAAGGAACATCCTGAATGGTTTGATGAAAAGTATAATGAAAGGATAAAAAAACACTGTTTAGAAGCTTTTGAGGCTGAGAGTGCAATTGTTGATTGGATCTGTGAGCAAGGAGAGCTTGATTTTTTGCCAAAGGCAGTGATTAAAGAGTTTATAAAAAATAGACTTAATAATTCCTTAAAAAGTATCGGTCTAGAACCGTTATTTGAAATAGATGAAAGCTTAGTACAGCAAACAGACTGGTTTGATGATGAGGTGATTGCAACTAAGCATGTGGACTTTTTTAATAAAAGATCAATCAATTATAATAAAAGAAGTCAGAGTATTACGAGTGATGATTTGTTTTAGGTTGTTCTTTTTCGGATTTCTGTAGCGCTGTATATGATGAAATATGAAAGAGGAAATATAAAAGAAATCTGATTTTTTATCTTTTTTACTGTATAACGTATTGATGAAACGATTAAATGAAAATAGTAGAAAGTTCCTTGCAAATGGATATCTCCAGGAAGGAGTGAGTCCGGAAGAGAGAATTTTGGCAATTGCAAAAAATGCTGAAGAAATCCTAGAGAAGCCTGGTTTTGCTGAGAAGTTTTATGATTATATGGCAAGAGGTTTTTATTCATTAGCTTCTCCAGTCTGGTCAAATTTTGGACTTGAAAGAGGGCTACCAATCAGTTGTTTTGGATCATATATTGCTGATGATATGTGAGATATTCTCTATGCTCAAGCCGAGGCAGGAATGATGAGTAAATATGGAGGTGGAACTTCTGGGTATTTTGGAGCCTTGAGATCAAGGGGAACTCCTATCAAAAATAATGGAGTCAGTTCAGGAGCTGTTCATTTTATGGAGCTTTTTGAGACCATTATTGATGTGGTAAGTCAATGAAATGTGAGGAGAGGAAGTTTTGCTCCATATTTGCCGATTGAACATCCAGATATTTCAGAATTTTTGGATATTTGAAGTGAAGGAAATCCAATTCAGAAGCTCACACATTGAGTAACTGTTGGTGATCAGTGGCTTCAGGAGATGATTGATGGAGACCAAGAGAAAAGGGCTATTTGGGCGAAATTACTTCAGAGAAGAGGTGAAATGGGATATCCCTACATTTTTTTCTCAGATACGGTAAATAATAATACTGTTGATGTATACAAGGATAAAAATCTGAAAATCTATGCAAGTAATCTTTGTAGTGAGATTATGTTGCCAGCAAATGAGGATTGGTCGTTTGTTTGTTGTCTTTCTTCTATCAATTTGGCTCATTATGATGAGTGGAAGGATACTGACGCGGTTGAAACACTTGTCTATTTCCTTGATGCAGTAATGACTGAGTTTATTCAGAAGCTTGAGAAACTTAGAGATTCAGATCAGAGAGATGATCAGCTAGCTTTTGATTTTATGAAAAAGGCTTATGCTTTTGCAAAGTCAAATAGAGCTATTGGGCTCTGAGTGCTTTGATGGCATTCTCTTTTGCAGTCAAAGATGTTTTCGTTTGAAGGTTTCCAGGCAAGAAAGTTAAATAAAGAGATTTTTGAACTTATTCAAAAGAGATCTTATGCTGCTTCTGAAGTACTAGCTCAGGAATATGGAGAACCTGAAATGCTCAAAGGATATGGAAGAAGAAATACTACGCTCAATGCAATCGCTCCAACGACTTCATCTGCTTTTATCTTGGGACAAGTTTCTCAAAGTATAGAGCCGTATATGTCAAATTGTTATGTGAAAGATGTTGCGAAGCTTAAAGTAACGATCAAAAATCCTTATCTTGAAAAGCTTTTGGAAGAGAAGGGGCAAAATACTAGAGAAATCTGGCTTAGTATTAGAGATCATGATGGTTCAGTTCAGCATTTAGACTTTTTGACTCAGGAAGAGAAGGATGTCTTTAAGACTTTCTGTGAGATAGATCAGATGGCGATTATCTATCAGGCGGCTGATAGACAGCAGTTTACTGATCAATCTCAGTCACTTAATGTTATGATTAGCCCAAAGACGCCAGCAAAAGAGGTAAATTATCTTTATATTCAGGCTTGGAGACTGGGGATCAAGACACTTTATTATCAGCACAGTATGAATGCTGCACAGCAGTTTAGTAAAAAAATTATCAGCTGTTCTGGATGTGAAGCGTAATTATAATAATAAAAAAGTAAGAAAAATCAGACACAATTCTTCGGTAGAATTTTGTGAAATAAGACTTGATACTTTATCAAAAATCCATATATCAGAGGGTGAAATCTGAATTTTATCTTTTCTAAGTAGAGAACATAATGGCAAAAAAACTCAAACTTACTGATATCCAAAGGTATTTGGAGAGGACTTTCCGCAAGTTTAGCAACTATACAAAACACCAAAAGACTTTTGTGCTCTTTTTGTTTGTCTTAGCAGCGGTTTTGATTTTGCTTCCAATTGCAAAGATTACTCCGATTACTCAGTGACAATCTAGTTATTCTATCTGGTTACTTGGAAAAACTTACTTTAAGTCTGCTATTGTTATTGTGCTCTCGCTTGGATTCCTCTTTGGATGGAATATGCATACCAATTTTAAGAGATTTATTATTAAATACCTTGGATTTAGAGAGACTGAACCAGTATTAAATTTTATGTTTTTGTGGATTATTGTTGCTGCATATATGGGTATTTTGGATACTCTAGGACTTGTTTCTCAAAATACTGGTACGATCGGTATTGCTTGGGGATTGAGTGTTCAGTTGATCGTCCTTGTTGTTTGATTGATTATGAGCGTTATTGAGGTTTGGAAGTCTGCAAATCAAAATTCACAAAAGACAAAAATCCTGAATATCGTGGATGATGATGCTCCAAAAAGGACTGAAAACAAGAGAGTGCTTCAGCATCTTTTTGAAGATGAGGAACTGTAATAACTAAAAAATCCAGCTGGGGAGCTGGTTTTTTCTTTGTTTTGATAAGTGGAAAATGTTTTAAGATTTAGAGATCAGTATTTTATATCTTTTGGATAAGGCAATGCTAGATAAAAACTTATTTGCTGGGAAAAAGATTGCGCTTCTTTGATTTTGACTTGAGGGAAAATCGACTTTGAACTTTCTATTACATAATGGCTTTGTTTTTGAGAAATTGACCGTTTTGGATGTAAAAGATCAGCCAGAACTAGAGGAACAGGGAATTGCTTTGAGGACAGGAGAGCAGTATCTCTCGCATTTAGAGGATTTTGATATTATTTTTAAGTCAGCAGGTGTACCGTATTCAGCTGAGTTAAAGCCTTATCAAGATAAGGTTTTGACGCAAATGCAATTTTTCTTTGATCACTATAAGGGTAAGGTAATTGCAATTACCGCCAGTAAGTGAAAATCTACGATGACAAGTCTGATTTATGAGCTTTTAAAAGATGCTGGTTTCCGTGTGAAACTTGTTTGAAATATTGGGAAGCCTGTTTTGGATGAGATTGATTTTGAGGAGGAGCGAGATTATGTCGTCTGTGAGCTTTCAAGTTATATGCTTGAGAAGCTTAAAAAGCAGAATTTCATTTCGGTTTTGTGAGCGATTTTCCCTGAGCATTTAGATTGGCATAGCGGATTTGAGCATTATACTCAGGCAAAACTTAATATCTTAAAATGATCAGAACAGAACTTTGTTCTGGCGAGAACTGTTCAAGAATTTCAGCTTTCTGAGCTTTATTCTAATCTCCATACTTATGGACAAGGAGGGGAGTCTACATGGGCTGATGGAGTTTTCAGTTATCAAGGTGAGAAGCTCTTTTCTACAGAGGATCGTTTGCTTCTTGGGGAGCATAATCTTCAAAATATTTCGCTTGGAATTGCAGTTGCCAAGTATCTTTGAATCAATAATGATTCAATCCATCAGACGATAGCTCATTTCCATGGACTTCCTCATAGATTACAGCTTATCGGAACTTTTAAGGGGATAACTTTCTATGATGATGCGATTTCGACGACTCCTGATTCTACTTTAGAAGCTTTAAAAACTTTTGGAAATAAGGTGTGAACTCTGTTTCTCTGAGGAACAGATAGAGGATATGACTTCAAAAATCTTGTAGAAAAGGTAAAAGAACTCTGAATTCAGAATTTGGTCTTTTTCCCTCCGTCTGGTGAGAAAATCCGTGATTTGCTTCCTGATTTTGACTGAAACATGCTTTCAACTAGAGATATGGATGAAGCTGTAAGGTTTGCTTATCAACATACTGCTCCTTGAAAAGTGTGTCTTCTTTCCACTGCATCTCCAAGCTATAGTAATTGGAAAAATTTTGAGGAGAAGGGGGAACTTTTTCAGCAGGCGATTAAAAAATATTGAGAGTAAAAAGAGAAAAAAGTCTGATTTCTTCTTGCATTTTCTCTGCCTATTCCTAAGGTTAAATGCGTAGTCCTTTTTAGACTTTTTCGATATTTTGATGCCAGAACTAAAACTCTATAATACACTTACTCGTGAAAAAGAAGTTTTTGAGCCATTGATGAATGAATCTGAAAACTGAAAAAAATATGTTGGGATGTATTCGTGCGGACCAACAGTATATTCAACACCACATATTGGGAATTTTAGAGCGACTTTTACCGCGGATTTGATTAGAAATACGCTAAAATACTTTGGGTATCCGGTAAAGGCGGTGATGAATATTACTGATGTTGGGCATTTGGTTTCGGATGCAGATGATGGTGAGGATAAGCTGGAGAAGGGATCGAGAATTGATGGGATCTCAGCTTGGGATGTTGCAAAAAAATATGAAGATATTTTTTTGAATGCGATGCAGGAGCTTAGAATTGAGCGTTTTGATGTGATGCCGAGAGCCACTGAACATATTCAGGAACAGATTCAGATGGTTCAGAGATTAGAAGAGAAAGGATATACCTATACTATTCCTGATGATGGAATTTATATGGATACAAGCCTTGTAGAAGATTATGGAAAGCTGATGGGGTCGAACTACAAGAAAAGACTTGCGGATCTTAATGCTGGAGGGAGAGTTGATATCTGAGGTAAAAGAAATCCGACAGATTTTGCACTTTGGAAATTTTCTCCTAGAAATGAAAAAAGGCAGATGGAGCGAGATTCTCCATGGGGAATTTGATTTCCTGGTTGGCATATAGAGTGTAGTGCTATGGCGAGTAAATATCTTGGTGAGCAATTTGATATTCATCACGGAGGAACTGATCATATTACTGTGCATCATTCAAATGAAATCACTCAGTCAGAATGTAGTTTTTGACATAAGCCATGGGTAAAATATTGGCTTCATAATGAGTTTCTTCAGGTTGATGGGGGAAAGATGAGTAAATCTCTGGGGAATATTTATTCTCTTGATGATATCAAAGCAAAAGGGTATTCTCCATTGGATTTAAGATATTTCTATTTTAAGGCTCAGTATTCTAATTTTTTGAACTTTACTCGAGATGCCTTAGAACAAGCTAAAAATGAAAGGCAGGGATTGATTAAAAAGATAAGAAATCTGACTCCAGCCGAATGAGATGATGATTTTCAAGAGAAAATTTATGCTGCGCTTTGAGATAATTTAAATACTCCAAAGTTGCTCTCTGATATTCATTTAGCTCTCTTACATCCTACGCAGCAAACCTTATCTCTTCTTAAGGAACTTGAGGATAAAGTCCTTAAAGTCTGACTTTTTGATCCTGTTATTGAGGAAAGTGTTGAGGTCCCAGCAGAAATTTTACACCTTGCTGAGGCAAGAAAACAAGCTAAAACTGATAAAAATTATGCATTAGCAGATCAGCTTAGGGCTGAAATTTTGGAAAAGTGATGGGAAGTTAAAGATTCTAAAGATGGATTTGAACTCATAAAAAAGTAATATCAGTATTTATTTTATGTGAATATGATGCTTAGGAGGAGATCTCAACTAAAAAAGAAGAGGAGAATTCAGTTTTTAATTGTTTTCTCTCTTTTTTTGTTGGTTCTACTTCTTATAATTTTCCTTTTAAAAAGGGGAAAGTCTGATATTTCTCTTACTTTGACTGGTGAAAATTTATTCAGCTGAAGCCAAACTCTGAGTGGAGAGGGGCAGTTTGATTTGAGTTGAATTCAGCAAGTGAGTATGCTTTCATGAAATTGAATAACTGAGAGTTCGACTAGTGTTTCTAATTGATCTTGAGCTTCTTCTTGAACTGTTGCATTAGCTCAGGAAGAAGAGAAAAATCATTTTTTTTCTATTCAAGTTTGTAATCGTATTGTTGATTTTTACTCTTGCGTGATAAAAAATGCTCCGTTAGAAAATCAGTCTGCAATGGAGAAATCTCTAGAACAAACCTTGCAACCTTGGAAACTTATGGCTGATACTCAGCTTCGTGAGGTTTGTGAGGCGGTAGTTAAAAATGATACTTTTCAAGAGGTAAAAAATCATTATACTCAGAGTGGTACAAATTATGGATGTGTGTTTTAGTTGTTTTTTTTGGAAAAACTTATAGATATTCTTGATTGAAAGCTTTGTTATATAAAAATTATATCCTATGATTTTTGAAAGAGAAGATAAAAAAATCTGATTTCTTCTTGCATTTTATGTGAAAAATCATAGTCTGAAATTTGGTTTTATTTTGTATAAAAAGATATATGTGATACACAATTAGTAAAGTTTATGCTAGAGAGGTTCTTGACTCTAGAGGAAATCCTACTGTAGAGGTAGAAATTACGCTCGCTGATGGAAGTTTTGGTAGAGCTTTAGTGCCATCTGGAGCTTCAACAGGAGTTCATGAAGCACTTGAACTTAGAGACGGAGACAAATCAAGATACCTTGGAAAAGGGACATTGAAGGCAGTTGAAAATGTAAATACAAGTATTGCTCATGCTATTGAAGGTCAGACTTTTGAATCTTTTAGAAGTTTAGATGAAAAGTTGATTGCACTTGATGGGACTGCAAATAAGTCAAATCTTGGTGCTAATGCGTTGCTTGGTGTGAGTATGGCGTTTGTAGTAGCTTGTGCAAATGCTGAGAAGAAGTATATTTATGAATATCTTGGTGAAGGGAAAGGAAATACTTTGCCATTCCCTATGATGAATATCCTTAATGGAGGTTCTCATGCAGATAATAATGTAGATATTCAGGAGTTTATGATTGTTCCAAATAAGGCACCTAGTTTCCGTGAGGGACTTAGATGGGGAGCAGAGGTGTTCCATACGTTAAAATCAATTTTGAAGGCTAAGGGGCTTGTGACTTCAGTTGGTGATGAGTGAGGTTTTGCACCAAATCTTGGATCAAATGAGGAGGCTTTGCAAGTGATTATGGAAGCGATCGAAAAAGCAGGGTATGCTGGAAAGATTTCTCTTGCACTTGATGTAGCTTCTAGTGAGTTCTTTAAAGATGGAGTATATGATCTAGCAGGAGAAGGTAAAAAGCTGAATGCTGATGAACTTATTGCCTTGTATCAGGATTGGTGCCAAAAATACCCAATTATTTCGATTGAGGATGGTATGGCTGAAGATGATTTTGATGGATGGAAGAAATTAACTGATGCTTTGGGAGAGAAGATTATGCTTGTTGGAGATGATCTTTTTGTAACAAATATTTCTAGACTTCAGATGGGAATTGAGAAAGGAATTGCTAATTCTATTTTGATTAAGCTTAATCAGATCGGAACGGTATCTGAGACACTTGATGCTATCAATATGGCTCATGAACATGGAATGAGATCTATCTCATCTCATAGATCAGGAGAAACTGAGGATACTTTTATTGCTGATTTGGCTGTTGCGATGAATACTGGACTTATCAAAACTGGTTCTGCATCTAGAACAGATAGAATCGCAAAATACAATCAACTCCTTAGAATTGAAGAACACCTTGGAGCTAATGCTAAATATGGAAAATAATTTTAAATGATGTAATTACAAAAAAAGTCTGATATGAATCAGGCTTTTTTCTTTAAAGAAGAGAGCTGTTTAATTGATAGTTTGATTTTATCAGATTTTTTTTTACTCATCAAAATGGATCTCTGATCGATTGTTAACTTTTGTGATAAGTGGATCTTTTTTTGGAGAGTAATCTTGATTTCGAGGATTATCTATCAGAAGGACATGGATATTGCTTTTAGCAATTGCTCTTGCATACTCTAAATTATCATCAATCATGAGTTGGATTCAGTATTTTTGACACATCTCTTCCTTGGTAAATTGAGGCTTCGTAGTATCATGATAGTTACAAAAGATGATTTCTTCAAAGATTTCTGGATAGTAGTCCTTGATTCGCTTCTCTGTTGCAGGCTGAACAAGTGGTCCTCTTGCAGTAATAGCATAGAGTGTGTGCCCTTGTTTTTTTGCTTGTTTGAGTACTTCTTTTGCTCAAAGAACAGGCTGAATACCTCAATGCTCAGCTGAATATCTCATTCCATCTGTGAAGAAGCTTACGGCTTGTTCTTTGCTGATATGTTCATATCCAGGGATATTTGGAATATAGTAGGAGCTAAACTGTTCTCTTTTTAGAGGTTTTCAGGCGATTTGATAGTCATGAAATTTTAGTACAAAGTCTAGAGTTTCAGCAATGACCTCATCAATATCAACTCAAATAATCATTAGTATCTAGATACAATGGATAAAATCGCTTTTCTCGTATTGATTGTTTTAGTGACAATTTTCTTGTTCAATTCTAATACTGAAATCTCTATATTGGATTCTATAAGCTGCGATGTAATTTGCAATGTCATCCTTTTTTTCTAAAAGAAAATTCTCAGCGGTAGTGTGGAGATCATTAAGAAAGTCTCTATCAGAACATCCCTTTTCTTCTGCAAAATTGATTAACTCTTGGAAATCATCTTCCAATTTATATTTTTGCTCTAGAAGTTGTCAATCTTTCCCTATAAGTTTATAGAAGATGATTTCAGATTTTTGAAATACCATCTTGAAACCTGAATATAACGCGATTTTTTCAGCTGGATTTTGGTGAAGATAACAAAAACACGTTGTGAGCAGGATGAGCCCAATAATAAGCTTAAAAATATTACTGGTGAGTGTATTCTTCTCTTCTTTTGTCATAGTTGGTTTCAAGCTAGCAAATTAAAATTTATCTCTTCAAAAAACAAAAGCCTTCCTATCCCTGTTTAAGTGATAAGTTGGCTTTATTTAGTAGTTTGGTATAATAAAGTTGCGAAACTGATTACTCGTTTTCAGATTCAGTTTTTTCAGCCTTTTTTGTGCTTTTTTTAGCTTTTGAATTGATTGCATCAATTCCGCATCTGATGTAAGTATTGAATGTTCCAGAGATTGCGAGGATACCAACTAAAAGAAGTAGAATTCCCCAGATGAAAGATCTAAGCTGCCATAATGCGCAAAGTACAAGAATCACTCCTATGATCATAGTGATTTTTTCTTCTAGGCTTGAGTTATTCCACCAGTGCATAAATCCTCCAGCCATTTTTTTAGTTCATTCACTAGCTGCTCAAAGCTTTTCTGAGATAGTATGAGTTGCTTGATCAATTCTTTCACCTACAGTTTGTTCTTTTTTTGTCATTGTTTCTTTTTTAGAAGGATAAAATATACTTTCTTTTATAGTTTTTACCTTAATATGCAAGAGATTTTTGTTGTTTTTGCTGAAAAAAACGTAGAAAAATGAGATTTTAGAAAATAATATTTCGAATAAGAGAAAAGATCTCCAGAGAAAAACATGGAGATCTTTTGCAATAAAGAAAAAAACTACTACAAAAAACATTAATAGAGACGCGAAGCGTCAGGTTCCTTTTGGAATTGTTTGATCTCTTTTGCAATCCTTTGTGCGAGAGATCGGATCCTTTTCCAGAGTTTTTTCGAAAAGTTAATAAGTTTTCTGGTAAGAATGCCGTAGTGATTCTTATTCTCTTTGCATCGTTGAAGACTGCAGAGTATCCAGTAGCCGAATGCTTTATAGAAATATTCGCACGGGATAGTGTTTGTTGCAAAGAATTTATCAAGTTCTTCTATATCTTTTACATAAAAGGTATGCAAAAGATCAGCTTTTTTTGTTACTTCTCCTACAAATATAGTATTATCTGCTAGGAGATTAATTTTTAGTGTTTTCATGTTTTTTTTATTTGACGGGTACTTTCACCTTATACATTTTTATTTTAAAGTCAATGCTTTATTGGTAGAATAATTTTTTTCCCTTTTTTTATATATTTTTCCGTACTAACTTACTTTTCTCTGATTTTTATGAATATTAAAAATATAATATCATTAATTCTGAAATGTCAAGATTTTGATTTTGATTTTGGCTTGCATTCAAATGCGGGATTTCTAATATTTAGGTGATTTTAGAGTGAAAAGAATGAAAAATCAGGTTTTTTATTTTTTGAAAAGAGTATACTTATGAGTCAGGATCTTTTCCAACAAGAAGAAAAACATGAGAGGGTGCAACAACATCCTATAGAAAAGGAGATTACACAATCCTATATTGATTATGCGATGTCTGTTATTGTTTCTCGTGCTTTGCCTGATACAAGAGATGGATTTAAGCCGGTTTTGAGGAGAATCCTCTTTGGAATGTATCAGATGAATAATTTTTATAATCAAAAGCATAAAAAATCTGCGAGAATCGTCTGAGATGTAATGTGAAAGTATCATCCACATGGAGATTCTTCAATCTATGAGGCAATGGTGAGACTCGCTCAGCCTTGGTCACTTAGATATCCGCTTGTTGATGGGCAGGGAAACTTTGGGTCTATTGATGGAGATGGAGCAGCGGCTATGAGGTATACTGAGGCAAGATTGACTAAAATTGCTGAGGAGATGCTTGAGGATATTGATCAAGATACTGTTGATTGGAGAGATAATTTTGATGGTTCTCTAAAGGAACCGGTGATGCTGCCAACAAAATTTCCGAATCATCTTTGTAATGGAACGATGGGAATTGCAGTAGGTATGGCAACCAATATGGCTCCTCATAATTTGACTGAAATTTTAGATGCTTCACTTCTTCTTCTCCATAAAGAAGGAAAGCCACAGACAATTTGATTTGATCAAGATGGGAAAGAAATTATAGAAAAAACTCAGGTAAGTATTGAAGAAATTATGCAGATTGTAAAAGGACCAGATTTTCCAACTGGTGGTATGATTTTTGATAGTAATAATATTCTTGAAGTTTATAAAAAATGAAAGGGAGGAATTGTTGTTCGTGGGAAAACGCACGATGAAGTGTATGAATGAGCACACGTAATTGTGATAGATGAAATCCCATATCTTGTGAATAAAGCGAGTCTTGTTGCAAAGATTGGAGAGTTGGTTGTTGATAAAAAGGTGGAGGGAATTAATGATATTCGTGATGAATCAAATAGAGATAGGATTAGGATTGCTATTTATCTAAAAAAATGAGTAGATCCTGATGCAATTTTGATGCAAATTTACAAATTCACTGACCTTCAGACTAATTTTAATCTCAATAATGTTTCACTCGTTGAAGGAGGAAGTCAGCCTAGACTCTTGAATATTAAGGACCTTTTGATGGAATTTGTAGAGTTCCGTAGAAATGTCGTATATCGTAGATCAATTTTTCAGCTCAATAAAGCAAAAGATAGGCTTCATATCTTGGAAGGACTCAAAAAGGCTATTGATATTATTGATGAAGTAATTGATACCATTAAGAAATCTGAATCTAAAGTGGATGCGAGAACAAATTTGATGGAGAAGTTTTGATTTACTGAGAAACAAGCTGAGTATATCCTTCTTATGAGGCTTCAATCTTTGGTTGGACTTGAGATTCAGAAGATTGCAGAAGAAATTGATGCAAAAATCAGACTTATTGAATATTTAGAAGGTATTATCTCTGATCCTCAGAAGCTTGATGAAGTCCTGGCTCAGGAATTTGAATATATGAAGGAGAAATATGGAGATGAGAGGAGGACTGAACTTTCAAATGACTTGAGCGTCTACAATATCAGTGGAAGCTTGAAAGAGCTTCAAAAGGCAGCTGACAAAGTAAAAGAAGATGTGATTTGTTGGATAGGAAATGATTATTCTCTTAGAATTTTGTATCAGACAAGAATTCAGAATATCCCAGAGGAAACTTTAGATCTTATCTATACTCATAATCAGGATCAACTTGTGATTATTACTGATAGAGGAGAGCTCGTAGTTCAGAGAATTAAAGATCTTGGAAGTTTTACTATGGCGAAACCAGCTTTAAATCTGAATGAACATTTCGGTTTGAAGTGAAAGATTGTCTTTGCAAAGACACTACATTTCCACTATGACTATCTAGTGTTCTTGACTAACCAAAATAGTATCAAGAAGACTAAAAAAGAGTTGGTATTGAGCTTTAAAAAGTTTCCAACTACTATTATGGGACTTCAGCCAGGAGAAAAGATTCTGAAAGTATTACCAGTGAATGATGGAGAAAATATTGGTGTGCTTTCTCAGCAAGGTTCAATGCTCCTTTTCAAATCTGATGATATTAGACCTATGGGTAAGACCGCAGGAGGAGTAAAGGCAATTGAGCTGCAGGAAGGAGATCAAGTTGCGAATATGTTCTTGCATAATGGAGAGCCATTTATCCTTATCTACTGAGATAAAAACTGAAAATTGCTTTCGCTTGAGGATTTGAAGATATGGAAGAGAGCTAAGAAAGGACAGATAGTCTCGACAAGTAATGATATTTTGGTTGGTGGTATTGGAATTGTTGAGTGAGCGATCAGGATCAGATTTGAAGACTGAAGCTTAAAAACACTGCATTCAAATGATATTTCACTAGATGAACCAGAGACACCGCTCTACAAGATGGTGGATAAAAAGATTGATATCGTCTATCGTCCTCGAGAGGAAAAAACAGAGAATATGAAGTATAAGGAAGAAAAGAAAAAGGTTGAAAAAATGGAGAGTGGTTTGTTTGAAGTGGACGAAATTGCTGAGACCGAATCTGATAAGAGTTCAGAGGAATAATTTCAATAGATTATAGTTCCCATGAGATCAAGACGAAGTAATGTTTTTCTAGCTCATGATTCTAGTTTTGTTTCTTTTTTGTATTAAATGACGAGAATCAATCTTGTTCCAGTCTCAGAATTAGCTGATCAGCATTTGATTGCTGAGTGGAGAGAACTTCCAAGAGTTTTTGGACTGGTGAAGAAAAAACTTGATGAGAAAAAGCCTATTATCATCTCTGAAATCTATACTATGGGAACCGGACATGTACGTTTCTTTTATGATAAATTGCTCTTTCTTCAAAAAAGGCATCAAGCTCTGGTCAAAGAAGCTCAGAAAAGAGGCTTTAAGATTACTCTTACTGAAAAGATTAGTCTGGCGTCTTTCCCAAAGGAATATTGTAAGGATTTTATCCCATCTGAACTTGATCTCAAAATCTCTCAGCAGAGGATTCTAGAAAAATTACAAGTAAAGCCAGATTTTTACACTTTTTATGGGAAATAGTCGCTTGTATTATAAAAAAACTCCTAAATGGGAGTTTTTTGTTTTTGTTTTAATTTCGATTTCACAGAAATTGTTCTGCAGACATTAGTTTCAAATGATTTTTGCTATAGGCAGAAAAAATCTGATTTTTTTGCTTTTTTTGATGATTGTTGTTATAATTAAGCAAAGTGTTTTTTACTTATATTACCTTTTGTGCATAGATGGCGATAAGAAGAATTAGAAAGCTGAAACCTCATAGACTGACTAAACCAAAGTTTCTCTCTTTTGTAGCATATACTTTGATTCTTTTTTTGTGAGCGGTTATTGTCTCTAATATCAATCCTGATGCGAATAGTGAATATCGTAAAGACTGGGAAAAAACTCATCAGCAACCAATGCAATGGGTATTTTTGGCAGATAATGGGCAGAAATATACTTTAGGCGAGAATCCTTTTTGAGAACATGGAGCTCCTGAAACGTATGAATATATGCTTCCAGCTACTGGATCTCTCCTTTCTGGAAGTGAACAAAAGAATGAACAGAAAGCTGATTCAGGTTTTTTGACTGGTAATAATGTTGCTAAGTCTTATAAAAACGCCTATACAACACTTTTGAGTACTTTAGAAGATCGTAGTCATTTTATCAATAAGGTATTTGAGTTTTTAGTGAGAGGAGATATTGTTGAGCTTCCTGAATGAAGTGTAAGATATGTGGTCGCAATGTATGAATTTTGAGATGAAGCAAGACATAAAGTGCTTGATGGTGCTTCTTGTATGACACCGTGGGGATATAGTATTGATGATTGAGCGTCGGTATTAGCTTATCAACAGAGATCAGATACTCCTTCGATTTGTAATATTCAGAGAAGAACCTGTAAAGATGGAAAGCTCTCTGGGCAGTTTACTCACTCCTCTTGTAATGAATCTAAGCAAGGTAAAATGAAAAAAACAGCTTTTTCAACCTATAATGCTGATCCAAATCCTAAAAAAGAGTTACAATGAGATATCTTAGCGCAAGAAAAGCATAAAGAATATCTTGAAGAAAACTGATATATTCAGCCTGATGCTCCTTATTACAAAAATGCTCAATTTAATCTGGATGGGAAAAGAGCACCTAATCCAGCACCAACTACACAAGCTCTTGCTCCAAATCAACCAACTAAGGATGATGTGATAGATGTTCCGCTTTCTCCTGATGGGAAGAAATATTGTACAGCGCCTTGGTGAGAAAAGGTTAAATCTGGACAATTCGTAAAGGCTTATAGATTTAGGAATGGATTTTCAGATATTCCTTGTCAGGTTCAGCTGAGGCTTTGTGTTGATGGTGAATTAGAATGAACATATCAAAATCCTACTTGTCAGCCTTGGGAGACTTCATATGAGGATTTCTTAGATGGATACATGAATCAGGATCAGCCATCACCTCGTAGACTTTTGAGAATGCTCCAGACTGAGTTTATTCCGGAGCCAGAGTATGGAAATACCCTTACTCAGCCAGTAGCTTTAGAAATGAAAAAAGTACTGAATTCTGATTTTTAATCTTTTACTTCATTGATTGAACATGACCTCTACAGTTCCAAATTCTAGTGAAGATGCCATTATCAGCTTCTTAGCCTTGTTTAATCAAATTGATAAGCATTTTGATAAGGTGCTTTGAGAAGAAGGTTTTTCTCCATATAATGAAAAATTAAAGAAAATTTCCGAGGGGAGATATCCGATTTCAGGATTTGTGAGGAAACATATTTATCAGTTGAGAAATTTTTGAGAGTTAAGGAACTTTATTACCCATGGAATCAAAACTAATGGAGAGACTTATGCTGTTCCAACTACTGCTGCAGTTGAGAGAATTTCTCATTATGTAGAGGTGATCACAGCTCCAGTCAGAGTTATTGACCTTTTTAAAAAGGAGGTTTTTACTGCGAAGACAACAGATCTGGTGAAAAGTATTATTCCACAGATGAAGGAGAAAAACTATACTGCTGTGCCTATTTATGATGCACAGTGAAAATTTTCTGGGGTTCTTAGTGAAAAAAGGCTTTTGTATTGGATTGCGGGACTTTTAATGAATGAAGATTATATGAATCTTGGGCTGTTGAAAGTTGAACATATTCTCTCAGAAAAACACGGGAATGATTATCTTTTTGTGCCTAAGACGATGAATATTTATGAGGCAGATGAGCTCTTCACTAAAAAGAAAATGAATAACGAGAGATTAGATATTATCTTTATTACTGAAACAGGAAGTCCTGATGAAGATATCTTGGGATTGATATCTTCAAGTGATGCAAATGTGATAGATCAGTATTTAATCTTTTAATATAGCACTCAAAGGTTGATGAGAGAAAAAGCTTGATTTTTGGGATGAAAACACTAGTCTAAACGGTATATTTTATCTTGTTATATAAGAAATATGAAAAGTAGTAAAACTTTTAAGATCATTACCATTGTGATTTTGGTTATTGCATTGATTTCTCTTGTAGGAGGAGGATTTTTGGCGCTATTGGGAACAAAATAGTGATCTAAATTCAGATTCTTTACCTTTTGTAAAATAAAAATGAAAAAGCTGATCTTATGTTTGGTGTTGCTGTGTTGAGTATTTTTTGTTGGAGGAGTTTTTGCTCAGCAGAGTTGTGCTGATGGTGATTGATGTAAGACATCATCAGTTTCTAATAAAGATGATCCTATCCTTTTTTGAGATGATTATGAGAATCAAATAGAGGGAACTACTGTTACAGCAACAGTACCTAAGAGAGATAATGATGGACTCAAAATTTCTCCAGATTGTCTCATCAATGGTGGATGTAGTTTTTCAATTTATGATGCATTAGATATTCGTAAGGATGCTAGAGGAGCTGGTGAAGAAACTTCGGTAATGAGTTTTGTTCAGGATATTATTATGGCGTTGACTGGGTTTATTGGAACGGTTGTAACGCTGGCATTGATCATTTCTGGAATCTATTATTTGATGAGTCCGATCGATAGTGGAAATAGAGCTAAAGCTATGAAGGGAATTAAGTATTCACTAATTGGATTGGTAATTGTGATGGCATCTATGGTTATTATTAGACTTGTTCAGTTTATTGCAAAAGGTGGATCGTAAGATTCTGGGGAATGTATACAAGAAGGAGAAAAATCTGATTTTTCTCTTTTTTTGTTCTATGAAAAAAAGATTGAGTAAAATTTCTTGATTTTTATAAGCAAATCATCATACTTGGTTTCCGGACGAATGTCTCTCACTTTTGAGAGATTTTTTATATTCTCATCTGTGTTTAAAAGCGATGAAGCAGCAAGAAGTTGAACAAATTACAAATATCCTGATAAACTGGGAAAATACTCACAAGGTTATCCCTTATTTTTCTGATTTAGTTCAACATCCTGTGTATGGAGCAGTTTTTTCTTCTCTTTCTATTGATGAAAAAAAGGAGGTGGAAAATGTCATTCATGACTATATTCTTCAGAAACTTGATTTGATCACTAAAACTAAAGGTGGTCAGCTTTTTAAGAGGTTTGAGGAATCTCAACCTGAGCTTTTTTGGAGGTTTCGTGAGATGAATGATAAAAGTAATACTGATCCAGAGTTTCAGTCGGTTGGGAAGCAAGTAGAGATTGAAATGTTTAAGCTTGAGGGGATTTTGACTGAAAAAATGCTTCAACAAGAAAAAGGACTCGAAAAAGTCGTTGAGTCCTTTTACAATTTGGTATATCTCTTCTTCCCAAGGTTTAACGAGATAGAGTAGTGGGTTTAGAGGCACATATCACTTGGATTTTTGAATCAGGAGATAAGATTGTCCTTATTCACTACTGTTTTGAGAATTTTTTTAAGGAGTTCGTAGTTTTTTTCTAGGGTTTCATCTATTGTTTTTCAATCTGGTTCTTGAGCCAGATTTTTTTGTTTTTTTTCTGCTCGGGCTTGATTGATTTCGTTTCCTATAGGAAGGTCTTTGATCGGAAAAGTTTCTAAAATACTGAAGCTTGATTCAAGTCCTATTTCATGATCACGATAAATTTGACCAAGTGCTGTTGTTAGTTTTCAACTATGTTCTCAGAGTCCAGTGATAAAAACGATTTTCTTAGTGATTGGAATATGATCATCATCTCAAAATCCATTTTCACTTAGCAAAAATCTCGTATTTATAAGCTCTGGATATCCTTTTTTTGTGTATTGTTCTCGAACCTTATACCCTTTTTTTTGAAATTTTGACTCAAATGTGAAAATCATATCATACATCTCAGTCATGTTGATATTGGTGATTACGAGTTGAGGCTTTATCCCAGTAGAAGTCTCGATTTTCTTAAGAGTAAGCTCAGTATATTCGCAGCATCAGAGCTGTTTTTTTGTCATTGGAGAATTATTGATAATTTCTTGAGCATTCATACAGACAAGAATTTCTGCTTCTGATTTGAAGTGTGAGATCAGCTTTTTTCTGATATCGCTCTCATATCAATCCAAGGTTCTACTTGCATAGTCGTCTTTTAGCAGTTTCCCATTGATTTTTATGTAAATTTTCCCCTTGGTTTGGGTTGCTCTTGCTGTAATTTCAGCTTGGAGTTTCTCAAGATAGGCTTTTGAGTCAAATGTTCCCTCCATAGTGAGATGATTCTGATATAAAAAGGTTCTCTTTAATTATATTCGATTTTAGTTTATTTGTCAAAAGAATCCTATTTTTTACTTGAAAAATGGAAGATAAAAGATACAAAGAAATCTGATTTTTTTTATTGTTTTTTCTTAGTAATGAAATTAATTGTAGATTCTGCACAAAGATATGCAAAAATGAGAGCTCATACTGCTACTCATCTTCTCCATGCTGCACTTGATAAAATTTTCCCAACTACAAAACAGGCGGGTTCTCTTGTAGATAGCGATCTTTTGAGATTTGATTTTTATGCTGATAGACTCTTAAATGAGCAGGAATTAGCTCAGCTTGAGAAAGTCATCAATCAAATGATCTATTATGCATGTGAGGTTTCTACCTTGGAATTACCGATAGAGGAGGCTCAGAAGCTTGGTGCAAAGATGTTTTTTGAGGAGAAATACGGAGATATTGTGCGTGTTGTACAGGTAAAAAATATTCATAGTGATGAAGTAGCTCCAGAAGTTCAGGTGTATTTTGATAGTTATGGGGCAATGCTTTCTCAAGAACTTTGTTGAGGAACCCATGTAGCTAATACTAAAGATATTGGTGCATTTAGTATTGTTTCTCAAGAGGCAGTTGCTTCTGGAATTAAGAGACTTACTGCTCTGACTGGGCCTAGAGTTTTGGAAAAGTTAGAGAAACAGACAAGTATGCTCTGAGATTTGGTGAATATATTGGAGGTGAAGTCTTTTGCTCAGCTTTCGGAAAAGGCTCAAAAATTAACGAAAACACTTGAAGAATGTCAATCTCAACTTCAAACTATGGAGAGTAAGGTTATCAAAGCTGAATTGTTGTCAGGAGAAAAAAAATCAGATCAGTATTTTGAGATTATTCTAAAGGTGGCTTCAGATTTGAATTTTAAGACGGTGTGAGCTGAGGCAAAGAGCTTATTCTTGGATAAAAGTGTTTTGCTCTATAATGATTTATGAAATTTTATTATTCTCTGAGAGGCGGGAGTTTCTGCTAAGCAACTTGCACAGCAAGTCGCTCTTAAATGATGAGGAAATGATGCCCAAATTCAGTGAAGGGATGAAAATGTGCTTAAACTTTATAATTAGGACATGTAGATCTTGTAAGAGAACATATGAAAAATCTGAGAATTGGCTCAGATTTTTTATTTTCAGTTGCAATTTGATAGGAAATATGTATAGTCGAGTCCCATCAAGAAATAGTTTTTATATGGCAACAATCATCGCTAGCCGTTTAAAGAGTGTCTTCCAGCTCTTTGGCAAAAAAAGAAATCAAAAAATGGAAGAATCTAAGCAAGTCCTTTCTAAAGTGGATATGGAGGATCAAGTGTTTTTGCTTGATTTACTCTATCCTCTTGGTGATGAACTTGGCTTATTGCATGGACTTGAAGAGTTGTGTCTTTTCGTTCAAAAGAGCTGTAACGTTGATATTGCTGCTATTAGGCAGTCTAAGGTTCCCTTAATTTTTCAAGGGCCTTGGAAATTAACTGATGACCATGGTGGTCGTTTAATAGTTCATGAAATTAGAGTCGCAAAGGATGCTGAGTTGAGTTCTAGTACTAGAGAAGTCTATACACTAGAAGCGAGATCTAATTCTACTAGGGTATCTAGGATACTACATTCCTTTGTTGCAATTAGAAGTTAAGTATTAGAAAAAATGTTTTTCATTTTTCCTCTTGAGCCAATGGTTTATCCTTTGGCTCTTTTGGTATTGAAAAATTCCAGAAAAGTCCTATATTTTTTGTTTAGGAGTTAAGAACAGATTTATTTTTTCTTATTTACATGCAGCTTTTTATTTGTGATGATTTTGTAATACAAGGCGAGAAGCTAATTATTAGGGAACAACTAGAGCTTGTTCGTCAGCTGAGAAAAGTCCTTAGAGCTGCTCCTGGATATCATTTTTGGATACAGAGGGCAAATGCTGATTTGAGATATGAGGTTGAACTAGAAAAATGGACCGATACTCAGATTTTTTCTACGATAATACAAAAAGTTCAAGCTCCTTCTTCAGATAAAAAGCTTGCAATGGCTGTTGCCTTGCCAAATAAACAGGAAAAACTTGAGTTGATTGTCCAAAAATTGACAGAAATCTGAATTTCAGATATTTATTTTTGGGCTGCAGAAAGGTCTGTTGTTAAGGCTATTTCTCCTCAGAAATTTGAGAGGCTACAAAAAATAGTTCAAGAGGCTCTAGAGCAGTCTTATGGTCGAAAATTACCTCAACTCAGATTTATTGAAAATTTTGATGAAATTAAACATGAATATACTTTTATTTCATTCGATCTTTGAGGTAGCAAATTGCAGCTGGGAACCTCTCCTTTAGGTGGATCTTTGCTTTGAATTGTCTGACCAGAGTGAGGATTGACACAAAGGGATTATGATAGCTTTTGAAAAGAAGTCCAAGTCTTGCAACTTGGGGATTCTGTTTTGAGGATGGAGACTGCGAGTATTGTTTGAGCATGGTTTCTTAGTCAGCAGGTAAAGTAGATTTATATTTTACTCAAAAGGAAGGAAATGAATACTCAGAGACAGAAGTCTTTTTTCAGGTTTTTGATATTTTTTATAGGGATAAAAATTCTGATTATTTTCTGATTTTTTATCTATTTTTCTAATAAGGTATGATCGCAAATCCTCTCTAGTGGAGCTCAAATGTGCTTTCATCAGCAGTGTTTTTCCTTAGAGGTAGCAAAAACGCCTTTGGAGAGGAGGATTGGGCTTTCTGGGAGGGAAAAGCTAGGAGAGAGGAGTGGAATGCTTTTTGTCTTTGATGAGCCTGGAAAATATAATTTCTTTATGCAGGATACTTTTATTCCGTTAGATATTTTGCGAATTGATCGCTTGGGGCAAGTATTGCAGATTATTGAGGTGGAACCCTGTAAAATAGATAATTGTCCTACCTATGAGGGAGCAGAGTGAGCGTTTAAAGTGATTGAGCTGAATCAATGAATAAGTAGAAAAATCTGAATTCAAACGTGAGATATTCTTCAAATTAGCGAATAAAAAATCTCCCTAGAATAGGGAGTTTTTTTGTTTCTTAAATTTCTTAAAGGTTAATTAAAATTGATGAAATATTGTAGAGAAGACTTTGGTCTGCTTTTTCTTTTCTTTTTCTTCAAGCTCATCCTCAAGCTTTGAAAGCTCTTCTCTATAAAGAAATTCGAATTTACTGAATTTATTAGTTACATTAAGTGCTTTTGATGCGTCAGTAAGATCAATCTCTTCTTCATATAATTTGAAATCATCAATGGTTACAATCAGATTTTTCTTTGGTGATTTTAGGTTAAAGTTGAGGTGATGTTTCTCATCTTCTTGTCCTGACTTTTGGATGATTTTTTTAATATTGAGTGATGCAGTATTTTCTTCAAGAGAGGTAATATAAGTTGTTGTTTCATTTTCAGTAGGAGTTGAAATGCTGAACTCATTTGTTTTCTTTCCAGTGAGGTTTTCCTGAGTGGTCAGGATTTTTGAGATATTATTGAGTAAGTGGAAGTATTTTTTTATAATTTGTGTTGATTCAGGAGTTGGTTCAAATTCAAGTTTTTGATGAGCAGCTACTTCTTTATTTTGAGGTGCTGTCTCTTCTTTATTCTCCATTTTTTCTTCTTTATTGTTGACTTTTTGATTTTCTGGAAGTTTATTTTCGTGTTTTATTTCTACTTTAGTTTCTGTGATTCTTTGGTCTTTATTGTTATTGATCTGTTTTTCTTGTTCCTGTTTTTGCTCAGAGAAACTATTTGAGGTTGCTTCTGTTTTTGTTGCAACTTCTTTTTTGATTTCGATCTTATCTTCATTGAATGATCAGATATCTTGAGATGGGATTTCTTTTCTTGAGACTTCTTGTGGTATCGAAGTTATTTGTTCAGAGAATTCAGGCTTTGTAAGAGGTTTATTGTGTGATTGGATTACATTTTCTGGAGCCTTAAACTCTGAAACTTCTTCTTTTACTTCAGGAGTTTCTGTTTCTGGTTCTAATACTGATTCTGGCTCTGAAACGGATTCTGAAACCGCTACTTCTGGCTTTGAAATTTCAATAGGTTCAGCTTTTGCTACAGATTCAAAAATATTCTCAACATCTAAGATGGAATTTTCAGTTGATTTAGCCTGATCTGATTCAGTATTCTCTTCTGTTGTAAAGCTGTCTTCTAGATCAAAGTTGAAGTCTTGATCTAGTGTTGGATTTGAAATTTGCTCAAACTTCTCAAGATTTGCAAATGCTTCTTGATTTCCTCAGAAAATTTGTTGTTTAGGCGCAGAGGTTCATACAGCCTGATTTGCTGTTGAGTTTGTTGTTACAGTTGTATCTTCCATCATCTTTCAATAAAGAGTAAAACATATTTATTATATTTATTCTAAAATGTAAAGCAAATTTTATTGATTTTTCTGAGAAAAAAGCAAAAAGACTTGCAAAAATTTTGATAACTTGTATACTCGTCATTGTCTTTTAGTAAGACAATTCTTTAATTTATTATTTTTTGGTTAAATGACTGAAGAAATGATTATCAGCCAAACAAAATTGTTCGTGGGTTGATTAAACTGGAAGATGAGGGGAAATGACCTCAAGACTGAATTCTCTAAGTATGGAGAAGTGGTATTTGCAAGAGTAAATCTTGACAGAGAAACCAAGAAGAGTAAGGGATTTGGTTTCGTAGAATTCCAGAATCCAGCTGATGCTGCAAAGGCTAAGGAAGAAATGGATGGACAAGAACTTTGGGGAAGAGCTATTAAGGTAGACTTCGCAAAGGAAGATCCAGCTAGACTTGCTGCTAGAGCTGAGTATAACTCAACAAGATCTAATGAGGAAGATGAAGAAGTTGAATTCTAAGTTTTTCAAAAAATATTAAGACCTCGTATCAAGCGAGGTTTTCCTTTTATAAGAAAAGAAGAATCTGATTTCTACTTGCTATTTTTGGGTAATTTAGTATAGTTTTAATTCAGATTTTTATTTTATATATTTTTGTGTGTAATGAGAGAAATGCAATTAACAAAAATTATCGCAACAGTTAGAGATAATTATGAACTTGAAAAAGTAATTGAACTCAATGATGCAGGTGTGGATGTTGTGAGAATTAACTTCACACATGCAACTCCTGAAACTTCAAAGGATTTGATTGCTGGAGTCGCAGAACTCAATAGAACTTGAAGAACTCAGGTAAGTATTTTGCTTGATACTAAAGGACCAGATATTAGAACAGGGATTAGAGAAACACCACTTCAACTTAAAAAAGGAGATATCTTCAATATTTATGTTGATCAGACTAAATTGAGTCAGAATTCTGATATTTATTGTGATTATCCAAATATTATTACTGATTTGCCAGTTGGATACGAGATTATCGTAGATTCAGGTGCTGCAATAGCTAAGGTAGTTCAGGTTTTTGATGATCATATTGCTGTTGAGATTAGTGCTGATGTGGAGATCGGTTCAAGGAGGCATCTTAATCTTCCAGGAATGAAGATTAAACTTCCATCGCTTATAGAAAAGGATAAGACTGATATTTTGTTTGGAATTAAGGCAGGAATTGCTTATGTAGCTGCTTCGTTCATTAGAACTGGAGAAAATGTAAAAGAAATCAGACAGTTTTTGGATGATAACGGTTGATCTCATGTAAAAATTATCTCAAAAATTGAAAATCAAGAAGGAGTAGAAAATCTTGAAGATATCTGTAGATATTCAGATGGAATTATGATTGCTAGAGGAGATCTAGGAGTTGAGCTGCCAATTTATCAGTTGCCTGTATATCAGAGAAGAATCGCTGAGATGGCTCATAAATATGGAAAGCCTGTTATTATGGCTACAGAGCTTATGAAGAGTATGGTGAAAAGTCCATATCCAACTAGAGCAGAAGTGAGTGATGTTTTCAATTCTGTGATGGCTAGAGTAGATGCGACTATGCTTTCTGATGAAACAGCAGTTGGTCTCTATCCAGTAAGGACTGTTGAATATATGGCTAAAACTGTAAAAGAGGGAGAAAATGAAATCGTAGATCCACATCATGATTTTGAACTTCAGAATGATGATGAAAATGAGTTTCTTAAAAAAGCACTTGCAAAGCATGCTTTGATGCTTGCTGATGAAGCTAAAGCTAAAGCCGTGATTGTATTCTCTAGTACTGGAAAACTCGCACAATATCTTTCAGCTTTAAAGCCTAATCAGCCTGTATATTCGTTTACGACTGATTATAATACTCATTTCTCATTTGGTGTAAATTATGCGATCTTTTCTGAGTTGATTGATGAGATTACTTGGACTATGTCTGAGGATCAGGAAAAAGCTATCAATATTTTGAAAGAAAAAGGTGCTTTGAAGGTTGGTGATCGTGTTGTTGCTGCTGGGGTGAGAAATGTTGGAGTGAACAATCCTCAACAGCAAATTAGAATTATTACTGTGAGATAATTATCTGGTTAATCAAAAGAAAAAAAATCTGATCTTTGATTTGAGGTCAGATTTTTTCTTTAAAAAATGAATTGAAAAGCTGTAGGAAAAAGCTAATCTAAAAGAAATCTTTTTACTTTTAATATTTTGGCGATGAAAATTCTTGTTCAACAGCAAAAAGCGCTTAATATGCTTGATATTGCAGCAAAATTTGTTTCTAAAAACTCAACTCTCCCAATTTTGCAGAATATTTATCTTAAGGCGTCTATTGATTCGCTTTTGATTAGAGCGACTGATATGGAAAAGTATGTTGAGATTGAAATTCCTTGTGAAGTGCAAATTGAAGGAGCAATTACCATTAATGCAAAAACTTTCTTGGATATTTTGAAAACGATTGAGAGTGAGAATATCGAGCTTTCTGTAGATCAAAAGACAAATATTATGACGATAAAAACGCCAAAAGATACTTTTGATATTAATGGAATTGCAGCAAGTGAATATGTGGCTCTTCCTGAAGTGCCTCAAGAGAATAGTTTTGTTCTTGATACTCTGGCTTTCTCAAAGGGAATTGATCATGTAGAATATGCGGTTACTGAAAAGAGCTTTTCTCCTGTATTAACTGGAGTTTTGATGAAGACTGGAAAGTGAGATGCTAGTAATAAGTTGATTTTTGTTGGAACAGATAGTTTTAGACTTTCTGAATACAGAGTAAACCATACTAATGCTTCAGATTTTTCTCTTATTATGCCAAAGGCTTTGGTAAATGATATGAGAACTGTTGTTAATTTTGCAATTGGAAAGGAAGTTGCTGATATGAAAGTAAATTACTCTGAAAATTTGATTGCATTTTCGTTTGTAATTGAGGATATTAAGATTATTGCAACTTCACTTTTGATTCAGGGGAATTTCCCAGAATATGAGAGAGAAGAAGTGCTTCCTACGCAATTTGTAACAAAGGTGATGCTAGATAAAAATGAGTGTGAAAAGGCGATTAGAAAAATCTGAATTTTGACGAGAGATATTAATAATTTTATCCAGATTGAAACTAAGGATTCAAAGGTTATTATTTCTTCTGGGAAAACTGATAAGGGAGCTGGAATAACTGAGCTTGCTGCGATTATTGATGGTGAGCCATTAACTTTCGCTGTAAATGGAAGGTATATTAGTGATTTTATTAAGAATATGGAATCAGATACTTTGGTATTCAACATCATTAATAGCCAAAAGCCAGTTGTATTGATGGATAAGGATGAAGAAAATAATAGGTATGTTGTGAGACCTTTGATAAATAACTAAAAATCAGATTTATTCTTCTTTTGTGTATAAAAGATGAAGATATTGTTTCAAAATAAAAAAGGTTTTACTGTTCTAGAAATGATCATTGTTGTTGTTGTCTTGGGTATTTTGATGGCTGCTGGGATTTATAGGCTTTGAAATTTAGATACTAATAGGTTTCGTGCTGAGGTTTGTGTGAATGAAATTTATGGTAGTGTTTCAAGTTTCGTATATTATGCCTCTACAAGTAAGATGATAGATGGTAATATACCAGTTTATTATCAACTTTCTACCAGTGGTGAGAATGATTGAGTTATTGATCTGAAGTATGCGATAACTAATAGATGAGAATTTTCTTTCACAGGGGGACATATTGTTCTTTCAGAGAAGGAATCTTGTAAAAGTTGAACCGCTTTCAAGGTAAAGTTAAAGTCTACTTCAAGTTTCACTACATTCAAAATGCATCCAAGATTTAAACCAGTAGGGAATAGAAACGGTATCGAAATGAACAATCAAGGAAATGTAATCTTTACATGAAGTATAGACTTTCAGTTCTGTTCTCCGGCTAATGATCCTAAGTGCTATGATTTTGCAAGGATTTTATTTGATGCGAGAACAGGAATTATTAAAAAAGCGTTTTGTAAATTTTATAAGATAAGCGATGATCAACAAGAAGATAGGAAATGTAAAGAATGGAGCGCAGAAATCACAGAGTAGCGTTAGGGCAGAGAGGAGAACTCTTTCGCCTTTTTGCTTTTATGAAACGCTTGGATATCCTATTCCTTTGAATTCTAGCGTGTTTGCTTATCAGCAAGAAATGAAAGAAGAAAATAGGGCAGAAAAGTCTGATTTTTTATCTCATTGAATTGAATTCTCTCGAGAAAAAGAAAATCCTTATCACAAAGAGTATCTTACTTTTCTTAAAAAGTGGAGTTGGCTTTATAAGCAATTCCCTTTTGTAGATGCGATCTATTTAGCTAATAGTATGACTTTTAATGCACTTCATGCAAATTCAGATATAGACCTTTTTGTTGTTACGCAGGAGAGGAGAGTTTGGCTAGCAAGATTTTTTATGACACTCATGATGTGGGTATATTTTATTAAGAGGAGGGGGAAGACTACAAGGAAGAGGTTTTGTCTAAGTTTTTTTGTTGATAGGAATAACCAGAATTTAGAATCACTTCTTTTACACAAGAGAGATATTTATTTGCCGTATTGGATTGCTCATCTTGTCCCTGTATATCTTCACGCTTGAGCTTTGATATATTCTCAGAATCTCTGGATCCAGAACTATCTTCCTAATTGGAGCCTCCAACAACATATTTCTCTAGGAATTCATTCGTCTCAGGGGAGAGGCCTCTTTAGAAAAATAATAGAGATCTGCTTCTATTGATGGATTGGAAATTTTTTTGAGTATTATATTCAAAAAATCTGGTCGCTGCGTATTCGTTATTTGATTGCGAAAAAACCTGAATTACATCGTGGTGTTTTATATACAGAAAGTATTTTAAAATTTCATAATGATAAAAGAAACCAGTATTCCAAACTCATATTTTCGAAGAGATAACCAATAGTTATCTCTTAATTTTTTAATTAAAATTTGTCTGCTAACTATTGTATAGCACAATAGTAAAAAATGCTATTGTCTTTTCTGTTGATATTAGTAGAGTAGGGATTGTTAAAAGATCTTTATTTTATTTATAGCTTCGGTATATGAGGGACATTAAGGCAGTATTTGATATTGGAAATGATAGCATAAAGGCTATTGTCTTTGGAAAGGATAATGATAAAGATATCATCCTAGCGAGACAGATGGAACCTGCTCTCGGATTGAAAAAAGGTAAGATTTTGGATGCTGAGGCATTTACTACAACCATCAATAAGATTGTGGAGAATTTTAGTAAGAAACTTGGTGGTGATTTTATTGAGGAGGTTGTTGTTGGTGTTTCTCATCCAGAGATGCTGGTTAATAGAATTATTGAGGGGAAAAGAATTATGCAAACAGAGGTTTGAAACGATGATGTTGATCATCTCTCTAGAATTGTTGCAGAAATTGCTAATAAAAATAACTATGAGACGATTAAAATTGTTCCTGTATGTTGGATTATTGATGAGGATAAGAGAGAGAAAGATCCTGTTGGTCTTAGATGTAAGAAACTAGAATTGATGGCAGATGTCTTCATGATTCCAAAGAATTTTTATACAGGATTGATTGATGCATTTGATAAGGTAGGACTTGGTATTTCAGATATGATTCCAAATATTATAGCTGCAACTTCTATTTGTATCGACTATGATCATAAGGATCTAGGAACAGTACTTGTAGATATTGGGAAAAATCAGACTTCTTATGTTATTTATGAAGATGGGTATCCACTTGGATATGGAACGATTCCTATGGGAGCAGAGGACGTGACTAAAGATATCTCGATTGGAATGCAGGTTGATATCAAGGAGGCTGAGGAAATTAAGAGAACAAGTTGAATGGCAGTTATTACCGAAGGTCTTAAGTCTGATAACCAATTGGATTTAATCTTTCTTTCAGAGATTATTAATGCAAGATATGAGGAAATTTTCCTAAAGGTAAACCAGCATTTGGAGAGGATAGAGAAAGATGGAAGGCTTCCTGGTGGAATCTTGTTGATTGGAGGTGGAAGTAAAATGCAAAATGTTGATTATTTGGCTAAACAGACCTTTAAACTTGCAACGTTTTATGGAAAAGATTTAATGGTGAATGTAGGTGATCTTTCGTTAAATGTTCAGTTTATTAATCTTTTGTGAGTGTACTTCTGGTCTAATAAGTATATGGATATCGACTCTAGAAAAACTAGCTTTAAAACAGGAAAAATATTAAACAAAATCTGAAACTTTTTTAGGGATTTGATTTAATCCTAATTACTATCTTATATTTCTTTATTTATATTCTTACTATCTAACTAATGGTTATCAATGAAATTATTCCTGAATTTATCCCAGGAGCAAAAATTAAAGTATTTGGTGTTTGAGGGTGTGGAAATAAGGCACTTAATAGAATGATTCAAGAAGGACTTCAAGGAGTTGAGTTTGTTGCAGTAAATACTGATGCTCAGGACTTAGCAACAAACCTTGCTCAGAAAAAGGTAAATATTGGTCTTAATATTACTAAAGGACTTGGAGCTGGTGCAAATCCAGAAATTGGTAGAAAGTCAGCAGAGGAGGATGAGATGAATATTAAGTCAGTTTTACAAGATACTGATATGGTATTTATTACTGCTGGTATGGGAGGAGGTACTGGAACAGGTGCTGCTCCTGTTGTAGCAAGTATTGCTAAGGAAATGGGAATTCTGACAGTTGGAATCGTAACTAAGCCTTTTAGTTTTGAGGGGAAAAAGAGAGCAACTAATGCAGAAGAAGGATTGAAAAAGATGAAAGAAGTTGTAGATACTCTGATTGTTATCCCAAATGACAAAATTTATACGCTAGTTGATAAAAAGACAACGTTTAAGCAGGCATTTACTATGATTGACAAGGTACTTTACCTTGGAGTTCAGGGTATTTCTGATTTGATTACTAAGCCAGGAGATATTAATATCGACTTTGCAGATATTAGAGAAGTAATGCTTAACTCTGGAAATGCGTTGCTTGGAATTGGATACGGAGCTGGAGAGAAGAGAGCAGTTGATGCTGCTAGAAAGGCTATTGAAAACCCACTTCTTGAGACAAACTTGGATGGGGCAAAGAAGGTAATTTTTGCTGTGTCTGGAGGTATGGATCTTACACCGGTTGAGGTGCAGGAAGCTGCTGCTATTGTAGAAGAAATTCTTGATGATGATGTGAATATGATTTGGGGAATGAGTTTTGATGAATCATTTGAAGATGAAGTAAAGGTAACTATTATTGCAACCTGATTTGAAGAACAAAGTAAAGAACCTATCTTAAAGCCTGTTCAAAGAAATTTTCTTGGACAAAAGATTGATGCTCCAAGGAGAGAATCTGAAAACTATATTATGAGAGGGCTTAGATCTCAAGAAGCCCCAAAGGCGGTAGAAGAACAACCAGAAACTCCTCAAGAGGATTTAGAAGTTCCAGCATTTTTGAGAAGAAAGATGAAATCATAGTTGAAATATGAAAATGTCAATAGGTAAAAGAGGAGAAAAGTCAGATTTTTTGCATCTTTTGTTGGATATCTTTATACTTAGGTATGTTTAGTTTTGTTAAGACCTAGTAAATATGTACTTAAAAATTACTACTACTGAAAATATGCTTGCTTATGAGGGGGATATTCAAAAGATTTCTCTTCCAACTGAACAAGGAGAGAAAAGTCTGACTGAGACTCCACTTCCTATGGTGATTAAGCTTGTGCCTGGATTGATTAGTTATCAAAATAGTTCTGGGACACATACTTTGAGTATTTCTAAGGGGATTGCTCTTATTGATACTTATGGGATCAGGATTACTTCTTCTATGGTTACTCAGACTCCACTTAAGAAACTGACTGAGCTTCGTAGTAATCAGTATCTGTTGGAATTGAAATTGCAAAAGATGAAATCTGAGGGGAATATTGAAGATATTTCATCATTGATTCTTGAGTTAGAGAAGGTAAAGGCTGATATTAGACTTGCTCAAGTAGCTTATTAGAAGCAATATTTAGAATATAAAGAAAAATCTGACTGAAAGGTCAGTTTTTTTTATAAGATTATAAAAATATTTTGCTTTTTCTAAGAAGATAGATATATTTCAGGCATGTTTTTTATAAAATAGAAGATAAAAAAATGAAAAAAATCTGAAAGATGCTTTTTTTGGTATTTCTGAGTTTTGTTTTTTTCGGAGGAGGGAAGACATTACTTAGTTCTGCTGCGGTAAGTGTTCCTAGTCAGACTTTTGATCTATGAACGAATGTTGATGGAGTTTGGGATCAGGGAACTCAAATCCTGACTGTTCAACCTCGTTGAGCAGGGACAGGACAAATTGTAACTGCTAAATGGAATACCATGGTGAATACGCTTAGTCTGAAAACAGAGGAGATTGCCAAGGTCGAATTTAAACAGGATGTTTGGTTTCCAAATGTAGCAAATAGTTTATTTAATGACTTTAAAAGTCAGATTATTTTTCCATCAAATCAGTATACGAGTAATGTGACTGCAATGGCAAGTATGTTTTTTTGAGCTGTAAAATTTAACTCTGATATTTCAAACTGGGATGTAAGTAATGTAACCAATATGGGGTGAATGTTTAATAGAGCAGAAAGCTTTAATATTGATATTTCTCATTGGAATACTCACAATGTCAATCAAATGGGGACAATGTTTTACTGAGCAAAAAACTTTAATCAACCAATAGGAACTTGGGACACAAGTAAGGTAAAAGATATGAATCAGATGTTTTCACAAGCAAAGACCTTTAATCAGAATCTTTCTAGTTGGGATGTATCAAAAGTTGAGAATATGCGAGGAATGTTCAACTGAGCAGAGCAATTTGATGGAGATATTTCTACTTGGAATACCAGTGAAGTAACTAATATGGCTGGTATGTTTGGAAATGCAAAAAACTTCAATCAACCAATAGGCAACTGGAATACGAGTAAAGTTACTACTATGGCCTCAATGTTTTATTATGCTCATAAGTTCAATCAACCAATAGGCAACTGGAATACGAGTAATGTAACTAATATGCAGTCGACCTTTCATTGAGCAACAGTTTTTAACCAACCAATAGGGAACTGGAATACGAGTAAAGTAACAGATATGTCCTTTATGTTTCATGTTGCAAGGGATTTTAATCAGCCAATAGGGAACTGGGATACGAGTAAGGTTACTACCATGAATTCTATGTTTCGTTGAGCAGTAAATTTCGATCAGCCAATAGGGAACTGGGATACAAGTAATGTGACTAATATGCTTATGATGTTTCATTGAGCGCCAAAATTTGATCAATCAATAGGAAATTGGAATACGAGCAAGGTAACTACCATGCAGGCTATGTTTCAATGAGCGACAAATTTTAATCAACCAATATGAAGCTGGACTACGAGTAACGTAACTACTATGGCCTCAATGTTTGCTTCAGCAACAAACTTCAATCAGCCTATAGGGACCTGGGATACGAGTAAGGTTACGACCATGGCTGCAATGTTTGGTAATGCGTTCAATTTTAACCAACCGATAGGAAATTGGGATACGAGTAATGTAACCAATATGGATGGAATGTTTGCTGGGGCAAAAAAATTTGATGCTGATATCTCCAACTGGAATACGAGCAAGGTTTACAATATGTGGATTATGTTTAATTGAGCATCAAGTTTTACTCATGACATTTCCAATTGGGATTTTTCAAAGCTTACGACCTTCCCCGGGATTTATATCAAAGATGATTCTCTAAAAATTCAAGGTGTGTTTTGGTATCCTAGTGAAAATTATAAAAAGCTTTTGGAAGCTATAGATACTAAACATCAGGCAGGGATTTTAGACTTTACAAGGTTTAAAACGGTTGCAGTGCAGTCTACCTATTGTACTTTTATGGAGTTAAGGGATAGATTGTTGGCAGAAGGATTGAAGTTCCCTAATGACCGTTTTGACTGTAAGCCAAAGTTCACTTTTAGTACACCTACATTACAGAGTAGTGGAGAAATTACAGATACTAGGATTACTTTCAAGAGTGAGTTCCCTTTGACACAAACTGATCTAGATAATGGAGCAC
>CAUUID010000005.1:0-43751 GCA_963545225.1 uncultured bacterium
AAACAGAAAATTCTCAAACTTGCTCTTGCAATAAGTAGCAGTAACTATAGACTCTCTTTAACCTCTTAAAGAGAGTCTTTTTATATTTTTGCGTCTAAAATGCTCCATAGTGATCCATCTACTCATCATACACTTACACTCAACCTGAAAAAGGTCCAGTGAATGATCAGAAAAATTGATACCTTGATTAGGGAAGACACTTATTGCTGAGATATCGTTCAGCAGATCAACGCAACCATTGGACTTTTGAAAAAGATGAATACTACATTACTTAGCTCACACCTTATGACATGTGGGAAAGACAAACTTTCCTCTCCTAGTGAAGCCGAAGCGTTTGTTCAAGAATTTCTAAGACTAACTGATTTAAATAAAAAATAAAAATCTGAAATCAGATTTTTATTTTTTCCTTGACTTTTATCAGCATATATTTATTATAGCAACACAAGTAAAATAAAAATTTAATTAACAGTCTTACACTATGGAAAATTGGATCGCTGCTTTGGTAAGTGTTATCGTGATTTCGCTTGCCTCTCTGATAGGAATCATCTTCCTCGGAATGAAAAAAAATCTCGGACAAAAGACAATGGTCTGCATGGTATCATTTGCTGCGGCGACAATGCTCGCAAATGCTTGCTTTCACTTTCTACCAGAAATCATTGAACATCATCATGATATGGATGAACATGTGATCGGCCTTTGGATATTTTTGGGCGTCGCTATTGGGTTTATAACAGAGAAAATTCTGAACTGGAATCACTGTCATCAAGCAACCTGCGCATTTCATCCTCATACTTTTGCAAAGATGAATCTTGTCGGAGATTTTGTGCATAATATGATTGATGGAATGGTGATTGGTGCAAGTTTTCTAGTAAGTATTCCAGCTGGAATCGCAACCTCTTTAGCAATTCTTCTACATGAAATTCCACAAGAGATCGGTGATTATGCCGTATTGGTACACGGAGGTTATAGCAAAAAGAAAGCTTTACTGCTCAACTTTTTGACAGCACTGAGTGCAATACTTGGTGTAGTAGCTGTACTTTTGATCGGACATTGGGCACACGATTTACAGCTCGTTTTGATCCCCATCTCATTTGGAATGTTTATGTATATTGCAGGTGCGGATCTTATTCCGCAGCTCAATAAGCATAATGACGACCGAAAATTTTCAATGCTTCAGGTGTTGATTTTCCTCACTGGAGCTGGACTCATGTATTTCCTCTCACTTGTAGGAGGACATAGTCATTAAAAAATGATGACTCTATCTTTGATTTTTCAAGGTAGAGTTTTTCTTTTCTCGCATTTTTTGCATTTTTAAAATCTTTTTTTGATATGGAAAAACCTTGGTCTCTACTCATAGATATGAAGCAATCAAGAAAAGATGAAGCCTGGCAGTAACTACCAAATCAGCATTTTTTACCTCTTGAACAAAGGCTCAAAAATCTGACTCTCGATCAATACTTTCCAGAGCAAGTCCAAGTCTGCTTTCTAACTGTTTTTTGTAATACTCATCATTATACACAGAATTTCTCCCTTTACTTACAGAAACATATTTTAAATTATATCAATCCTGAAGTAGCTTTTTACACTCCTCTAGCAAATCATCAAAAAAGCGTTCCCCGTTTTTATTGAGGTTAATCAATGCTGTTTTTGAAGTTGTCTCAGTCTTTTTTATCCTTTCCCAAGAATAGGCTTCCCAGCTTGTATCCATAAAAAATTCTACATTTTCAAATCAGAAGTTTTTCAATGCCTGAACCGATTCCTCATCTCTCAGATAGGCATATTTAGTATGCGACAAGAGCCATCTAAAATATGAAATATTCAGCTTTTTTAGAGGTATTTGAACCCCTCACATTAGATAAACAGGCACTCCATCAGTCTTTTTTTTATATCGCAATTTTCATATCAAAGGAGCAAGTCCCAGATTCCAATATCGATAGGCATCTTTACTTTCCTCAGTTAGGATCTCACCTCATCAGATAATAACAGCATCAGCCGAGCGATAGAGCGAGAGTTCTCTAATTGATGAGGAGAAAAAATACTTTAAACCTGATCTAATTCATTTTGGAAACTCAGAAATATAAGTAATATCCTCCATATTTTCAAACTGAGAAAAAAATCCCTTGAGCCATGTCGGATCATAGGCTGAAATCAGAATTTTTTTTCCTTGTGCCTGAAGCAATCTGATCGTTCCAAGAAGTATGAGTTCATCACCCATATTTTTATAAGATCGATTCCCCAAGATAAGGACTCTTTCTCACTGAATCTGTAAATGCTGCATCTCCCTAGGAAATATAAAATTATTTTTTTAAATATCCGTTTTTAAAACTAGTAAAATCCATTGGTTTCTTTCATTCTGGCTTGAGGGAAAGCTCTTTTATCGCCTTATTAGGAGAAAAATCTGAATTAATAAGCGGAAGGTCTTTATATTGTTGATAACTTTCCTTGTCTAGAACGAGCTTTTCAATCAAAATATGCTTCCCATCAAGTTCAAAGCTAATCTTTGGCCAGAGAAAGTAGCCCTTATACTTGGCATACACACTTTCCAAACTTTCATTGAAAAGATCAATCAGACCATCCTCTTTGATAATTTTTTGAGAAGAAGTAACCTCACTTTCTATCTGCTTTTTAGGTGAGATATGGTCTTTTGCATAGTTCCAAAGAGTAGCATTAAGAAACTTTGGTCAGATTTTTTTCATATGTTCTATACAATCAAGACAGGTTCGTTCAAATGGCAATTCAAAACTCACTTGATCTATGATATCTCAGGTATCCATCCCCGCATCCATATGCATGATCGTAATTCATGTTTTAGATTCCTGATTGAGAAAAACGCTTTGAATTGGGCTTGCTCAGCGGTACTTTGGTAGGAGTGAGCCGTGAACATTGATCGGACCAAAGGGAGGAATATCAAGAAGAATCTGAGGAATTAGTTTCCCGTATGCGATAACAACAAAAAAATCTGGTTTCTTTTCTTGGAGTCGATCAAAAAAGTTTTTTCATTCTATCGACTTCTCAGGATTGATCCTCTTTGGTGTCTGGATATCCTCAACGGGAATTCCAAACTCAAGAGCTTGAGATTTGATTATATTTGGCTGCAGTTTTAATCCTCTTCCAACTGGCTTATCAGGCTGAGTAACTACACCTACGACCTCAAATCTTGGATCTTGCATAAGTTCTTGCATAAAAGGAACTCCAATCGGAGCTGAGGAAAAAAAGACAACTCTGTAAAATTCTGGATCATACATCTTTTGCATACTTGGGAGACAATGTAAAACTCTATCACTAACTTTTGATATTCAATTGAGAAAACCATATCTAGCTAAAGTCCTCACTCAATATTCACTACAATGAGGTTCATGAGAGCACACCTTACCTTTGAAATAAAAGGAGAGAATCCCTTTATCTGGAGAGAATGTTCGCTGATAGCCACGAATAAGGATAATAAGGAACCTTGCTAACATACGATCTATTTTTTTAATCAGCTTTTTCATTCGTATTTTTCGCAATTAAAGCCTGAAGCGCTCAGAGCATCAGCCCATATCCTCAAAAGAATAAATAATTAACCATACTATCTTCAAAAACATGGAGAAAAAGCCCCATCACTAAAAGTGCTAGCAATCAGATCTGAAATGGTCTTAAATACTGTAAAAATTCTGATTTTTGATCTTTTTTTTCAGCCCTTACAATGAGAGATTTTTGCATACGGAGAAAGACATACATTACCCCTAGCCAAATCAAGAATCCAACAGTTCAGAGATCAAGCATCAGTTGAAGATAGAAATTTTCAGGCAAAAAGCTTCCAGTATGATGCACTGCAGGTCCAGAGCTTCCAAGCCCGTATCAGAGCGGCTGATGAATTACCTGCAAGACTCAGCTTAATTTTTGCTGAATATGTACGAGTGTAGATTCCCGCTTAAAAATACTGAGTCCAAGTAGGAGGATCGCAACTCAAACTGCGGATCAGATCAGGATTTTTTTATGTTTTTTGATGTGAGGAAAATATACACAAAAAAGCACAACTCCAGCACCGATCATCGCAGCTCTAGAAAGCGTAGCTCAAAGCGTAATCAACCAAAGGGCAACTACCAAAAATCCGATCCAATCAGATTTTTTTCGTGATTTAAATTTTAAGATATTTTGGAATGAAAAATACTGCAAAATCAAAGGTAAAAAGACTACGAGAAAATAACCATAATTATTTGGTCATGAGAACAGCCCCTGCCATCTAAGCGTTCCTTCATATCAAGTAAGATAATACAATGGTGGCTTTAGTCAAAAATGATAGTCATCAAGCTTTCCATATCAGATTGCCATAAACCGATCTGGGAAGAGTAATTTTGCGATCTGCCAAGCTCGTCCTAAGAGGACAACACTCACAAGCACCCATTTCAATATATTTTGCCATTTTCCCAAAGATGAAAGGTCTGATTTCTCTGATTTTTTTTGTGTTTTTAGCTTACTTGAGAAAAAATATCAGATACTACCAGCAGAGATCAAAATACATAGATACCAGAGTCCATATTTGATCCCAATCAGGATCTCGCTGAGTGTCTTGCCAAACATAAAGCGAGAAAGAAAAAATGAGAAGACAAGCAGCCCACCAAATACGATAATCATCTTCCATCGATGATGAAAGAAGTTTCTCCATGCTTTGGAGTTGAGAAGAAAAATAGCTCCAGCAAGCAGCATCCATACTCCATCTCTGAAAATCGCAATCGCCTCTGGAGAGAATACTCCGGCCCCATATCCTAGCACAGTTACGAAAATATGATATAATATCTGGAAAACGAAAAATCCTCAGATAATAATTGCCATCCCAGGATAATAGTAAAATAAAGAACGCTGATTATTATGCAAAAGCTGACCGAAATTTCAAGATAAAATCACTGATATACTCCTATCACTCTTGCATAATCAATGAAAAATCAAAAATGTCAATAATTACAAAAAAGAAGAAATCAGATTTTTTTTGATTTTATTTTTTTCTGAGTATACTTAGGATATAATTTATATTGTTAGGTAGCAATGAGTTTAAAAGGATTTGCAGTCCTCTATGGAGATCAAATGTCCGAAATTGGAGTAACGACTGATGAACTTTTTCAACAGAAATCACTTTTTGATTTTGCAGTAAGCTGAGAAATAGTAGTTGAAAAAAAAGAAAAAAAGCTGGTTGAAAATTCAGTTCAAGATTTTTCTTCTTTACCAAAAGAAAATTTTATAAAAGAAAAATCAAACCAAATTACATCTCCTATGACACTAAAAATTGAGTCTCCAGTACCAAAAATTGCAGCTCCTCAAGTACAATCTCAGATCCAAGCAAAGAATCCTCAGACTAGCCCCCTACAGACTCAAGCACAAAAAGCTCATCAAATCTCTGAAAGGGAAGTTCAAGCAGTACAAAAGCCAGCTGCTCAGTTGAAGAATCCTACTACACTTTTACAAACTCCAACAGTGAATAAGCCACTTATTAAAAAACCTAAAAATACATCAGTTATATCACAGATTGTAAAGACTCCAGTCGTTACGACTCCTCCAAGACCTATTGAAGAAAAAAATCTGACACAAACTACAACAAAAACACTAGAAAAACCGATTACTATTAAACCACAGCAAGCATATAGACCTACTCTAACATCACAGGCGCAGCAGACAAACCCAGCAGCGCTAAAAACAAAATCAACTATTACTACCTCAGCATTTGTATCTGTTGAGAAAAATTTTAAATCACTCTTTACATGAAATACCAAAAACTGGCTCAAAGAGGCGAAAATCTTTTCTATCCTCTTGGTCAGTGTTTTGACACTCTTTTTCTTCTTTACAAATGCACAACTAGTAATAGTGATGGCACAGGATCTATTCAGTTCAAATAGCAGCTGAGATCACCAACTTTTGCTAGAGGAGAATACAATGCATCAAAGTGCCGAACTCAAACCTGAAACCGCAGAAGAACTTCAACAGCTTGAGACACAGTTTGCAAAAATTAAGCAAAATAAGTTGGAAAGCCAGACTCTTTCAACTACAATGGAAGAATTCCTAGACAAAAAATGAGAACAACATACTATTGATTTTAACACCTTACCTCCTGGGAATAGATTGATCATTCCTGATTTGAATATCAATGCTCCATTGATTGATACTGAAGAAAATGGCGTAATTGACTTTTCTAAGGAAAACTTTGATGAAGAATTGACAAAAGGTGTTGTGAAATATCCAACAACTCCGACTCCAGGTAATAAAGGTAATACCCTTATCTTTGGGCATACTTCTAGTGAGTGGTGGAAGAAAAATGAATATGGAGTCATCTTTAGAAATATTCCAAAGCTCAAAGCTGGACAAAAATTTTATGTGATTTGGAATGGAAAGAAGACAGCATACGAAATGGTTGAAAGAAAGGTTGTTCAACCTAAGGATGTTGAGAACTACTATCATGAGTTTTCTGACAAGAATGAGAGCTATCTAACACTCATGGGATGCTACCCTATCTGAACTGCTGATAAAAGAATGATGGTTGTAGCTAAAAAGATAGAAGAATAAGTACAATAAAGAAAAAACTGACTCAAAAGTCAGCTTTTTTTCTCTTTGATAAAACAAGTAGCCGTATTTTTCCTGATCAAGTATTTTTGAGACTAATCGAGAATTGTGATTTTCTTCAATAGTTCTTCTTTGATTTTCATATTTTGAGCATACGTTGCTCTATACTCCTTGATACCAAAATACTCAGCAAGAGCCTTTTTTTCTTTCTCAAAGTTGATTCCAAAATGTTGTGCCACAACGAGTAGCGGTTGATTTTTGAGGGCAAGAAAATCTTTTTTCTTCATTTGAGAGTTAAGATTTCGAGACATTGTCTCCCTTGGAAGCTCTGATGGAGTTGTTACTTGATCAGAATTTTCAATCTTTTCAACTCTAAATTCCAATCCTTCATTTTTCGCTTCATTCTCAACATTTTTTACGCTAGGAGTTTCTGAGGTAGTAGTTTCTACATTTTTCCCATACTCCTTAATGATTTTTTCGATAGTTGCTTCTGGATTTTTAAGAGCATTAAGAAGTGTCTCTGTAAAGATTTTTGTCTCTTTCTCATTATCAAGGCTGTTAAGCTCTCTGGTATAAGCGTGAAATACTGATGAGAGAATATAGTTTACATTTTCTGGATTTTTCTTTCCCTGTTCTATAAACTGTGCAAGAAGGTCAAAGAACTGTTTTTGTTCCATACCAGTTCCAAGATTATCAAGACTCACCTCATAAGAATTCACGAAAAACTCTTTTGCTGATTCAATAATCTCTGGAGTCTTATCAATCTCTACAAATTTACAACTTTTCATAGTTGATGACTGCGTGAATGAAGTTTCTGTCTCATTTTCCCAATCTCCCTGCACGAGCTGATAAAACTTTTTTGTACTTGGATCAAAAAAGTTTGGAATCTGATTTCCTTCATCATCAGCTCCTCCAACTGGAAGGAGTTTCTCTTCTCCCTCTTTAGTTTGCAACATATAGTAAACATCAGAATTGTCTTCTGCTCCTTCAGAAATATAGAGATTTAGCTTAAGATCTCAAAGCTGGAAAGGATACACACCTCCACTGATTTCTCACTGAGCAGAGAGTTTTTCAATAAACTCATCAATTTTAGCATTTACAGAAAACATCTTGCTAAAGTCGAAATTATTCAGTTTTTGTCCTGTTGCGAACTGTATGCTTTTTGCCCAAGCATTAGGAGTATTATTTGCATACGATTTAAAACCTGAGATGAAGTCGTCTCCCTCCTGATATCCCACTGGATATCGCATATCACCTTGTTTAGTATAAGGAATCTCAAAGCTAAAAGCATCATCAGCACAACGAAACTGATAGTCAGCGCTAGCCGTATTGAGAAGTGTAAGACTCATAATCCCAGCTCCCATGAGGAGAAGAAGTTTTTTATTCATCGCAAAATCCATAAAATATAAAATAGCTACCTTATAGCGTAGTGTTTTTTTTAAGAAAATCAAGCTTTTCTCTTAGAGGTTGAAAACTGAAAGCAATTCTCTATAGTAGGTAGGAAGCTTTTATTTTCTGTTGTGATCATGCTCCGTCATATCCCAGTTTTAGCGTCTGAAATCTACCAGCAAATACCTGAGGGATTTTCCTTGAGTTTTGATGGAACATTTTGACATTGAGGACATGCGGAATATTTTCTCTCAAAAGAACAAGAAAAAAGAGACATTAGCCAGATTCAGATCATTTGAACTGATGTTGATGAAGCAATGATACAGAAAGCTCAATCATTAACTAAAGCTTACGAAAAAAATATTCAGATTTTTCATTCCTCTTATGCAAGAATTGATGAAATCAGTAAAGAAGTCTGACTTTTTGACTTTGAGTTATTGGATCTATGAGTTAATTTAGAGCATTTTAAGGATGGAAGTCGTGGATTCTCTATCAAGACTGATGCGCCATTAGATATGAGATTTGACCAATGAAAAACAATTCAGACCGCATCTGAGTGGCTTCAAAAAGTGAAACCTGAGATCCTGGAGAAAGCATTGATCCAATATGGAGATTTCTCAGAAAAAACTGCCGAATACTTAACAAAGCTCTTGATAGAACAGAGAAAAAAGTCAGCATTCTCTACTACCTTTGAGCTCAAGGACTTTCTGATGAATGCACATTTTAATCAGAAAAAAGTTGCCGTAATCTTTCAAGTGATCAGAATCATGGTCAATCAGGAGCTTGAACAGCTAGAATACTTTTTAGAGAGATTTCCACAGACACTGAAATCTGGCTGAAGATGTGCGATTATCACCTATCACAGTATTGAGGATAGAATGGTAAAAACGATATTCAAAAATCTCGCTGAACAAGGAGGTTTTCACCTTGTGAATAAGAAAGTAATTATTCCTCACTATACTGAGGTGATGAGAAATAAAGCTGCTAGAAGCGCAAAGCTCAGAGTCATTGAAAAAAACTAAAAAAATCTGATAAGTATTTTACTTTTTGAAAGTATGATGCCAGAATCGGCTTTTCAAACAACTCAAAAGAGAATCAAAACATTCGCCTATCAATCACTCCAATCTTTCCATAAATCCTATAAATGATGGCTTACTACCTATAGAGATAAAAAGGATCTTTGGGATATTATCAAGGTGTGTGGCATTTTCAGTTTGATGATAATGTTTTTGATGGCGTATTTATATTTTATCAATTTGTCATCTACAAGAGGATTTTTTATGAGAATGGCACAAGAAGAACTTAATACAGCAAATGCACAAAGCGATATTATCAAACTTGAAATCGTAAAAGAAAAAAGAGAAAACTGGAATAATCTCACAGTTCCCAAAGACTTTAGTCTCAAAAAGAATGTATATATCCTAGAAATTAATGAATTAACTCCGCAATAAGCGGAGTTTTTTATAACTACTCTTTTGTAGATATGTGAATCAATTTAGAATGAAAACCAAGATTCCATTTTAAAGAGATTATTGTTATTTATGTTGATTATCTTTTTCTCTAGAGCAGAGAGCTCATTTCCTTTTCTAAAAGAGCATCTAATGGATCTGATTTCTTTTCTCCTCAAAGAAGTGGCTGATCAAAGCTTCTGATCACTCAAAGCGCATAATATGAAATTGTTCCTTGTACTCCAAGGTAAAAGAAAATCAAGGAGAAGACAAGCTGACCAGAGATTTCTAATCTTAACAAGAGCACAATATTTAAAAGCATCGCAACAAGGCTCGTCAAAAGCCAGAAAATAAGATCAGCTTTCTTGAGATATTTTTTGATACCTGGACTTGTAGTATAGAGAATCAGCAGTCCACAGAAGATATTCCGTGCAATCAATCGTGAGATCATGCTTTCTGCTCCATTCGTAGCAAGCATCAGTGAAATGTAGAGAGAAAAATTGATAATGAGAACTGTTGCGAATCTAGAAACGAGCGTAAAAATCTGATTTTTTTTGAGAAAGAAGGTATTAAAAAGGAAAAGAAGAATACCTGTCCAATACCGAAGCTGCCCAACCAGTTGCCCCTGGAAAAGAGGAACCAAATAGCTAGCTAAAAGTCAAATAAGAAGAATAACATTGAGATACTCTAGCCCATAAGCAAGATATTTTGGAGTTTCTGAAAGTCCTAGAAAAAAAGTTTTTAGCTTTAAAAATGGATCAACCTTGGTCGGAGTCAGTATTTTTTCTCCTGCAAGAAGCCTCCTGAGAGAAAGCTGTTTTTGTCTCATTGGCGTTGAAGAGGCAAACTGTGGAGCATAAGTGATTAATGCAAGGGCACCCGCATAAACAAGAAGATCTATATTGAGCATAACTAGGAGATTCTCATCAATCTTAAGAATCAGAAATAGTCCAAAAAGTAGCGTAAAATAGATAAAATTGTAATAATGTTTTTTTTCTATTTGAGTGAAATATCCAAGTCCATAATAGACAATTCAAAAACCAACTGCCCAGAGAAAAATAGTATGCCCAACAGCCTTAAAAAATCCATCTCCTCCGATTGTAAAAAGATGATTTGCCCAAGATATCACTCCCAAAAACAAAAACCCATGCATAAAAAGTGTCTTTCCGTCTTCATATGGGATGAAATACGATACTCACCACAAAAACAAAGAAAGAAGAGTTAATAATAGAAGCGTTGTGCTATTATCATATCCTAGAAAGCTTAAAATTCAGAATAGACCAAAGAATACCAAGAGTCAAAGAACATACAGTCAGTATCTTTCTGCTACGAAGTTTTGTGAGATCTCAAGTTTAAAATCATTAAATCCCTGAGAAAAGAAAAATATCAAAAAAGCAAGTGGGAAAAGCCCAAAATACCATAGCCCGAGAAGAGAAAAGAAAGTAATAAATGCTGCCGTGATCAGCAGAATGATTACATATGCCACAATATTTGGTGATTAGAAGATTAAAATGATCTTTAAAAAGTAGATAATAATCACGTAGATAGAAACTATTAGAAGACCCCATCGTAGATAGGACCGCGAGGTCTGAGGTTTGATCTTGTGATTAAAAAGGGCGAAAAGTAAAGCAAAAATTGAGATATAGATGATTATAACTCAAATCCTCTCTAGCGAAAGAGAAAGTTTAAGGATTGGGTTAAGTACTGTCAGGATGATGAGTTCTAATAGGACGAAAAGACTGACTGCCTCAACTCCCTTAAAAACTTGCCTAAGAAAAAGAGGCTTATTTGAAAGCACAAATTCAAAATCCCTCATAAGATACTGAGTAAAAACCTTTACATGCCCAAGTGAGGCATACATGGTTTCTTCCTTTGACATCTGGGCACCAAGTACCTGTAAGAGATTGGCTTTTGCAAGCCTTGTTTGCTCTCTAATTACGTCTACATTGCTAATTTTAGTCTTAGCATTGATTGTAAATATCTTATCATTTTCTAAGAGATTCAAGAGAAAATCCTGAGTTTCAACAATGAGATTCATCGCACTGTGGAGTTCCTCAATGATCTTATCGTAATTGGTAGCAAGTCTAAGTTTTCCCATCTCACCTCTTGTGTCATCTAATCTTTTTCTCGTATTAGGCTGAATTTTTGAGCCTCAAATTTCCATAAGTTGGTCAATTTGATTTATAATATCATCAATGGCTTGATATGCTTTTTGAAGTTTTTTGTCATTAAAATTGATTTTTTCAGCAGCTTGCTCAGCTTTTAATTTCTCCTGCTGGATTCTTTTTTTCTCAGATTCTGCTTGCTTAATTTTTGAAATAAGGTTCGAAACCTGATCCTCAGAGATTTGATTCCCAAGAATATAATTAGCATCGACTACATCCAACTCAAGCTGAAATGCATATTCTACAAATTGCTCCAAGTCTGGGAAATTTCAAACAATCTTTACCGAAAGATCTCAATACTTTACAACAATGTAGCTCTTTCCGAAATCCGCTACATCTCACTGATACATTTCTAGTCAGATGATGATTACCTTTTGATCTCCAAGAAACTTTTTGACTGTAGTAATATCATCTGCCTCAATGAGTAATTCAAGTGTATAATTTTTGTCTGATATATCTTTTATTCCTGTTAAACGAAAAAACATCGGTTTAAAATACAGTTAAAAACTGGAAAGATCTTCCGCATTTTCTACTTTATATTGAAAAAATAATAAAAATCAATATATAACTGTCCGTTTGTCTTGATTCTTTGATACTTTCTCTTCAAAAAAGAAAAAAGTCTGATTTTTTGTGTTTTTTTCTAAAAAAGATATAATTGAAAGGATTTTATCCTTAATTACAAAAATATAATGGCAACAATTCTGTGAAATTCAGTATTAGACAAATATTTTGACGAACAGACAATGTCGCTTCATCTCAAGGCTGATAGACCAGTTCTTAGAAAGAAGTGAACTCCTGGAAACTGGCAACCTGTAGTGGATCCAAATGAGATCATGACCAAAGAGAATCTCAATCAGCTTGTAGATGCACTATTTAAGGAGGTTGAGAAAAGAGATGACGCCTTTCTAGAGATCAATAGAGAGCTCTCAAAGGTTATGCAAGTAGGTCCGTATAGAATCGTAATTGTATACGCTCCACTTTCTGATGGAATGGAGATGACCGTTGTAAAGCCTGTAAAAAAGATGAGTATGGAAGAATATCAGCTTGATCCAGAATTATTTAATCTTTTGAGAAATAAAGCGAAGGGTATCTTGATTTCTGGAGCTCCTGGTAGTGGAAAATCAACCTTTGCTGGAGCACTTATTGATGTCTACCATAAAGATAATCATATCATCAAAACAATTGAGTCTCCAAGAGATTTGATGCTCAATGACGATATTGTACAGTATAGCTTTACCTACGGAAGCCATGATGAGGTAAGAGATATTCTCTTGCTTTCTAGACCAGACTATACCATCTATGATGAAGTGAGAAATAAGCCAGATTTTGAACTCTATAAAGATCTGAGACTTACTGGAATTGGGCTTGTCGGAGTAATTCATGCAACAAAACCTGTAGATAGTATTCAGAGATTTATTGGAAGTATTGAAATGGGAATCATCCCACAAGTAATTGATACCGTACTTTTCATCGATAAAGGACAGGTAAGTGAAGTACTGCAACTTGAACTTACTGCTAAGGTACCAGACGGAATGATGTCTGAAGAGCTCGCTAGACCAGTAATCGTCGTTTCAAGCTTCCTACAAAAGAGACCACTCTATGAGATTTATACCTTTGGTGAGCAGGTTGTAGTGATGCCAATCTCTACTGATGCAGAAGGAAATACAAAAACACCGACAAAAACTCAAGTCGTATCTCAATATGCAAAAGAGGGAATTCAGAGAAAATTAACCCAGATTTTGCCTTGTGATTTCCTGATTGAAATCAAGGGAAGTGAACTCGAGCTCTATATCCCTGAATATTATAAAGGAAAGGTGATTGGAAAATGAGGAGCTGCGATCAATGAACTGGAAAAAGATATCTGACTTAGAATTCATGTAAAAACCTTTAATGATCTGCCTTTGCTTGATGCGAAAATTGATATTGCAGGTGGAGATAGAAAAAATGATCCGCTTATCATTTCCCTGCCTGAGGAATATAGAAATAAAACAATCTGCCTACTTGTAGATGACGGGCTTATCTATGCAAAGAGCAATGATCAAGCCAATATTCTCATCAACAATAGAGAAACTTGTAATTTGATCAAGAAGAAAGGATTTGTAATCGTAAAAACACAAAACTAAAAAAATAAAAAGAAAGAAAAATCTGATTTTTTACCTTTTTTTCTCGTGTATGAATAACTTTAGATTTACAAAAATTATCCCAGGAGTAAGTCCAACTTTAGCAAAGGAAACAGTTCTTTCAAAAATCATCAATATGGTTGATGTCTTTAGAATTACCCTATCGAAGTGATTTGATGATAACAATAAAAAATATATTGATACCATCATGAAACTTGATAATAGTAAGACAATCCTTATTGAGACGAAGGGAATTGATCTAAGAGTGAAAAATACTAGCAGTCTTCCTATGAAAAAGTGAGATCAATGGACATTTGAATACTCTGAATATGCACAAGAAAGTGATACAAAGATCTATGTTGACTATCCACAGCTGGGAGAAATCGAGGTAGGAACTCTCATCTATGCTCAGCAAAGCTGAGTTGTATTCAAGGTTTTGAAAGCATATGAAGATATCGTTGAAACTGAAGTTATTGAAGCGAAAGGCAATGAATTGATTCACTTTGATAGAATTTGGTTTGATGGACTAGACTCTGAGGCTCACGAACTAAGCGAAAGAGACAAGAAAGATATCCTCTGGGGACTAGAATATGGAGCCCATGTTTTGGCGCTGGCTTGTGCAAACTCAGCTGAGCATATCCAAAATACTAGAGAATTTCTAGAATCTAGCAATGCAAGAAATATGAAAATCTTTGCAAAGATTGAAACCAGTCAAGGACTAAAGAATCTTGAAGAAATTACAAAAGCTGCTGATGGAATTGTTTTGGTTCCAGATGAAGGTGCTGATCTTGCTGATGAAAAGAAGCTTTTAGATGCACTTCATAGAGTAAAAAAGCTTGGTAAGCCGGTACTAATCGCATATGCAAAGACTACTTATGGAGCTGGGTATTCTGAGCTTGCAGAAAAACAGCTGGGAGCTCTTTGTAATGAAGGAGTAGATGGTGTGATGATGGAGACTTTTGTAGTTGAGGATGAGGTATTCCCTGCAATTGAACAGCTTTGAGATCTCCTTTCTAAGTATGAAGAAAATTTCTCGTCTAAACCTGTTGAGAGATTTGAAGAAGAGGGAGACTTTGAGGTTAGGGACTACATTATCTATAATTCGTATAGAAGTACAGAGGAACTTAACATCAGAGCTATCATCTGCTTTACGGAAAATGGATATACCGCGTCTAGACTTTCTTCTCTCGTTCCTAAGGTACCGATCATTACATTTACTCAATCTACAGATACCTATAGATATTTGAGCTTGGTTTGGGGAGTGAAAGGATATAAAATCTCTCAATCGTTTAATTACGAGAATCTGAAAAGAATCTGAAAAGAAATGATCAGAATTATTTTTAAGTGAAATATCTCGCTTGATGATAAGATCCTGATCCTTCAGGCAAATGAAACAATTGGAGGTGATAAATCTGACATGATCAATGGAACAGAAATCTACAACTTCAAAAATATTTAATAAAAAAACTGACCTGAACGTCAGTTTTTTCTTTATTTAATTTTTTCAAGGAAAGATTAATACATTCCCATACCTCACATATCAGGATGATGATGTGCTGGAGCTTGTTCTTTAGCTGGGATCTCAGTGATTACTGTCTCAGTTGTAAGGAACATTGCAGCAGTTGAAACTGCATTTTCTAAAGCTACTCTGAGCACTTTCGCTGGATCAATGATCCCCGCATGAAAGAGATCTTTGAAAGTTCATTCTTTAGCATCAAAACCGTAGTTAATTTCATCAGATTCTTTTACCTTTTCTACTACTCGATCTCCCTTAAATCCTGCATTATCAGCTATTTGTTTTACTGGATATTGAATGGCATTTTTTACGATTTCAATAGCAACCTGCTCATCTGCATCATCAAACTTCACAGTATCAAGCATTTTAGAAAGCTGAAGAAGTACGCTACCACCTCCAGCAACGATTCCTTCTTCAATCGCAGCTCTAGTTGCATTGAGAGCATCTTCGATTTTATATTTCTTATTTTTCATCTCCATCTCAGTTGCAGCTCACACCTGGATCACTGCTACTCCACCAACGAGTTTTGCTAATCTCTCAGCGAGCTTTTCTCTATCATAATCTGAAGTCGTATGGGCAAGCTGAGCCTTGATCTGGTCTGCCCTCGCATTGATTTCATCAGGATTTCATTTTCCGTCTACGATTACAGTTGTATCCTTAGTTGAAATAACTTTATCAGCTTTTCCAAGCATATCAACTGTAGTATCTTCGAGTTTTAGACCAAGTTCCTCAGTAATTAGTGTCGCTCAGGTAACAACTGCGATATCTCTAAGCATTTCCTTTTTCCTATCTCAGAATCCTGGAGCCTTAATAGTGAGAATATTGAGCATACCTCTGATCTTATTAAGCACAAGAGATGCTAATGCTTCTCCATCTACATCATCAGCAATGATCACAATATCTTTTTTCCCACTCGCAGCAATAGCTTCTAAAGTTGTTAAAATTTCCTTGATAGAAGAGATCTTTTTGTCAGTAACGAGAATATACGGCTTTTCGATAACTGCCTCCATTCTCTGAGGGTCTGTTACAAGGTAAGGACTAGAATATCCTTGATCAAATTGCATACCTGTTTTAATTTCTTTGGTTAGACCGATAGACTTTCATTCTTCTACAGTAATTGTTCAGTCTTTTCCGATTTCTTCAAAGATATCTGCAATCAGATTTCCAACTTCTTCATCTTGTGCTGAAATAGTTGCTACTTGCTTAATTTTTTCCTTGCTATCTCAGATCTGCTGTGCATTTTGAGCAATATGATGTGTCAAAAGCTCAACAGTTTTATGAAGTCCCTTTCCAAGAGAAAAAGGATTTACTCCAGATCTAATATATCTGAGTCCTTCCTTTGCCATAGCGTGAGAGAGCACAACAGTTGAAGTAGTTCCGTCTCCTGCTTCTTTATTAGTTTTTTCAGCAGCCTCTTTTAGCATAGATGCCCCAATATTTTCAATTTTTTCCTCAAGTTCGATTTCCTTTGCGACAGTTACTCCATCATTAGTAACGATAGGTCCTCAATAAGCTCTCTCTAGAACTACATTTCTACCCTTTGGTCCCATTGTGACTTTAACTGCATTTGCGACTGCTTCGATTCCAGCGAAAAGTCCTTTTCTTGCATCATCTGCATAGTGTAATGTTTTTGCCATAGTTTTGATTATAAAAAGTAAATAAAGTCTGTTCTTAAATTCTTTTATACTGTTCCTCTAGTGGAATACGGAAACGACGAGCATGTATACCTCATTCTTCGCGGATTCCACATGTTATAACTATAGAAACCCTTGCTCATCTCGGAAGATTCAATAGTTTCTTAATTTTCCAAGCATCAAATCCCTCAAGAGGACAAGTATCATATTTTTCCTCTGCCATTGCAAGCATAAAAGTCTGAGCAACAAGAGCACAACTTTTGTGTACTACAGTATTCATATCAGACTCTGAAACATCGCGAACAGTTGGTCTAAACATTCCAGTGATTCGAGAAAACACGACTCTTAAGAATCCTCGGATTCAAAAAAACTTGGAGTATAGGAAAGGAACTAATTTATTATAATATTGATCAACTTTTTTGATTCTTGATTCAATTTTCTCCTTTGGAGCATTTTTTTTGATATCTGCTACGTTGTTATCAAAGACTTGCTTTGCTCTTTTTTTGTAAAGGTCTTGGCGAGTAACGAAGACAACGATTTCTTGCGCTGTAGTTGCTGATCACTGATCCAAACAAGCATGGCCAATTTCTTTAAGAACTTGGGGATCTGTAATATGGTAAGCTTCCCAGAGCTGAAGATTTGAACTTGTTGGTGCGAGCTGAGCTAGCTCAATACATTTTTTTACTTTTTCTGTATCGATCAGGTTTGTTTTTGAATATCTACGAACTGCACGGCGATAATTTAGTAGACTATCTAATGTCATATTTATTTTAGATAAAATTAAAGCAGTCTAAATTCAGATTTTTATACTTTGGGAATTTTTCTTTTGATTATTTAGTCATGATTTCTGCAAGTTTTTTTAGAGCATCTTCTGCTGAGCGAAACTCCTCAGATGAAAGCTTATTTTCTGATGGTCTGATAGTTTCCTTTGGATACTGAGTAGAATAGAGAAAATTAATCAGATTTTCGTAGGTTATAGGTTCATTTTTCTTGTATGAGAGCGGTCCAACATAGTATCAAAGCTGACTTGCTCTATCATAATATCACTGAGCCCAATGTCTACCTCAGAGAATACTCTCATCTTGAGTACCGTCTAAAACTCTCATAATCAATGCAACAGCCTGTCCGTTAGTAAGCTTCCAAAGAGGATAGAGACTCCCCTGCTCTCCGTTGAGAATATGATACGAGCAAAGTTTTTCTAGTGCTGATTGATACTGCTGATCAGCTTTATTAAGATCTCTAGCTGTACAGCTACGAGCTTGATAGTCTTTTTTAGCGATTTTTTCAATAAATCGAAGCAAGGTAGGAGCAAATTGCTGCCTCTCAAGCTTAGATTCTCCATAAATACCAGATTTGAGGTCAATACCTCAGTTATCATACGCCCACTTGAATGTGTCAGTACTCGTCACTGCAGCTGAAGTCGCATTTACAATCATAAAAAGACCAAGAATTCAGGTTGTGATCAGTTTTTTCATCTTTTTTTACTCTAAAAAAGTAAATTATCCCTGCTTTGCCATAATATAACTCTGCTTCATTACAAGATACTTCTCTGTCTTCCCATCCTCCTCAAGCTCAAGCTCATCAAGTGCATACTTTGCAAAATAGACAATATCACCAACCTGTACATCAATAGGAGCCCTTGTTCCATTTTCTAGGATCTTCCCTGCCCCAACTGCGATCACCTCTCATTTACTCGGTTTTTCTTTACTTTCTGGGAGAATAATTCCAGACTTTGTAGTAGTTTCCTGAGCTAGAGGCTTTACCACAATATGATCTTCTAAAGGAATAAGCTTTGTCATTTGATTTTACATAGTAAGATAAAATATTATTTTGATCATTGTCACCCATCTAATATAAGTGCTATATATTTATATAATTTTATTGGGGAAAATCAAGAGAAAGAAAAAGTCTGATTTTTGTTTTTATAAAAAATAAGAGGGAAAAATTGACAAATTAGAATTTTATCAGTATACTTGATATGAAGTATATTTTATATTCTTAGTTAGGAGAAAAATGGTTAATACTCCTCAGTCTTCATCTAATAATTTGAGTATTTCTCTTGAAGAAAGGCGAAATGGAATGACTAAAGCCTGACTTTATCAGGAGCTTTCTGATTATTATAAGCAAAATACTGCAGACTCACTCAAAAAAGCTCAACAGCTTGAAGATTTTCTCAAAAAACAAAGCGCTCCTACTCAACATGAACTCTGAGAAAAATCCTATCTTGACTGGAAGAAGAAACTAGATACTATGAAAACTGATCAAGAAGCTGAACTTGCGAAGCCTGGACTCAGTGATGCTGATAAAGCAAAACTTGAAGCGAAACATGAAAAACATAGAAGTGATATGCTTAAGGCTTTTTTTAAGGCGGACATTCAGAGTTATATGTGAGATATTCAGAATTCTCTTGAGCAAATGAAAAAAGAGAAAGATAGTGAAATTGATAAACTAAAAGGACAACTTACAGATATTGTTACTGAATGAGGACCAACTCTCAAGGAATACTTCTCACTCTCTAGGAGGAGACTCCTGAATATGCATACGAATATCAAAAAGCTCAAAGAAAATACTGATGAATACCCAAAGAATGTCCTTGTATACCTCATGACTCTGATGTGATCAAATATTTTTTGAACAAGGAAGAGTATGAAAAGATTTTGGGTCAAAAGGACTTGGAGTAAAAGGGCTGAAAATCTAAATGATCAGTTTGAACTCTTTGATGAATGGACAAAGGACGAGAACTGAGATAGCCAATGGAAACTTGCACTTAAGCAGCTCTTGAGAACAGAATTAGCAGAAGCAAAGAAGGCATATGTTGATAAAATCAGTGAAGGAGCTGGAGTTCAATAATATAACAAAAAAGAAAGCTGATTTTTTATCTCTTTTTAGCTATATATACTAATGATTACGACACTTAGCGAGGCAAAAAAATATGCCATTGAGCAAGTAAAGAAGTTCTCGGAAGATGGACTCCTCCCAGATGAGGAATTAATTATTGAGACAGGAGTTGAAGAGAAGTTTTTCTCCAAAATCGAGTGACTTGTCTCTGAGGAGGAATTTTCACAAGCTCAAGCAAAAAATTCTGAGGAATTAGAAAGTTGTCTCTTTCATCGTATTCCGAACTATGTAACGCTTTTACAAGAAGCGACTACTGAATTTTTAGCAGAATATTTAAGTTAAGTTCAGATTTTTAAACTTTTTTTGAGACAGAAGATGAATACACCTAGTAAAGCTCCTAGAAGTATTAACGAGCTAGTAAGAACCGCGACAAATAAACTCGATACCACAACTGAAAAGGTAAAAAAAGATCTCTTTCAGATTGTTTCTAATGAGCTTAATCACACTGATGAAAAGGGAAAAAAGCTCATGGAGGGTGAAATGATGCTTTATATTTCAGAGCTTTTTATGAGGGTTATCTCAAAGGAATACAGTAAAAAAGAAAAAGCTGAGTCCCTCAAACTCTACAAACTCTATGCTCACCTTGCGAAAGAGCTTAATTTTACGCAAGCATTGGATCAGCTCGAGAGAAATCAAAAAGATATTGATAAAGCTGAAAAGAAGCAAAATAAAAAACTCAAAAAAGAACTGAGAAAAAAGCGAGAAAAAGAACAAAAAAAATCTGAAATTAACATGGGAAATCAACAAATTTCAGGGGAAGGCAATGCTACCGCTGGGAATAATAATGATGGAAGTAACTATGGAAACCTGCAAGGAGATGGGATTTTCATCACTGGGCATGGGAATGTCGTAATTATTGATGGGAAGAGAATTTGAGATAGGAAAACTCCTATAGAAAAGCCAGAAAAAGAAGATACATCCGGACCAGAAAACGAAAACACCCAGGAATGAAATAAAGAAGATGAAAAAAATAAAGAAAATAATCAAAAACCTGAACAAGATAAAACCAACGAACCTTCACAACCAACTCAACCAGGAAAGGAGCAAGATGAGAAACCTGTAGGGAAAGAAGAACCTCAAGAAAAGGGAGAGCCAAAGCTCACTCCTGTAGGTGAAGTTATTGTCTATCCAGATCCGGAAAAGAAACTTGAACCTAAGCCAACTCCTGAGTCTGAGGAGAGGAATATTCCAACACCGATCGTGCCTCCGCAGATCGAACCCGAGCCAGAAGAAGCTGATGAACAGGAAGAAGAAATAGCAACAGAAGAGGGAAATCAGGATTATTTTAATCTGGATGCGAGTCTCTCAGATGTGGAGAATATTCACGAGGAAACTGCAAAATATCAGACTGAAGAGGAACTCAAAGCTAAATATAGCAAGCTTTGAAAATTTGACCTGCTTGGAAAGGCAAAGTTTTTCCTCATGAGAGGGCTGATGAGAGAGAAAAAAATCAATCAGCAGATGAAAAGGGCCAAAAATGAGCCATTTACCGATGATCAGGCACTCAATACGGAACTTGGGAAAGGAGTCAATAGACAAGAGCTCGAGACTGCATTTAACGGTGGGAATATTGAAAAGCAGATCAAGGATATTCCTGAGCTCAATCAGGCTTGTATTTCTTTTATCAAAGGAGAGCTTTCTGAGACAAGTTTTCAAGCGTTTTTTAATGCATTGGTCAAGAATAAGAAAAAAGAATTCTGAATTCAGAAGATTGATTACCTGGGGACGAATATTTTGGAGAAGTTGAAGTTTGAGAAAGGTCAACTTGAACTCATAAATGAGCTCGCAAAAAAATTAGAGCAAGGCGGAAATACTGCACAAGTCGAAGAAAAAATCGAAGACTTTCTGAAAAGATACCAAAAAAATCCAGATTTTTTAAAAACTATTAGACTAGACCTCGCAAGTAAAAATAGCGAGAAACTCAAAAATTACTTTAGGCATGAGCATGCGAAAAGAGTACTAGCACTGAATAACCTCAAAATGAATCTTAGTATCTTTACAGATAAAAAATCTGCATATCAAATCGATAATTCTGACCGTGAAAAGTGATGGGTATATAAACTTGGAAAGAAAATAGATAAACTACCTTGGTGGGCACAAACTGCTGGGTTTACTGGTGGTGGATTGCTCCTAGGACTTACAGGGGGAGCTCTTGGACTTGGTGTTATTGGAAGCTCAGCGCTTGTAACCTGATGAGTTGCAGGAATGACTGGATTTAAAAACTATATCAAAAAACGGACACACTATACTAAAGAGCAAAATACTCATGAAAAAAATATGACTCGTAATTTGAGTAATGAGCTAGCAAAAATTGAAAAACGAAAAGAAGACACTCAGCTTCAAGGAGCCAAAAATTGGTACCGTTCTTATCGTGCGGGTAGACAGCTTGATCTCTATAATAATGCAACTCAATCTTTTGAAAAGACAAAAACTATCAGTGAAAAACTCCTTGCATTTGGAACCTCATTAAAAAGTCCCACTAAAGAGGAAGAATCAATAGCAAAGGAAATCTTAAGAGAAGCGAAAGCTAGACTTGAAGCCTATTATAAGACTGGGCATAACTTCTTGGCTTCTGAAAATATGGCACAAATTGAATCAGATATGAATGAACTTCATATGGCAATTAGTATGGTCTGCGAAAAGCTTAATTTAGAATATAAAGACATTGATAGTGAAGAACTGATAAACAATCAGATTTCTGGTTATCATCATGCTTCATCTGTCTTTAAGAATCAAAGATCTCGCCTTGCTGCTAAATATGGAATTGCTACAGGAGTGGCTTCTGCTGGGGTAGCTATTGGCGCACAATATCTTATGGGAACCTGAATCTTTTCAAGTGAAGCTGTTCCATGAAAGACAATCTCGAAACCGAATATCTCTGGGAAAGAGTATTTTGAACTAGGAGGTACTGAACTTTGAAGTATAAATAATTGAGGAGGGCAGATCCATGATGGAGTAAAAAATGCTTTTGATGGACTAGGAAATACTACTACCGTAAATATTCATTATGGAGCTGGAACCGATGCTACACAAGTTCTTCCTGGAAGTAAATTTTTGGATGCAAGCGTGTATCATGATAAACTTACAGAAGTCGTTAATGAAATTGATACACTCTCTCTTAGCAACGCTCAAAAGGCTGCATTCATCAAACAACTTCAAGATGAACCTTGGAAAGCAGATTGGACAAAATGATTCACTTCAGATTATTTACATGGTCAGAGGTGTGCTGAATGACTTCTAGAAACAGCTCGTGGACTTGCAAATAGTGGCTCAAATCTTGTACCAGAATTTAGCTACGATTCAGCTATGAATATTGCTGGTAATCAGGCACACAATCAAGCTGAAAGATTCTTTAATGTAAATATGGAAATTGTAGAAAATATCCCAGGAAAGGCTGGAAGTGGAAGCAGATGGTGGATTCCAATCACTGAATTTGCCAATACTTTTAAGAAAGAGCCTAAAAAATCAGATTTTTGATTTCCTGAGGAGACAATCACGATTGAAAAACCTGGAATAAACAATGCTACTAATAAAAAAAAGGATACTCTAGTCGTATTTACGGCACCAACTGCAGATAATACTCCTCCTGATGAGAGAGAAAAGCAGCAAAAAACAATTGAGGAAGAGATTGCTGAAATCAGAAATACTAGAACTGAAAAAGAAAAAACAATGAAGGAAGAAAATCAAGAAGAATACGAAAGAATATATCAGAAGACAGGTATTGATCTAAGGGACATTAACGATAAGGAAAGTAGGTTTGTAAAACTTGCAGACCTTGATATGAAAGAGTTTGATTTTGAAAACAAGATTTATCTTACTCACCATACAAGCAGAGACAGTGCTGAAAATATCGTAAAAACCGGTCTCTATCATCGTGGAGTTCTCCAATGAACCACTAATCTCGTTGGTAAAGATACCCTGTTAGAACACCTGAAAAATGCTGAGAATGGGAATTATAGACATAGAAACTCTGATACTGTAATAATTTTAGAGTTTGATAAAAAAGAGTTTAACATTAATCCAGGGGAGAAGAATGTTATTGATCGTATCTGAGAAAAGCTTATGCTTGATAATCGCCTGCCCCAACACAAACTCAGCGTTCCTCCTCAATATATTAAAAAAGTAGTCAGCCTTGATCTCAAACCGAAAGATTTGATTAGTAGCATAACTCCAACAATCAACACTGCGGAAAATGAAGTTATACCAACTATTACTCCTCAGGTCCCTGAAACAATAGTAGAAACATTTTTAGTAGATGAGAAAAGAAAACAATTTACTCAAGCGATCCGTGAATATAGAGAGCTCATTGATAAACTAGATATCTCAAAGGAACAACAAAGATCTCTTAATAAAACCGCTGATAGACTCTTTGGAAATGTATTTTCTGTTGATTCAGATAAGAGATCTCCTCAAGAAAAAATCAAACAATTTGAAGATGGGATAACTCTTTTGACTCAACTCAAAAAAGAAATACAGAAGGAGCAAAATAGTAAGAACTAATGAGAACAAGACGAAAAAAAGATGTAAATTATAGGTAAATCAGTATATTAACCTTTGGATTTTTACCCTTTTATGCTAATAAAGATGAAAAACAACAATCAACACCTTGCTGAGACTCACGAAGAAGATTTTTTGAATGATCTCTTGATGCAAGCTGGTTTTAATCCTGAAGAGGATAATTTTGAAGAACTTAAAGATGAGCTTGAGCCGATTTTGATTGATAGAATTATGGTGAGAGTTTTTGAAAAACTTACTGAACCACAAAGAAAGGAAGTGATGAAGCTTTTTGATGCAGAAAAAGAAGCAGAAGCTCTAGAAAAAATTGAAAAACTAATTCCAAATTATGATGAATTTTTGGCTGGAGTTTTTGAAGAATTTCAGGAAGAATACTTAGCAAATATGGAGCTTCCTGAAGAAGATGAAAAATAAAAAGAAATCAGACTTTTATCTTTTTAAGTAATGAGAAATGGGATTTTGGAAAAGTACAGGAAGATTTACAGGAAACACTGTTGGAGTAGCTCCTAGAGTTGTAGGAACTGGTGTCAGATGAGTAATTGATGGTACACAAAGCACAGTGAATGTAGCTTCAGATATGGCTTTTGTTATCAAAGATACCGGTGATAGACTCTGGAAGACTCTCACTTCAGCCTGGAATACAGGGAAATGGTACAATAAACTCTACCAAGTCCCACTTTCTCCATTTGCTGGAGCGGCAGAGGTCGTTGAAGGAGCAGTTAGAACTGTTATAGAGCCTACAAGGAATCTAATCCTTAATGCACGTGATACTATTTCTCATGGTTTTACTAATTTAGGGAGAAGTATCCGTTGGCTTTTCAGGACCGATGTTCCGGTTTCAGATTTTAGTTTTGATAAACTAGCATACAAGACACCTACATGAAAAAACTGGATGTCGAGGCTAGCATTTTGGAAGAAATCTACCCCTACTCCTCCTGCTTCTTAATAGCTAAACTATTTCAGGCGAAGAAAAACTATACGCCTCTCTTTATCATCTCACAAGAAACAAAATGCAGAACTATACAAGTAATTGCTATTGATTTGTCTATGCTGGACTACGTAATAGCGATGAAGAATTTTTCAAATGTGCTGATGATCTCAAACTCAAGAGAACAAACTTTCAGGGGAAGATCGACAAAGAGAGTTTTCGCACAGCAGAAGCCATCATGGATGTATTCTCTCAGGAAGAGAAAGATTACCTTTGCTTAGAGCTTTTTGATAATGAGAAACAGAGTCAACATGTAGCATTTTTGGATGCTAATGGGAATTTTTATGATCAAAACTGACCTGATTGAGATCTCCGTCTCAAAAAAAAGCTCGATAACCTCCTTTGGGAGTATAAAGAACTTTTTTGAACTGCGTATTATATGGTTCACCCCTTAAGTTTTGAAGAGGAAAAGAAGGTTTCCCAGTTTATAAATAATCTCTTAGAATAAGGAAAAGAAGGAGAAATCAGATTCTTCTTTTTTATTTTTCTCTTGATATTATCTAGCAAAATAGTATAGTCCTTGGTGTTAAATAAAAATAAAAAATTCATTAATAACATGAAAGAAAAATCAAAACAGGCTGAGAAGCCTCGACCTAAAGGTTTTGATCTAGGTCAGGTCCTAGTTCATATTATTGAGAATGTAGATAATCTGCTAAAAGAGAGCTGCGAGAATCCTCGTGAGTATCTTGAGAGTGAAGTTGTGTTTCTTATCAATCGTATTCAGAATAGAGAGGTAAGACAAACGCAAAATCCAGTGACAAAGGACAATATCATAAAGCTTGAAGAACTTATGAAAAGGTTCAAGGTTCCTAGTAGACTTCCAAAAGAGTTGTTTAGTTGTATAGATATGAGTAGTTTATATCCAACACAAAAAGCTCTTATAGCATGATTAGGGATCTTAGCTAATCTCTCAATAATTATTACTTTTTTAACTTTAAAGTCCTCCATATAACGAGGACTTTTTTGCTAGAGGAAAATTTTGGAATAAAAAGAAAAAACTGACTCCTACACTGAAATCAGCTTTTTATTTTTTTAGTCATCTTGAGGCTTAATGACTGACTTTATATCAGCGAGACGATATCCCTTTCTCATCAGCTTTTGAATAATTTCAAAGCCGTCAACTCACTTTTTTTTGTAAAGTTGGATTTCCTTTGCGATTCTTTGATGAATTCCCTCAGCAATATCTTCAGAGTGCTCTTTTGCAAGTTTTTGAAGAAGAGATTTCTCAACACCTTTGAGCTCAAGCTTTTGCATTACAAGGAGTAAGGGCTTCCCTTTTTTAACAACTTCACTATGGAGATAACTTTCTGCAAAAAGTTCATCATTCAAGAAATTTTCGATTTTCAGCTTTTGAAGTGTCTTTTGAACCATTTCTGAATCATAACCGTGTTGATACATTTTGATTCTGAGTTCTTTTTCAGTTTTTGGATATCTAGCAAGGATATCCATTGCATATTCATAACAGGATTTTGCCATAATACATGTCTGGGAAATTAAATTTTATCCTCAGCTCTGAGGGAAGAAAAGAAAAGGTTGATTATCTACTGAGAGTTAGAGTGACTGCTTCTTGATTATTAGAGAAAACAGCAGTAATATTTCAGTTTTCTTCTTTTTGTGAGATTGAGGCGAGAAGCGCTTCTCCTTGAAGAAAGTCAGAAAACTCGGAAATGATTGCGCTTAGAGATTGACTCTCTGTTGTATAGGTTAGATGTACCTTCTCCTCCACTGAAAAATCAGCATCCTTTCTCATTTGATTGAGAAATCTTGAGAATTCTCTAGCAACTCCTTCTCTCTCAAGTTCTGGAGTAATTTCTAGCTCAAGCTTTGCGATCATATTCCCATCAATTGCGATATCGTTACTATCAAGTCATTCATAGCTCACCTCATAAGAATCTGAATCTAGAATCCACTCACCACCAGCTGGAGAAAAGACAAGGATTTTTCAGTCCTCAAGCTCTTTAATATTTCACTGCTTTCCATTTGAGATAATTTGTCCGGTATCTTTTCAAAATTTAGCAGAAAGCTGTGATCCGATTGGTTTAAATATTTTCTTGATTGGAGAATCACTAAGAAATGGTCAGATTTCTTTTACATTTACTTCTTCTTTGATAATATCTCCATATTTTTGGAGGAGTTGAGCTTGATTGAGCATTTGGAAAAACGAAATATGATAAACTCTCTGTATAATAGTAAAGTTCCGCTAAAATGCAAGATTTGATTGATAAAAAATAAAAGAAAGACTGACTTCTTTTTTTGATATTCAAAGAGATGTATTAAGTTATATTCTCCTTCATATCCTGGATTGCTTCACTTCGTTCGCAATCACGAGTTTCACTGACATTGCTTCGCTATTACTTGCAATACTACTTTCCTCTCTTAATAAAAAAATTCTCGTAATACTAGGTGTAAAGCCATTAAATGAAAAGACTCAAAAAAGTCATCAAAAATTTGCAAAATAGGAAAAATCGAATATACTTATACCGTCATCAATGAGGCAGTAAATATTTTACTCTGAAATGATGAAACTAAAAGAGATGTTCTTTACCACAAAACTCACTATCAGAAAAAATCATCTTTTACTTTTGGATTAGAGTTGTAGGAAAGATAAGGTATTTCCTTATTTATCTTGCGAGATTATCTTTTGAACACAACAAAAGATCAAAATCAGATTTTTTATCTTCTTTTTGGAGTAAGAAGTTTGGCTTTTATTCAGAAGAAATTGAGTATCATTGTAGTCACTATCAGGGAGATAGGCTACTACTTAGTTGAGGATAACTACTCTTCTAAGCAACTCAAGAGGATATTTTTGATTGGATGACCAAAAGTTTGGTTTCGATTGCAGTTTTATGTTCTGTTTAGCGTTTACCTTTGACCTTAGATAGAATATAAGATGAGAAATCAGATTTCATCTTATTTATAAGTATTTCTTGGAAAGTTCTTGATTTTTTCTTGGGATTAGTATCATTGTAAGCAATACTCCTCTGCAAAAGGAAGGGATGCTATCTTATGATGATTGGGTGCAATATTGTATATTGATTGGCTGATAAATAACCTGTTGATATATAACTATTCTCCTCTAAATATACTAAAACTATGGTATCTAATAAAAAATAAGTTCTAGGAATGCCTAGAGCATTAGATAGTTTCAGAGTTTTTCTGAAATCCTCGTAGGCTTTGAGGTCAGATAGAGAGTTTTCATTTCTTTTGGGAATGAGGACTTGGCATATTTGTCAGGTTCTTTTTTTTATTTGCATTTTTAGGCAAAAGTCCTATAGTCAGAGGCGAGTTTTATTGAGGAATATAGAGATATGGCGAACAAACGATATACGGTTTGGGAAGGAAAAGAAAGCTGAGTTTTTGCTGATTGGAAAACTGTTGAGACATTAGTAAAAGGATTCAAATGAGCGAAATATAAATGATTTTCTAGCAAAATAGAGGCTGAGCAAGCTCTCTGAGAAGGTCGAGAACGCTACTATCAGCCAGAAAAAAAGCGAAATGAAAAAGAACTCCCTTTTCTCAAAGAAAGCATTGCTGTCGATGCGGCATGCTCGAGTGCAAGCTGAATAATGGAATATCAAGGGATTGATTTAGTCAGTTGAGCTCAGGTTTTTCATTTTTCTTGTCCACATGGGACAAATAATATCGGTGAATTTTTAGGGATTGTTCATGGGCTTTCTTATCTAAAAGAGAAAAAATCTGATTATAACTTATATTCCGACTCAAAAATTGCCATAAATTGGGTACACGAGGGGAAATGCAAGACAAATCTTCCACATACCGCAGAGACTGAGAAACTTTTTGAGCTTATAAAAAGGGCTGAGCAATGGCTTTCAGAGCACAGTTATGAAACTCAAATCCTTAAGCGAAAGACTGAAGAATGGTGAGAAATTCCTGCTGACTTTGGAAGAAAATAGTATTTATATTGTATAAAAAAGGAAATGAAAACTTTTGAACAAATGCAAAAAGAATATGCTGAGCTTATTGTATGATTTTGACTTAACCTCCAAAAGGGGCAAAACCTTTTGATCAAAGCGCCAATGGAAGCAGTCGAATTTGTGAAGCTGATTGCTAAGGCTGCATATCAGGCTTGAGCAAAAGAGATTTTTTATAGGCGAGGGAATGAAGAACTAGACCTTATTAAATACCAGTATGCTCCTGAGGAGATCTTTGATACTGTACCTCAGTGGATAGAAGATGGCTATGTCGATGAACTGAAAAATAACTGTGCGCAGCTGAGTCTCTACATGCAGGATCCCGAAATCTTGAAGGAGGTTGATCCAAAGAAGGTTTCTCGCCTCATGCAGGCACAAGCAAGATCAAAACACGAATATCGTAAGCTTATCTCTGAAAACTGGACCAACTGGACGATTGCAGCGATTCCGACTGTTGGTCGAGCAAATCATATTTATCAGTCGGGAAATACTGAAGAAAATATACAAAAACTCCGAAATCAGATTTTCCACCTTGTGAGAGTCGACCAAGGAGATCCGCTCTGAGCCTGGGAAAATCACATCAAAAACCTCAATCAATACGCTGAATATCTCAACTCACAGCAGTTTAGGACTCTCCATTATCAAGGAGGAAATACTGATTTAATGGTTGGATTGCCAAGAGGACATCGCTGGATATGTGCTGGCAATACCACTACTCGTGATGGAATCAGCTTTTGTCCTAATTTACCAACTGAGGAGGTCTTTTCCGCACCGCATAAATATGAGGTAGATGGAATCATTTCATCAACGCTTCCTCTCGAGCATAATGGAAAGATGATTGATAAATTTTGGCTCAGATTTGAGAAAGGGAAGGTTATTGACTTTTGAGCTGAAGAAGGATATGAAAGTTTGAAAACACTTTTAGAGACTGATGAGTGAGCGAAAAGACTTTGAGAAGTAGCGATTGTACCTATCAATTCTCCTATATATGAATCAAAATTGATCTATTCTAATACCCTCTTTGATGAAAATGCTAGTTGCCACTTTGCTTTGGGAAGTTCATATCCTGACACGATTGCAAATGGAGAAGCTATGAACGCAGAGCAAAGAGATCAAGCTGGAATGAACGAGAGTTTGATTCATGTAGATTTTATGGTTGGGAATGAGAAACTGAACATTACTGGAATCAGAGAGAATTGAGAAGAAGTCAGATTTTTTGAATATGGGAAGTGGAATATTTAATAGCATTTAACTCCTCTTTTGAGGAGTTTTTTTAATCCAAGTAAAGAAAAAAGTCTGATTTTTCTCTTTTTTTTATTATCATTTTATAGCATTATTTTTCTCCTCTGAAAGAAATAGTAGTTTTTAAGCCTGATTTTTGATGCAAAAAAATCTCTTGCTTTTGCTTGTTTTTTTTATACACTACTATGTGATACATAGTACCATTTTTTATATACTTCTTTGTTATGTAATGGAAGATAAAATTACCACACAGATGAAAAAGGGGGTACTAGAGTATATTATTCTCGCTATCATTGCAAAGTGAGAAGTCTACGCGTCTGATATCATTACGACGCTCAAGGAGCATAATCTCCTCCTTGTTGAAGGCACCCTGTATCCCCTACTCTCCAGACTCAAGACTGAAGAGCTTCTGAGTTATTCTCGAGTAGAGTCTCCTCAATGACCACCTAGGAAATATTATCGTCTAAGTCAGAAAGGAGAATGAGCACTTGAAATTATGAGGAATACTCGGAAAGGACTTGCAGACACAGTAAAAAGTGTAGATCATTAAGTATTTACTTTTATTTCTTGAAAAAAGACTGATGAAAACCTATAAATTACTTTGACATGTTTTCCAAATGGAAGATCATGCTTATTCTTTTCTAGAAAGCTATGTGAATCGTATTGATACCTATGCAAAGGAACAAGAGATTAGCAAAGATATTCTTGAAGATATCAAATATAACATTATTGAGAAGCTCTACACTAGCCCAACACCAATCAAAGAAGCATTTGTAATGAATCTTGCTGAAAATATTTGAGAACCTGAGGCTATCTTTGACTGAAGAGATATGGGTGAAATGTGAGAAAACTCTGAGCCTTCCAACCTTTTTCAGAGATGGTTTGGTGTAAATAGACCTCAGATTTGGGGAGTTTGTTATTGGATTTCAAAATCATTAAATATCCCTGTGATGTGGGTTCGTCTATTCTTTCTTATTGCTATTCCTTTATGGGGACTCTCTGTCTGGGTATATCCAGTTTTAGCACTGTTTGTACCATTCAAAGATAAAGGACAAACAACATGAAAAAACTGAAATCTGTTTTTTGAGCTAGTTAGAATTGGACTTTGGTTGATGATTTTGTTCACTCTCGGAGGGCTTTTTCTTTGAGGAGTAATGGCTATAACTCTATTTTCGAGCTTCCCAACAATTAGTGGTCAGGTAGTACAATGGGTTCTTCCTCGATTCTATCCAGTTGCTTGAGTCGGTATGGCAGCATTGAGTATTTTGCTTATTGCTTCACTAGGAGCACTCTTTAAACAGCAGTGGTTTAGGAAATGAATTATTTTAACAGCTCTTGTTACCCTTTTACTTAGCTGAGTGATTGGAGGGATTCTTGGAGCAAATCAATGATTCCAGATTTTAGGGACTAACCACATAGAACATAAAACCCAGCTTCTATCCGATGAAAAAATAGATTGAAAAAATCTGAAGATCACTGTTGATTCTGATGTAAAGAGATATCTTTCTCCACTCGGGACCTATGGAGGTTGGTTCTTTGGGATAGAAGGAAGGTTTTGACGAGCTGAGCATATTCAATTCATTGCATCAGGAAATGATACCATTAGTGCATGGGTAGAGACTGAGTTCCTCCCTATCAATGAAAATCCTGAAACAATAGTTTCAAAACTCTCTCCGGTTCAGTCTAAATTCGATAAAGAGAATTCAGAATTATCTATTCATTTTCCTGCACAGATGTTCTCATCTCTTGTTCCATTTGTTGGTGCTCAGAGACGTGTTGTAATCTCAGTTCCAAAAGATATGACAATCAACTATAAAAATTCGACACTTGGACTATCTGATAACATTTCCTCAAGACATTCCATTGATATGAAGGATTCTGTATGGTATGAATGTTTAAATAAGGATGTTCTCTTTTTTGAAACAAACACTAATAGACGAATGTGTAAAAATGCAGTTTCTAGAATAGTTGAAACACAGTATCCTTCTTCAGAAGACCAAATTACGACTGATGACCAAGCTCAAAATGTTCAGGGGCTACCTTCATGAATCTCTGACCAGCAATCTACAGCTCAAGCAACTCAGACTTTTGCTCCAAACTATGCTGAAGAATTCTATGACTATGATGAAGGATTCTACGACTATGATGATATAAAGGAAAGAGAAGCTGAAAGAGTTTATATTGGAAAGACTCTTGCTGCTGCTCAAGCTCTTGCTAAACAAAGAGGTGAGACTATCCGTGTGACAGAACAAGATGGTATTGATATGCCGCCGGCAACTGATTTTGTCTCTGGAAGAATTAAGGCTGAACTTAGAAATGGAATAATTATTGATGTTGATATCGAGGGAGAAAAGCAGCTTAATCAAGCTGCTGCTCAACAAGCAAGAACTGCTGCACCTGCTGCTAACACAGCTTCGCAAACTCCTCGCCAAACATCTAATACAACAACAGCTTCACAAAATACTGCACCTCAAGTTCAGAACACTCAAGATCTTTCTCCTAAAGCTAGAGAATATGCTGCTGAAAGGTCATATCTTGGGAAAACTCTTGCTGAGGCTCAATCTCTTGCAAGGCAAAGAGGTGAAACCATCCGTGTTACTGAACAAGATGATATCGATATGCCGCCGGCAACTGATTTCGTTCCTGGAAGAATAAAGGTAGAGCTCAAAAGAGGTATTATTACCGAGGTGGATCTTGAAGGCTATGATGATTAAACGTTATGATAAATAAAAAAGTTCTCAGACTGAGGACTTTTTTATTTTTTTGGAATAATGAGAACTCCTCTATATTCCACAAAAAAAATCTGATTTTTTTGCTCTTTTTGAAATTATCAGTATACTTAAACTAGGACTTTATATTTATGATCCTGATCATGATACCACAAACAGCAAGTATTCAAAAGGAGATACCGCTTACAGATCAAGAGATGACCTTACTTTTAGACTATATTTCAGAAAGCAATCCTCATTTTTTAGCACTTGCTCAGACGCGAAGCTCCTGTGCAGGAAGCGATAGATCTCAACTAAAATCAATGCTTTTTTGAATGATTAAAGACTACTATCAGCTTGCAGTTGAGGAAAGTAATTCAAAGATATCAAGGTTTAAGCAGTATTTAGAGCAAATTCAAGCTATCGAAAAACAGGAAAAAGCTGACGCAGACAAGCTTTTGGAAGAACAACTTTTAGTAAAATAAAGATTGAGAAAATGCCGTTTCTAACTCCAGAAAATATCCTTCAGGATAAAGATAACACACTCAACAAAAAGGAGAAGTCACAGCTCCAAAGTTTTGCTAAACAGCTTAATCAGATTTGAGACAAGGTTAAGATCTATCTTAACAAAAATCTCAATTCACAAGAAAAAAAGAACTGAATGCCTGACTCAGAGAAAAAGATCTGACCTTTACCTCAGCTAAAATCCCAAGTAAGCCAATCCAACTGGGAATCTTATAAGCAAAGAACAATTGAAAGCATTAAAAGTCAATTTAATTTAGAGGAGATCGCAAAAAATCCAGCAAAAAGAACTCCTGAGAACGTGGCAATGCTTCAGCTTTTTCTCTTTTTGAAAGGAGCCTATGCTGAGTGAACGAAAGCGGATGTGGAAAGTTCCAGAAATATCGATGGGAAACGAGGTAAAAAAACCGAGGATGCCTGTTATAAAGCTGAGATCCTCAAGAGATCTCCTTGAGAACAAAAGTTTATCAATGACGTTAAAAAAAATAACCCTTATTCAACAGGATTTGCTCAGGCAGAACTTGGGGGAGAGTTCAGTATGAGAAGGCATCAAAAATGAGGTCCCCTTGATTATACCAATGTTAAGCCAGAAGATATCAGAGGGACTTTCGGTATCTATGGATGGGTAGTCAGAGGTGAGAAGGACTCTGGGCTCTTACATGGTTTCTTTAAACAGGAGAGACTAGGGAAAGAGCTTCCAAAACGAACAGACGAGACTGGGGCTGAATACCAAAAGGACTTTGCGTCGTTTCAACGCTTCGTCAAGAGAATTTTGACCGACTATAATTTTGCGACAGATGTAGCAATAAAGTATGAGAAATCACTCCTACATTTTTGCAACAATGATATTTGAGAAGCAGCAGCATTTAATCTAGGAGGATATGCAGGTATTAAAGCCTACAAGAGGAAAGATTACGATTTCAAGATCGGTAAGAATGCGACAATCTGAACTTATATCAACAAAATCATTGCTAATTCAGCTCCTAATGCTCCAAAACCGAAACAGCTTGATGTCTTAAACTATAAAAGGCCGGCTACTCAATCTCAAGACATCTCTGAATCAAAAGCAGCATAAAATCAGATTTTTACTTTTTTATTTACCTAGAAGATGGTATTTACAAAGCCAGAAGATATTATAGAAGACAGAAATACCTCGCTAGAACAGAGAGAAAAAGCTGAACTTCAATCACTAGCTTACTCACTAAAAACTATGGAGACCAAGCTGGAGAAGGATTTTTCTCCTGAGCATAAAAGTCAACAAGGCACCACTGTTGATATCTTAAAAAACCAGCTCGCTCAGGAACCTCTCTATGCCCATACTGAACAGATGCTTACAAGGCTAAAATCTGAAATTGATTTTACAGGGATTGAGCAATCTTCTCAAAGAAGAACGCCTGAGAACGTGGCAATGCTTCAGCTTTTTCTCTTTTTGAAAGGAGCCTATCAACCTGATGCAAATGGGAAAGTGAGTGAGAAAAAGATTGATGGGAAACGGGGAAGAGAGACAGCGGAAGCTCTAAGAAACTTTAAAAATAATAATCCAGAATTTGTACAAGAGCTCACTGTTATTCAAGAACAGAAAAATCAGATTGAAGCTCCTTATATTGCTGCGGTCCTTGATTCCGCAAAAGCCCAAATTGGAAAACCCTACAGGCGATGAGGAAGCAGTGAAAGATGAGGATTTGACTGTTCATGAGTCTGGATGTATGCATTTAAAAAGCAAGGCATCGATTTTAATTATCGTCCTACTGCAAAAGCCTTCTTTGACTCAAATAAAAAGATCAATAAAGAGGAGGTGAAGACCGGAGATTTTATGTTTTGGAAGAGTAAGCCATGAGCAAATAAACATAGCGATATCTATCATGTTGAGATGACAGTCTGAGAACCGTATCAGGAGAACGGGAAATGGTATGTTAAGACGATTGGTTCAGCAAAAGGAAGAGATGCTATGGATGAATATGGGAATAGAACATGAAAAGCTGGGGTATGATATAGGATCAGGGAGATTACTTCCTACCGTAAGTTTTGAAGGCCAAGTTACTATTATCAGCTCGCAGAAAATGCGAAAAAACCAGAGAATACTATCGCAAAGATCGATAGCGAAACAACTACAAATGAGACAGTTAGTTAACTGTCTTTTTTGATTGCTTTCTTGTTGAGAAAGGGTAAGATAGCGAATATCTTTATTTTTTTCTCAAGAAGATTATGAAAAAAAGCTGAATAAAAAATCTGATTTTTCTTTCTTTTTGTCTCTTGGCGATAGTGTTTTTGACTGCCTGCTGAAAATTATCCTCATCTGATACAGAGAAGCAAACAATCTGATCAGAGACTGGAGCCGTGAATTCGTCAGATTTTTTTTGAAATCAGAAAGATGCTAATCAAGTTTGAGAAGGTCTAGATAGGAACCTCGTTTCTCGACCATTGAATTTCAAGGAATGTGTTGAAAAAAACAATAATCGTCCGAAATCTCCAGATGGAAAACGAGGAGTTCAGCCACCGACTTCTGGATCTGAGATTTCTTGGACATATTGTTATCGAGATGGAATCAGCTATCATAGTACTGATAAAGAAACTATCCCAGAAGATCCTCAATACCACCCTGACCCTAATACCAATTCATTGGTTAATACTGTTTTGACGAATCTTCCTCTAGAGAAGAAGCAGCAAAATACAATTATCGAAATGTTTGCATTAGGGACTGGAAATCTTAAAAAAAGCTGAACTCAAACTTCTCTAGCAAATAAGACAAAACCACCACAATTCACTATAGAACGGGTTAAAGGGGAAAAAGAATGAACTCTAGTGCGAGATCATGGTCTTGTACTCAAAGATTTTAATTTTGATGGATCGAGGTATTATCGCTTTGAGAATGAAGGAACAAACGAACACTATGATATTTGGTCTACAGAGGTACAGGGCGCAGCATATGATATGATAAAAAGACAGCAGTTTTTTATGAGAGGAATGGGTAAAAATCCGAAATTCAAACTATTAAAGTCTATAATCAATGAAGAAAGTTGAGATGAGAAACTCATCCCTATTGCAACAATAAATTTTGATAAACTTCAGTATGAACATTTTGGTTATACAGATGAGCAATGCATTGGTAGTGTTTGTTTAGATCCAAGATATCCTGCATACGAATACAAGTGATGGATCCTCCAAAAGTTTGATAATCCAGAAGAAGAATCAGATTTTACCATTCTTCAACATCAAGACTCTGGGACCGCTATTAATGTAAATAATGGCTTGATGGCGACGGATATTGATATTGTTATCTACTCATCAATGGGGACAATTCAGCAGTCGCTTAATAATGGGTGTTTGACCAATACTGTTTATCAACATATTCAGTGAGCGACTTGATTTCAGCTTTCTAAAGCTCTAACTATCTTCTGAGAAACCTACACGCTGATGCCTCTGAATCACTATACAGCGTTTGGATACGGAACATCAAATGAATACTGAGCTATTGTGCATATACCAGCAGCCTTTGAAAGCGAAAATGAAATGATTGAGTATATTACAAAGGAGATCAGGGAATCATGAGTTATCTATGCTACCTATTTAGTTCATTTCAAGGATATTCCGCAGCTCTATATCCAATATACAAATCAAAACTGGAGAAAAAACAAACAAGAAAATCCTGAAAATATGTTCCCTTTTTCATGAAATCTCAAGCTCGATAAAGCTGGGAACCTCATAGATCTTGAACAGACAAGAGAAATTATCTGTACTCAACTTGGACAAATCTATCTAGGAATAGAACTCGAAGATATCTGTTGAGAAAAACCAGATTGGCGGAGCCCAAGGAAAACGCTTCATGATATGGTCTTCTTTGATGAGGATAAAGAAAAAAAGCTAGATACGATTATCAAAGAATGAGGCTATAGTACAGACTTTAAGTTCAATAAGAAAATTCTGCCGCTATTTAATATTAAGCAAGCTCCTATGAAGGGATATTACTATCTCTATCCAGCAAAGGGACAAATCTTTTCTAATGGAGGAGCTGGCTGCAAACCTGTAGTATACACCTATGATAAACTAAAAAGGGAGAACTCGCTCACAGTAACACTCCCAGAGAAGAGTCGTTTTACTAAAGTGATTCCTGACTTTGAGGATCAGAGTAGGACTTGGAAGTTTACAACTGATGAACAAAGCAGTATCTCTGTACATGATCAGATTTTTCCTTATTTGTACTACTCTACTTTGCGACCTAACTATCAAAATAATACACGTTGATGGTCTGTCGCAGCAGAAGATATTGAATTCTTCCTCAATAATAAGCTTGATAAGATGAATTTTAATACAAAAGAAAAGGCTGACTTTTTGGAGTACTGGCTACCAGAGTTTGAAAAAGGATATGTTTATGGTATTAGCTTTAAGTTTGATGAAGAATTTGAGCCTTATGCAAAGCTTCACTTTACTCACCAGCCAGAGAGAAGTTTTAGAGTCTTTATGGAAGCACATCAATACACTCCTACCCATCATGTAAGTTTTAATAAAAACTATCCAGATGCTAATGATAATCTTCTTTTGAGGAGCTTTGAGAGAGGAAGTGATTTTGATATGCTGGAGCGAGGAGGTAAACTAGAAAAACTTGAGAAAAGAGAACCATCTCCATTGCAAAGATAAAAATCTGATTTCTTGACTGATTCTGACCTATTCAAGATTTTAAATAAGAAAAAAATCCCCAATCTTGGGGATTTTTAGCTATTGAAAGTTAATTTTTTATTCAGCCTTTCTAGAAGCATATACTCTATATCCAACATAGAGTAAGAGTGTTACTCCAAGGATAAGCATCATATCTTCTACAGGACCAACTTTGATTTCTTTTACAGGCTTTAGATCTGGAACTACATCTGTTTCATGTCTAACATTAACTGGATATCTGATTTCTCTTCCTTTACTATCTCTTGGGATAAAGGCAAAGATATATGGATCTGTAGCATTAGGATCTTCCATGATATACTCAAACTTTTGCTGAGTCATAGGAACAGTTCCTAGAGATCTGAAATCATTAAGTTCCTTATTAAAGAGTTTAATTTCTACATTTGATGACTGAGGAAGTGCTGTCCAAGAGAGATAAATCTTATTACCTTCAATGGTATGAGAGATATCTGCAAGCTTCATATCAGCTCCAGCTGCGGAATGTTCTTCATCGGTTTCACTTGTAGTATCTACAGCATCAACAGGTTCTGCTACAGCTTGAGTAGCTGATACTCCAAAAGTTTCACAAGCGAGCCCTTCAGCGAAAGCTTCTTTTTCAATATTGAAACAGAATTCCTTTGATGGTCTACCTTCTTGAACATTATCATCTACTGGAACAACAATTCCATGATAATAAGCATTCTTTTCAAGGTCTTTAGTTTCAAGCTTCATTGTAAGCTGTCCTAGTGCTTTATCTTCATCCTTTGGAGTGAAGTTAACTTCTGAGAGGTCTGATCTATCTCCAGTCATATAGCTCTTCATACTATTCTTTCCAAGAAGAACTGTATAGGTCTCAGCATCAGAATCTACCGCATCCTTTAGAAAAGGAGAAGTGATCACGAAGCTTTTATTAGTATTTTCTGTTCCTTCCTGTGCTGATTTGAATCCCTGAACTGCGATATTTTGATTTTCAGTATATCCGAAATCAAAATCCTTATCAGGATTAGCTGAGAATACCTTATCAAGATTGAGCAATGGTGTAGCAGCATAGGTGAATGTAGTCAATCCGACGACTGCAAGTGCCGCTAAAGAAATCTGTTTTTTCATTGTCTAACAACATATACATATAAAACTGTATACTCAATTATACTACAAAAACAAAAAAAATGCAAAAAAATCGTTAGTTTTTTTATTGTTTTATTATGAGAAAGAAAGTAAGTATGAGAAAAGCCAGTTTTTTACTTGTTTTTTAGCTTTATAAAAATGAAGGAGAATATCACCAGGAATAAACATAATGATCTTGATTTGATTTAAAGACAAAAAAATCTGAACTCATCACTGAGATCAGATTTCTTTTTTATTAAAAGATTATTGTACCGCTTCCGATGGATTCACATAAAGAATCTCTCCTCAGACTAAAGGATAATCTGTCGTAATGTATACATTTGGCGTATTACAGTCAGCTTTTTCTAATTCTCTACCTTTTTCATCCAAGATACCAGTAATTGTAAGCTTTCCATAACTATTTGGTGTCAAATAACGGAGTTGAATTCCTAGTCTGATTGTCTCTTTTGGAGAGGTCTTGAAGTATTTCTTCCCGTTGTATTCAAGAGTTTCCTCTGATACAAATCCATAATAGTTTCTCGCAAATAACGGTCAAGGCGTAGCTTGGGTCGTTGTGCCATCTTGGGCGAGCTGGGGAAGATCAGTATTTTCTGTTGTTGCTGTCGGTTCATTATTTCATCGCTCAGATACAGGTTTCATCTCTACTGGAATATCCGTTGTCAGTTCCTCCTCTCTATCTGGATAGTCCCTAAGCTTATTGAAAAGGAAACCATCCCAATACTCTCTATGAGGAATCACATTTACAAGATTTTGGATCTCTGGATCAATTGGAGTTCCATCAATGATTGCATCTCTCACGTGTTTATAGGCTTTTACCATTCATCAAACATAAAATTCTGATTTACTTCTTCATTCAATTTTGAGTGCATCAACATAAGGAAGCACCTCAGCGAGTCTATTGATCACTGAGAGATCCTTTGAGGACATAATGAAGCTTCCTCAATCCTCTCCCTGCTCAAGTTGGAAAAATTTTCCAGGTCTTCTCGGTTCTTCTAGATAAACATTGTAGTTGAATCTACAAGCATGGTTACATTCTCCCTTATTTCCTGGTCTTCCGCCCATATAGTCTCCGAGCAAGCATCTTCCTGAATATGTCATACACATCGCTCCTTGAACGAAAACTTCGAGTTCAACACCTGGGACTTTTTCTTTGATTTCTCTAATCTCATCAATATGAAGTTCACGAGCAAGGACTACTCTCTTAACGCCCATATCATACCAGAACTGAACAGCAGAATAGTTCATTGTTGTTGTCTGAGTACTGAGATGGAGGTGAGTATTTGGCATATATTTTTTGAGAACATGGAAAGTCCCTGGATCTGAGAAAATAATCGCATCAGCTCCCATATCAGAAACCTTTTCTACTACCGCCTCAAAGATCTTGATATCTACATTTCTTGGGAAAATATTCATCGTCAAAAATACTTTACTTCCGAGCTCATGAACTGCATCTACGGTTTTTTTGAGTTTTGAGAAATCTCAGAGTTTGTTTGATCTCATTCTGAGTGAGGTAAAGGGCACCCCCATATATACTTCCTCTGCTCCGAATCTTGCAGCGGTAATTGCTTTATTGTGGGATCCTCCAGGAGCCACGATCATTGGTCTATGCATGTAGTTATTACTGTATTTAACTAAAGAGAAAAGAAAACTGACCTTTTACAAATAAGTTCGGTCAGATTTCTATTATTTTTTTATTGAGCTGAATTCATTTGCTGATTGAGCAACATCGTCTGATTTTCAAGCACCATCTTCCCGATAATATCATCAATATTTCCGAGCATAATATTTGGGAGATTTGACCAAGATTCGTGAATTCTATGGTCAGTCACTCTATCCTGAGGGAAGTTATAAGTTCTGATCTTTTCTGATCTATCCCCAGTTCCGATCTGGTTTCCTCTAAGAGACTTTTCCTCAGCTTGTTTCTTTTCTAGTTCAATTTGATAAAGTCTGGACTTAAGTACGGCAAAGGCCTTTTCCTTGTTTTGCATTTGTGATTTACTATCTCAGATATTTACAATGAGACCAGTTGGGAGATGATGAAGTCTCACTCCAGTCTGGTTTTTATTTGCATTTTGTCCACCAGAAGAAGAAGCCGCATAAGTATCCATACTAATATCTTTTGGATCGATCTGAATATCTACATCCTCAGCCTCCGGCATAATCGCAACGGTAACGGTCGAAGTATGCACTCTACCATTAGACTCAGTATCAGGAATTCTCTGAACTCTGTGTACTCCAGACTCAAATTTCATCAGTGAATACACATTATTTCCAGCAATCTTGACCATCACAAACTTTACTCCTCCAATATCTGAAAGTTGCTCTTCCACGATTTCAGGTTTTCGACCTTTCCTCTGCGCATAGCTGAGATACATTTTTAGTAGTTCTGATGCGAAGAGTCCAGCTTCATCTCCTCAGGCTGCAGGCCTGATTTCTAGAAAAATATTTTTCTCGTCGTTTGGATCTTTGGGAAGAAGTGCTATCTTGAGATCATGATCGAGAGTTTCGATCTGTTCTTTGGCTGTATCTAGCTCTTCTTGTGCCATTGCTACCATATCAGGATCAGTTTCTGAAGCTAGCATTTCCTGAGCATTTGCCTGAGTTTCGAGAGCTTTTTTGTAGGCACAGGCGAGATTATAGGTCTCTTCCATAGCTGAAAGTTCCTTATTAACCTTCTTGGCTTTTTCCATATCTTCAAAAATCTCAGGTTGGAGAGATTGTTCTCTGAGATGTTCATATTTTAAGATGATCGTATTAAGTTTTTCAAGCATCAGCAAAGGGATTTGAAAGGAATAAAAAATCTGATTTTCCTTGTTTTGAATTGTGCTAATTTATATAGAAAAACCCTTTTGTTTCAAGGGATTTTGCTGATTCTACGATTTTGAGCGGATTTAGTCAGATTTTTTTGATTTTTGTTTTCGCTTTTTTAGAAGGTATCTTATTCAGAAAATGATTGCACCAATAAGGAGGGAAGCTCCTATTCCTATTATGACATAATCACTAATAAGATAGTCATCAAACAAGACTCGCCAATCAATAAAGTCTCTGGTAAATCAATATACTATCAATCCAATTACAAGGAAAACCGTAAAAAAAACTATAGGATAATTGACTAGCCCTCACCAAAACGAGCTTGAGAATAATACTTCCCAAATAGCACAAAAATAGAGTTTTCGTCCAGTACTTGTGCAGTTATACTCATACTCTCAGACCGAGAGTATAGAAATAAGAATAAGGGCTATTAGTAGATTGAGTAGCAAATACCCTAAAATTCGAAAAAGGATTTTTTTTAATTTTTTATGACTTTTGAAGAGCTTGAACATTGTTTAGGGATAGAAAATAAAGATGATACATTTATTTCTTTTTCCTAAGAAGTTTTCTTAGAAGATATCTTGTTCAGATAATGATTACAGTTATGAGGAGAACAAATCATACCCCCACTAAAGACACAAGATATATTTCATCATCAAGACTACTTACTGACCGACCAAATATATTCTCTGTAAGGAAAATAAAAATAAAGCCAAATGCCATAAGTACTGCTAGAATATTTATGGGGAATCCGCTAAAATATCAAAGTATATTTGTAGCAATTACCTTTCGAGTTGTACAGAGATAAAGAGAAAAACCTGAACCAATACAACCGTGACCTCATTCTTCGATTGTAAACATGGTTAAAAATACAACTATTAGTACAAAATTAAGTAGTAAATATCCTAAAATTCAAAGAAGGATTTTTTTCAGCTTTTTACGATCTTTGAAGAGTTTGAGCATTATATTGAGTAAAAGATAGATAAAAAAATGACCGCAGGTGATACTCTCTATAGTCAAATTAGGTAGCTTTCATTAAAGAAACCGTATTCAAATTTACACTTTGAGTAGCGAATAGCGCTTTATCATTTATTTTGCTCTCATCCTCGACTTTAGAACGAGCAAAAAAGCAACAAACAATAATTCCTACAAAAAGGAATTTCTTTACTAATGTTAAAAAACTTTTTTTATTTATCGTTTTACTTTTGGTGAAGTAGTTTTGTATGGAGTGCACCTCTCCATAAGACGAAATATTTTTTAGACGATTTCATCTCTTTCGTCAGAAGTTTGAGTAACAGAGTAGCTTCTCACTCCGATTTGATCACTCTAAGGAGAGCGATTCCGTTTTTGATTATTCATGGTTTTTATCTTTTGTTTATAAATTATATATAGTTATAGGTGTTTATGTCAACGGAAAAAAATCTGCTTTTTCCCTTGTTTTGAATTGAGATAAATTATAAGGAGAAGTCTACAGTGTAAATGTAACTTTGTATATTTCAGGCTTTGATTAATCTTCCTAGAAGCTTTAAGCTAAATTTAAGGTGGCTGATTATACTC
>CAUUID010000006.1:0-39622 GCA_963545225.1 uncultured bacterium
AAGCTAGAAATAGCAGTCCGAGTCCCACATATTTTATAATTGTAAGTATATTTTCCTGAGAAGTTTTTTTCATCAATTCTGATAAGCGATTAAATCATTTTAAGTATACTTGAAAGAAAAAAAAAGAAAAGAAATCTGATTTCTTCTCTCTTTTTTCCTCTTTTCAAATCTAGAAATTGTGATATTATCTCTGTTGTTTGATAAGTTCTGAAAGCCTAGTAAAAAAGAGGTCTAGGTCTTCTGTAGTATTGTAGAGGTAGGCACTCATCCTGCAAGTTCCTCCAAGATGATAGTGTTTGTGCAGTGGATAAGCACAATGCCCTCCACAACGGATACAAATGTTTTGTTCAGCAAAAAACTCTCAAATTCTGTTGAAATTTTGCTCATCTCTGAGTACAAAGGAGAACAAGGCAACTCTTGGAACAGTCTGTGAACCGATAAGCTGAACTGCGTCTCAGAGCTGTTTGAAATTCTTTAATGCATACCTGACAAGCTCCTCCTCATGCTGCCAGATCACCTGCATTCCTCCTAATAAAGCATGATCTGGACTGAGCGTTTTTATAAACTCCAAGGCATGAAGTAATGAAACAGCACTAACGATATTTGGAGTTCCTGCTTCGAATTTTTGGTTATTTCTTTGAAGGTTAAATCCTGAGATCGTTACATCCTTAATTGTTCCTCCTCAGACAATGAGAGGCTCTAGCTCTTTGATTCGCTGATTTTTTAAAACGAGGACTCAGAGTCAGGTCTGAGCCATCATTTTGTGGGCGGTAAATACTAATGCATCTGCCGCAATATCCTGAAAATCAATAGAGAAATTTGGGACAGACTGAGAACCATCTACCAAGAAGAAAGTCTCTTTTCTAAGTCTTGATTTAATTTTTTTGAGATCATAGATATTTCCTGTTACATTGGAAACATGTCCACATGCCACGAGTTTTACCTTATCATCATATTTTTTTTCAAAATCTGATCGATCGATTTCATAATTTTCCTCTAATCAAAAAAACTCTACTTGAATACCAAAGAGCTTTCCCAAAGCCAATCGAGGTAAACTATTGGCATGATGATCCCAGATACTTACCAGAATTTTATCTCCTTTTTGCAGAAAGTGAGAATTTACTAGACTCTGCGCAACCAAATTGATAGCATAGGTCGCATTGTAGGTATATATAACTTCTTTGCTTGAGGTATTTAGAAGCTCGGCAACAAGGTGCTTACTCTGATCATAGAGCGACTCTGAACGCTCCGAAAGATCATATAATCCACGATGAATATTCGCATAATCATGAGCAAGAAAATTACTCACACCATCAATCACGATCTGAGGTTTCTGTGTACTGGCTGCGTTATCTAGATACACCAGCTCTGGATTATTTTTGAAAATTGGAAAAGATTGCTTAAACATTGCTATATCTTGGGTAAAAAAAGAAAGTCTGATTTTTTATTATTTTTCAAGTACGAATATTACATAATATTTTTACACACTGCTATTATTTAACTTCCCATTCTAAAACTTTCAATACCTGAAGGAAAAGTCCATTTTTTTTCCCATTTTCTCGATCTCAGGGTACTTTTTCTAGGAAATATTTTGGGTTAGCAGGTCAAATCTCTCAATACACAGTTCCCCCACTTAAACCGTTGTAAAGTCCTGCAAATTTATAGAGATCTTTATAATTAATTGAATCATATCAGAGACGAATTGGAGTTTCAGGATTTTTTGAATTATATCGTTCAATTTTTTTCTTTGAAAATTCAAGGAAATCCTTGATTGTTTGCTCAAAAAGTGCTCTATCTAGACTTCAACTTCCGTATTGTTTGCTAATAATCTGAAATGGTCAATTTCCATTTTTTGGAAGATAAAAACCACAACTCGTTTCTCTATACCAGATTGCGATACTCAGTGAAGTTGGGAAATCATAAGCAAAACTCATTGCATCTAAGGTTGGATATCGACCGATACAGTTTTCAGAAAGCGGTTCTGCACTAACTACTCCGCTTCACTGGTAAAGAGCAAGAAATTCTGATTTTTTGTCTTTTGCATCTCTTTTTAAAAGCTCCTTTTTATCATCTAAAATCGTCAAAAGATAATCTCTCAAATGCTGGAGCTTGTAATTAAGTTTTTCTGGCGCTTGGATTCAGATTTCTAGATCCCTTGCTTGAGTATAGAGATTCCAGAGAGCAATATTATCTCAGGAAATCGCTTCACGTAGCTGAGATTTGAGCGTAGTGAGTTCTTGCTGCTCCTCTTCAGTCGGTTGATAGGAAAAGGTCTGTCCAATACTGAGGACTCAACAAAAAAGGATTAAAAATCAGATTTTTATCTTCATTTTTATATAAAAAAGATATAAAAATTTAGCGTCCTTTGAATATCACTCCAAAAGTTCCAAAAATCACATAGATATCTAGTCGAAGTGTTCGATTTTGAATATAATAGAGATCAAGCTGTGCTTCCTGGTCAAAGTCAAGTGAATCTCTTCAAAATACCTGTGCATATCAGGTAATTCCTGGTTTAATACTCAAGAGTCTTCTTTCCCATGGGGCATACTGCTCTACTTCATTTTGAAGATGAGGTCTTGGACCAACAATCGACATAGTTCCTACAAGAACACAGAAGAGCTGTGGCAATTCATCAAGAGAGGTTTTCCTAAGGAAGCGTCAGATTTTTGTAACTCTTGGATCATTGTGGATTTTTGGAAGGATTCCGTTTCTTGTATTAGCATCTGAATTTATTAGATCTTGATAGAGTTTCTCAGCATCTTTACCTCAGTATCAGACACTAAGATGCGTATACATCGTACGAAACTTGAGGAAACTGAAAAGATTTCAGCCTTTTCAGACTCTTTTTGAACGATAAATAATTGGTCCTGGACTATCTAGCTTAATTAAGATTCAGATAATCAAAAATACAGGTGAGAATATGATAATCGCAATACTCGCAACTACAAGATCAAATACTCTTTTGAGAATAAGAGATCGTCCATCAAGTTTTGAATGTTTATATTCGAGTGCGATGATATTATTGAGGACTTCTGGTGTATAAACAACATCTTCAAGAAAAAATCACTCACTAATATGGAAAAATCTGGTTTCATTCATTCTCGTTTTTTCAAAAATCGCTTGTAGAACCTCTTTTTGAAACATTCAGATAATAATACAGATTTCGTATTTTTGGAAATCAACCTCATCGACTTTTTCAAGTCCGATTACCTTAAGAGGAAGCTCGAAATTCTCTCTGATTGTTGCAAGGAGTCCCTCTGATTCTAGTCCCTCTTGTGCAATCACAAGAATCTGTTTTCAGGCTTTTTTTTGCCATCTAAACTCAAATGCTTTTCGTAGTTGATCAAAAAGGAGAATAATTAACCAGCTGAGAACTGCTGTTACGAGGATAATGAATCTTGATATTCAAAAAAAGAAAATAAATCCCTGTCAAAAATATGAGAGAAAAGCGATTGAAATAAACCAATAAAGCCAGACTTTATTTAGGGTTTGGAAATGATTTATAATCTTTTTATTGAGTGGATAGAAGCTTTTTATCACTCAAATACTCACGAAACTAGCACTTGCTATAAGTGAAAATAGACATAGCTCATCTGCATTGATAAAAGGGATCGGTAGATGGATTCAAGGAAGAAAATCACCGATCAAACGGAGTTTATATGTCAAGAAAAAAAGTCCATTGATAAGAAGAAAGTGCAATACAACCCTCAAAAGACGATACTTTTTCATCGTAATATATTGGAATAAAGTCTCCTAACTATAAGCTTTCTTCTAATGATTGCAAATCAAAAAAATAGACGCATTCCCAGTTGCAAATCACAAGCATTTTGCTATCTTTGAGTGATGAAATTTTAGTTCTTTCTTTTGATGGCAAGAGGAATTGTCCAGAGCAAACCTTTTATTAAACAAAGATCTCAGCAATCAGACTTTAACAGAAGTAAAATTGCTGGTTTTTCTCGTAAAGTAAATGGGAAAAAAGTCTGATTTTTATCTCTTTTATCACAGAAATACTGGGCAATCATTGGGATTATTTTATTGCTTAGCTTCCTCACGATTTATCTCCTAAAAGGGACAATCTATAATCCAAGTTATCAAATCAAAACTATCAACTACACACAAGAAACAAGAAAAAAATATGAAAATACTGAACTTTTTGTCTTAGCGTCTAAATTTTTGAGAGGGAAATATTATAGTACACTAAAGGTAGGAGGAGAAAGCGAGCTGCTCAACTGGGTTAGAACAGAATATCCATTTGTTAAGAATGTAAAAATTACCCACACCAATCCTCAGGAAATCGCAGTTGATTTCTCTTATATTGAGCCTGATTTCATTATTAAACTCGGAGATAAAAGGTTTTGAGTCTGGCAAGATGGAGTTACAGATGAATTACTAAATTCTTGGACCCTGGGTCAAACCTGATTTATTGTAGATACTCCTTCATATTTAACAGGAACAACCTCATTAGCTGGTTTCTTTTATGATGTGAGCTATGATCGATATACTAATTATTTACCTCAGATTCAGGAGACTTTTCCTGAGATGAAGAGATTTGTGTATCTCGCTGGTTCTAGCAATTTCATTATTTTTGAGGGGAATAAGATGATTTTTCTTCATAGAGATAATGTTGCTTTTCAACTAGAGAAATACCTCTGGCTTAAAAAGAATTTTCAAAATTTTGCTGGAGTAACTGAGATCGATCTTGGAAGTTTAACCCAGGAAAAAGTTATTATTAGAGAATAAGTGAGAAATCTGGTTTTAAGGGGAAATCAGATTTTTTCTTTTTAAAAAAGAACTTGACTTTATAAAATATTTATATATTATACTGAAATATAAATATAAAATAGATAAGTTTATGGAAACAAAAGAAAGAAAACTGAATGCAGAGAGTTCAGACAATAAGCAAAAAGAAAACGGCACTAGAATTGCTGGAACTCAAAAATCTCAACTACCAAGTCTCATCATAGAAGTGACAGAAGTTCCGAACTATAGGAAGGAAGTTCCTAGACTTCTTCTAGGCATCATCATTGTCCTAGCAATCTGTTATGGGCTCTGGCTGTTGATAGACTATTTGTTAAACCAAATCTAAAAAAAGAAAAAGTATGTCAAACAAAAAACAAGAGCTCCTCTTACCGAAAGTTCCGGTCGAGGGGAAAAAAGACAAATTGGATCAATTTAAATCAAAGATTAAAGCTGATCTTGCAACAGCTCTTAGCTCAAAACCTAAAGTATTCTATCTTTTTGAAAGATTACCTCGCTTTCTTGAGCAACAAGAGGAAAAAGATATTGAATATCTTAAACTCTCTGGCTATGAAGTTATCAATGAATTTACAACTTCTCTTTGGCAAGACTATAATCTTCTTTATGGTCAGCTAATTGATGCTCATGTGAATATTGAACTTGCACGTAATGCTGGAATGTCACCAGACGAGGAAGGCAAAAAATTACTTGCGCTCTATCCTCAGCTAGAGAAAATCCCAGTTCCTGAGATAGAGACTTTAGCCTACAAGATCATTTATCTTGAACTGCTTAAGTCTGCTGATATCTTTGCCTTTCGAAGAACTAAAGATGGTAAAGTTCTTTGCACAGAAGCACTTGCCTTTGCACAAGAACAGGGGATCTTTGCTCTTGATCTTGATGAACTTTCTTAACTAAAAGAAGGGAGAAATTTTAAAAACCACTGCTAGTCTTTCTAGTAGTGGTTTTTCGTATCCATGGAAAGAGAAAGGTATTGTTTTCCTCTTAGCTTTTTAATTCTTTAATGATAAAAAGGCTTTCCATCATCTCAAATACCCTCTTATCAATCCTCCAATAATACTTCGCTTCTCATCTCATCAATAATATAATGCTTTCACTGAAAGCCAAAGAGTAATCCCCCAAGAACTCCAAAAAATAAAAATTATTTTTTGGATAAGATTTCCATGTTTTCTTACTCGGAGGAAAATATTTTTAATCTTTTGCTCAGCAGACCTAGGTGTTCAGATTCGAGCTTGTTCTAAAGGAGTTTTATCTCTCTCTCGATGTCTAAGTTCTAGTTCTGAAATGTTCAGGATTTTTGCTCCATTTTGCTTGAGACGATAGACAAAATCTAGATCCTCTGCAATTCGAGCAAACTTTTCATCATAGAGGGTCTCTTTTATCAAGTCAGCAGTTGAAAAGACTCAATTCCCACTGAACATTGAGATCTCAGCATAGCTTTGATTTTCTGATAGAAAATATACTTGTGGTCTCGCTAATCGATAATTATACTTTAAGAATCCCTGATTTTGAATCGTCTCTGTATCTCTCCAGAGTAATTTTGGTGTGAGTACTACTTTTTGGTTGAATTTCTCTGTATATTGCTGGTAATAAGTGAGCTCTTTTTCTAGATACTTAGATCAAACCGTATTATCATCATCAAAGAGCTGAATAAAATCTCCTCTCGCCTGTCAAATTCAGAAATTTCTTGTTGCACTCGCTCATCAAAGAGAAAGCGGTATAAACTCACTATTTTGATGAGAAAAAAGTCTGATTTTTTGTCTCATATTTTCTGAAAGCTTTGATCAAATATCTCCTTGTTTACTCAAAATCATATTAGAAAAATCCGACCATTCCTCTGGAGTAAATCTCCTATCACAAACGAGAAGTACCTCAAAAGTCTGATACGTTTGATCCATTAGAGCTAGGAGAAGACGCGAAAGCGTATGAGCATCATTCGCCCTAGTAGGGATCACTATTGAAATCAAGGGATTAACTGACTTCATGAGAAATAAAGAAATCTAAAACTACAACTCCCCTATCATACACAAGCCTAGGAAAGATACAAGAGTTTTTTGAATACTTAAAATTGAAAATCGAGACAGTTTTCTTATAGTTAGGGAGATTTATCTTTGAGAAATCCAATGAAAAAGTTTAAAAACTGGCTTTTATTTCAGTATTATCGTTATTTAGGACGATGCGCTAGAAATTACCTTAAAAAACATAATATCTTTACCATTGGAATCAATGGAAGCGTAGGTAAAACCTCATGTCGCATGATCATTCATCAAACACTTCAAAAAGCACTACCTGAAGCGAATATTTACACTTCTCCGAAAAATTTCAATGGAGAGCTTGGAATGTCACTCTCAATTTTTCAAGTGGAAGACTGGTCTCCTTCAATCTTCAATATGATTAAAGTCTGATTTCAGACTTTTTGGAAGATGATATTTTGAAAGAAACCTTATGATACTATTGTTCTGGAATATGGAATTGATAGACCAAAAGAAATGGAGTTTCTTTTAAGTATTAACAAGCCACATATCGGGGTGTTTACAGCACTAGATGCTGTACATTCTGAGCAGTTTTGAGATCCAGCAGCAATTGCCAATGAGGAAGTTAAAATGATAAAAAATACGAGGGAAATCGCCTTCCTTAATGCTGAGGATCACTATGCACAACAGCTCAAAAATCAGATTTCTATTGAGCTTTTTATGTACCAAACACAGCACAAAAAGCCTGAACTTGAAATTAGTTTTGAAAATGAGACGCTTATGCGAAATGAGGGACTTATTTCAGATTTTTTGTTAGATATTAAGTGAAGAAAGTATGAAGTAAAGACTAATCTCTTTGGTAAGCCAAATTATGGATACTTAGGGGTTGCTCTTGTTATTGCAGATATCGTGAAATATCAGCAGACTGGCAAAGGACTGGACTATGAACACTTTCTCTCCTCTCCTCTTATTTTTCAGCTTCAACCATGAAGATGCTCGCTTTTTGAGGGGAAGTATGAGAGTATCATCATTGACTCAACCTATAATGCCTCGCCTCTCAGTATGAGGAAACTCATTGATACAACACTTCAAGTTCAAAAATCACTTTCAGAAAAGAGAAAAGTGATGCTTGTACTCTGAGATATGAGAGAATTAGGAGATCTTACTCAGCAGGAGCACCGTCTTTTAGCTGGATATGTTCATCAGAGTTCAGATCAGTTGATTTTATTGGGAAATTATATGCGCGAATATCTCGCTGATGAACTGACTAAAATCTGATATCCAGAGGAGAAGCTCCAAGTTGTTGATTCAATTTCAAAAGTAGAAAAGGCTATTTCAAAAATTTTAAAAAATACTGATGAAAAGTGGATTATTCTCTTTAAAGGAAGTCAAAATACCATCTTCCTTGAAGAAGCAGTAAAAAGGTTCTTAAAAAATAGCGAAGATATTCAGCATTTGACAAGGCAGTCTGATTGGTGGCTTAAAAAGAAAAATAACATAGCATAAAAAAAGCTGATCTTAAAGCTATTTTAAGCGGATATCGGTGATCTGTTGCTGATATCCAAGCGATTGAAAATGAGCATTGAGCTGAGTTATCAGCTCTTTTTTTTGTTTAAAAATTTCTATTTTTAGGTTTTGATCTCTAGTCTTAAGAAAAAGAATTTGATACTTAAGATATCAAGTCAGGATTTCATCAGCAAGAATATGATCAGGTTTTTTTTCTATCTGAAAAAACTTCTTGGTAAAATTGAGAGCAAGCGTTCAAAGCATACGATAACCCTGAAATTTTTGAGACAGATTTTTACGAGAGAGTTCCTGAAATGAGAGCATTGTGGTAGCAATAAATAAAAAAAATCTGATTTTAACAGCGAATACGATAAGATTAAAGAAACGTGAGTTGCCTATCAGTAAGCTCTTTTTTTAATGCTTCAAGATATCAGAGGTTAACTAAAATTTTCTGCTGAATAAGGTCAGAATAGTCTTCCTGAGCAATTTTACATTCATATTTATCAAAAAGATATTGAGCCGAGGAAAGCTGATCATAGGTATAGGAAAGTTGAAGTTCAGTTTCAAGTGGCTTGTAAACTGGCTCTATGGCTTCAAGTCAGGCTTTTGTAGTTTGTGTATAAGCTTGAATGAGCCCACCAACTCAGAGAAGTGTTCCTCAAAAATACCTCGTTATAACTACTAAAATATCAAATACTTCTTCTCCAGTTATGACAGATAAGATTGGCTTTCAAGCGGTATTTGCTGGTTCTCAATCATCGCTTGATCTCTGAAGTTTAGGAGAAAGAGTTCGATTTCAAAACAGGTCCTGATTGGCTTGAACACTACATCTTCGTGCATAACAGTTATGTGTCGCGTCATAGTACTCTTTTCTCATCTGCTCAAGATAGGTATCCGCATCTTGCTTTGACTGAATAGGGAAAAGGGTCGCAAGAAATCTGGATCCTTTAATTTTTGGAATCTCAACTTTAAGAGGGGCAGCAATTGTTTTATAGGTTAATTTTTGCATTTCTGCGTTATTGAGTTAAACCAAGTGAGTCTAAAAGCTCATCTTGTGGAGTTTTAGGATCATCTAAGAGCTCTTGATCTGGGATAATTCATATTTTATTTATTGAATACTTTTGATCAGCTACTTTTCGCAAAGCTAAAGTATATTTCAAAAGAGAATGATCTGAAAGTTCCACTACCTCCTGCATCGTTCATTTTCAGTAGCTGGCAGTCCCTATGATAGTCACTCTTTCTGGGAAATAGTATTTGAGAACAGCAGTTAATATCTCAGATGCACTCGCTGTTGATTTATTTATCAAGAGTATAATTGGTAGATCTCAAGGAAAAGAAAAGTCTGATTTTTTTGAATATTCATATTCAGTGATAGATTTCTTCTCCAGCGAAATGAGAAGCTGGTTTTCAGATATAAATAATGAAAGTATTCCAACTACCTCATCAACAATTCATCAAGGATTATCTCTTAGATCAATTGCCAAACTCGTACATACTCCAAGATTTTCTGCCTGAGTGAAGAATTGCTCACTACTTCAGCGATCAAATCCCTCAATACGAATATAACATTTTCCCTGATGATTGAATGAAGATACTAGAGGTAAGGTGATCTTTTGCCTTTCTAGAGAAAATGAGAGAATAGTCTGATTTCTTTTTACCTTTATAGTCACTTGTGTTCACTTCTCTCCTCTGATACGAGCTACAAACTGGTCAAAATTTCTCTCTTGGTCAAAATCATACTCATCTACTTGTATAATCTGATCTCAAACCTGAAGTCCAGCTTGAGCTGCAGAGCTTCATGAGATTATTCTCATAACTTCAGGATAGCCTTCATTTGAAGGACTCAGTGCAACACCAATTCCTGCACGGTTATTCTCAAGTGCAGCTAGGAAAAGCTTAGCATCCTGAGGAGAATAATACGCAAGATAAGGATCTTCAATCTGACTGATATAATTTGTAATTCCAGTTGAGTTGAGTAAGGATAAGGGAGGAAGCTTCTCTGGATAGAGATATTTTTCCTCCAGAATAGTTGCTATCTGGGATTTGAGATGATTTTCAGCATAAGATTTTGTCTGAGTAATAGCAGGTTTTAAAAGCTGAGTCTGAGATTGCAAAGACTCAAAGGTCAGATTTTTATCTTGTTTTGTTGGGATAGATAATCAGAAAGCATAATTGATAAGCTCATTAAGATTTTTTTGAGAGGCTGGTACATTGAGCGGCAATGCTCCAGAATAGTTTGGGAAATATCAATAAGCAACTGCTTTTTGCAAGAAAGGATAAAGAGGATCTGATGGAGAAAGATTGGAATACTGGAGAACTGGTAATTGAGCAGGAGTATCAAGCTCTAAACCTCATCGAAAGAAAAGCAAAAAATCATGATAATTAAGAGAAGAAGCTAATGTTCGTCAACTTCAAAAAAACGAACAGCATACCAGAGCGACAATCAGTGTTTTTGTTTTTAGGAAGGAATACATAGCTAGAAATAGGCATAAAACTAAGATCAACTATAGAGATATAAAGCCTTTTTTCAATATAAAAAAAGCTTCGTAAACTACGAAGCCCTTTTTGTAATTAAAAGTATCTTAGCAACCTTTAGCATCCTAAGGGTTTAAGAGAATTCTTTCTTTGAGACAGGCGAAATAGAGTAAAGTCTGAGTTTTTTGTATTTTTGTTTTTGGTCTCAAATGGTTATTGAAAGAATAGGCTTATAAAGCTGATACTTTTAGTCCTAAGCTATTTTGCCTTAGTGACATATTAAGTATAGTCGGATTGAGAATGAAAAGCAAATTTTTTCAGAGTTTTTTATTTCATAGTTAAGAACTACGCTTACTCTTCTGGATAGATAAATTGTCTGATATCAGTGAATGAAGAATAATTATAATGAACTCTTCTCTTTTGATCAAAGAGTTTGGCTCTGATACTATCGTTTTTATGTAGTGTGTTGCTAAAATCAGCAAATTGACAGGGACATGAGTTACAAACAGGGTTTACTAACGGGCATTTTTCATTATCCAAGCAAGGAGTAGGTATCTCTGGACATCAATCCTGATCCTCAATACCATTTTTATCCTCTGGGACATCAGGACACCTATCATACACATCAGGAATTCCATCTCCATCACGATCACAAGTTGGAACATCCTGAGGACAAGTTGAACACGTCTCTCACTGGTCAATTTTTCCATTTCAGCAGAGCTGAAGATTTTTACATTCTGAGGAACAGGCTCAATTTTTTCAGTTTTCTGGACCATCATCACATTCCTCTCAAAGTGAGAATTCTACTTGTCCATTTCAACAGAGCGAGAAACATCTTTGCACATCTTGCGGACAAGTTTTACAAGTCTCTCATTGATCGATTATTCCATTTCAGCAGCCTTTTGGACAATTTTTACTATCTTCTGGACAGGTTTTACATGTTTCACCGGGGTCTACTTTCCCATTTCAACACGTTTTTTCGCAGACTGGTACATCCTGAGGACAGGTTTTACAAGTTTCTCCTAGATCTACTTTTCCGTTTCAACAAAGTTTTTCGCAGACTGGGACATCTTGAGGACAATTTTCACAGGTTTCACCTGGTTCTGCTTTCCCATTTCAACAAATTGAAGTACACTCTCAGACATCCTGAGGACAATTTAAACAACTCTCTCCAGGACCAATTTTCCCATCTCAACATGCACTTTTTCACTCACAAACATCTCAAACTCCATTTGCATTAAGATCAGCTTGATCTGGATTAGTATCAAAAGGACAGTTATCCAGGCTACAAACTCCAAAATGCTGATTATAGAGATTCAGATTCACATTATCACCAGGTACAAGACTGCAGTCAGAGTTTTCTTTTATAATCATTCCGAGGAGGTTTGGTTTACCATCACCATCAATATCGCTATCATACATATCTGGGACTCAATCTTTATCTAAATCACAATTTAATCCAGAAAAAGGCACTTTTGTATCAAGGAGCATATCCTTTCACTTGACTGTATCTCCACTTGGAGAGACAAGGCTTTCAGATTTAAGCACTAGACCAGTATATACCTGTGTTGTTGTTTTTATTTTTAATGGTCATTGGTATCCAAGGTCATAATAGATATTTTCTCCGAAATATCAGAGATTAGTCTTTGTAAGTTGTTCGGTTGCAGTAAAGGCGATATTTACCTGAGGAATCACTGACGTAAATCCTAAAGGCAAAAGCTTAATTCAGATTTTTTGGTTTGAAAAGCTAAGATATTCTAGATTTACGGCATAGTTTCCTGAACTTTTGGGATCTTGGATAGTAAAAGAGGTCGTTGTAATCAGTTCCTCCCCATTCTCAAGCTCAATCCTCTGCACGAGATTTTTTCTTCAAGCTTCGGTATACATATGAGAGGTTATAAGCTGATTATTTGTCGAAGTAGTTCAATCTCCTAGATCCCACCTAATCATCTTAATATCTCTAACGGAAAGATCTGATAGCCTCGTAGAAATTCAGATTTTTTGATTGAGTTGTTTCTGGAAAGGAGTAAAATTTAAGCTTGAGGAGATATATTTTCATTTATACCATCTGATATCAACGGATGCTGCAGCAACAAGTTTTCACTGATAAAATCATTTGAGGGTAATATTGTTTCTAGCACCAGTTGAAAGCGTAGCAATAAAAGTTCCTGCGGTATCAGAGCTTTTTGTTGAAGAAGTCGCAGAATTGCTCCACTTGAAAGCATCTATTCTTCCCAAACTCTCAGCCTCAAAAGTCGCAGTATCTCAGTTGATTTTAGGCGGTTTGATATTGAGAGCGTAATTTGTATTGAGAGATTCTCAGATAAAAAGCTGATTTGAGACGAGACTCATTTCTCAGTTATTCCCTATCACTTTAGCCCTAATGGTATAGAGTCAAGGATTTTTATAGCTATGACTGGCATCACTACCATTTCCTATCTGTCCATCTCAGAAATCTCGCTGTACTGATTTTGGTGTTTTTTTGCTAAGAAGCTGGAATTTCACAAGATAGGGAGCTACATCTCAGATTTGATTAATCTTTAGAAAAGAATAGGTGTCCTGCTCTGCATCTCCCAATGGAGTTTTATCAGATGAACTGTGATTTTTCAATATTTTATAATTTATATTTCAGGTTTCATCTACAAGTCCAATAGGATTTTTTTGATTATCTCAATCAATATCATCATCACAAACATCGCCAACCCCATCAGTATCCAGATCCGCTTGTGAAGGATTATAGATATTAGGACAATTATCTTTATGATTGGTAATTCAATCACAGTCATAGTCTAGGTTTGCATCACATTTTGTATGTAGAGAGTAGACATAATAGAGTTTGTCAATTGCCTCTTTTGGAGTAATAACTTTTCAGAGATTTGAGATATCTTCTGATGAGATAATCCCCTCTTTTATCAAAAGATTTACCTGTCCTAGAGGCCAAACTTTAGACTGGAGCTGAGGAAAGGTTAAGAAACCACACATTCTCGGTTCATAGGTACAATATTTAAGGTAGATATTGAGTTCTTTTCCATCTTTAAGTTTTTGAGTTCTTGAAGGTGCGATCTCAATTGTTTTAATCTCATCCTCACTAAACTGACGATATGCCCAATCAGATTTTTGATGCTTTTGGAGTCGTGTTTTGATATCTGTCCATGATGCTGTATAGTTACTAGCAACCCTCTCAGAGAGGAGATTGGTTAATGTCTGAAAAAACTCAGCCCTAGTTACTCCTCCAGCTCCACAAAAATTCCCTCAACAAAGCGGAGATTCAGCTTTCATCGCCAGAGGGTACCCTCTCATATAAGTCCTATCTCCAATATAAGCAACACAATAATAGTAATCTTTCCCCTGATAAGGAGCACTTTTATACTCAATATCCCTAAAGTCCTTTCATGGAAGCTGAATAAAAGAAGACCAGAATTGTTGAGTATAGGTTCTAACAACATTTGGAGATGGCAGAAAACAGTCTTCACACTCTACAGCATTAAGTAACCTTGTTAGTTCATAACGAGAAAGCGGATGGTCTCAGTGTAGAATTGGAGCCGAAATATCTAGAGAACTTAAGAAACTAATAAACTCCTCTTTTGTAAACTGAGTTTTTGTGGCTAGGCTAGGAGCTGAAGTCGCAGATGAAAATGAGAGTCAAAATCCCCCAAAGAGAACTATCAAGAAAAAAAGAAATTTTATAAAATATTTTTGTATGAACATTTTAGCATGATGGAAAGCTAAAAAAATCTTAGGTCACAAGTTCTTAGACAAGAAGATAAAAGTCTGATTTCTTATCTTCTAGCCTTCTGGAGAAATTGCACTAATTTTTTGAGAGAAGAAGGACTTTCGCTCTTCTCGAGGCGTATTTTGTAAGGTTTCTGCAGGTAGAAGTTCTTTAGATTCAGGTTCTTTTTTGGCTTTGAAAAGAATAACTGCCTCTCAAGGCTCTAGAATATTATTTTCATGAGCAAGAAGCCTTTTTGCATGAGCAGAATTAAGATATTTGAGCTGAAAATTATTAAAATAGCTAATTTCATCTTTTACTTTCTTGGTTTGTTCCTGGACCTGAAGTGTCTTTTCAATAATTGTTGTATAATTTACATAGGTCTGAACTGCTACCAACATAAATATCCCGGAAAAAATCAAGAATCCTCGCTTGAGGTAAGGGGCATAGAGTTTGATAAAACTTTTTATATCAGAAAGCATACTAAATAAGCTTGATAAAAATCTTTAAGTCTGTATATATATATATATTGAATTTTTGCCATCAAAAAGCAAGCAGAAAATCAGATTATTAGCCTTATATTTTTTGGGAAAAGAAGAAAAAATCTGATTTTTTATCTTTTAGAATATTGAAGATGGCTATTTATCTCTCTTTTGTAAGTAGTGAACTATGAGTATTCATAAATTACCTGATTATGTAATCAATAGACTTAAGGCTTGAGAAGTAGTACAGAGGCCAGCCTCGCTTTTGAAGGAATTGGTAGAAAACTCTCTTGATGCAGAAGCGACAAAACTTGAAATTACAATCAACGACTGAGGTAAATCATTACTTGCACTAGAAGACAATGGAACTGGAATCGAGCTTTCTGATATGGATTTACTCCTAGAAAGATATGCAACCTCAAAAATTGAGAATGAAAAAGATCTGTATTCCTTAGAGAGTTATGGTTTTAGATGAGAGGCTCTGGCTAGTATCGCAGAAGTAAGCAAAATTACGGTCCTAACCAAGACTCAATATGCTGAAATCTGAACAAAGCTCGTGAGAAGAGGTAATGAAAATCTGATTTCTCATCTCCCAGTTCCCTTTGAACATGGAACTTTAATTAGAGTTGAGGACTTGTTTTATAATGTGCCTGCGAGACTCAAGTTTCTAAAATCTGCACAGACTGAGTTTTACTATTGCTATAATTATTTTATTGATGTGGCACTTTATCACTATGATAAGGCATTCATCTTAAAAAAGAACGATAAACTCGTTTTTGATCTCAAGCCAAGTCGTGAGCTATCTACCAGAATTTTAGATATTTTCAAAAAAGATCGGTCAGAGAAGTTAATTCCTCTCGCATACAAAGAAGATTCTCTAAAGATCACTGGAGTTGTATCAGATCCCACCTTGCGTTTTGGTTCTGCTGAAAACATCAAAATTTACGTAAATTCTCGTCCAATCCAAGACAAAATTATCAAAAAAGCAATTATGGATGCGTATAGTAGGCAAATCACTCCTGGAGAATATCCGCTAGTAATTTTGATGCTAGAGATTGACCCTCAGGAGGTTGATGTCAATGTCCATCCTGCAAAACTGCAGGTAAAATTTATGAATTCACAGCAGATTTATAGAGCGGTCTATCAAAGTATTCTACAACTGCTCGGCAATCATAAGATCGGAAGTGTTGGAAATGAGTTTTTTGGGAAGCAAGGAGAACTTCAACAAAAATCAGATTTTTCTACCTTTTGACAAGCGCAGAAAGAAAGCCAATTTTCTCAAACTGACTTTTCTGGTTTGATTGAAGGAGTCCATCTTGGAGAAGAGCAAGTTCAAAATAGAGAAAAGCCTTTTTCTACTAGCCTTTTCTCTCCACAAGAAAATATTTCATTTAGCCACTTTGGAAGCTTGGATGAGCATAGAAAAGAACAAGAATTCTTTTTCCATCAGGAGATTTGAGAATATCAAATCCTTGGTCAGCTCTGGAATATGTATATTGCACTACAGGCTGATGACGCGCTCTATCTAATTGATCAACATGCTCTAGCAGAAAGGATTGCATTTGAGAAAATGAAAATCGAAAAAGACCTCAGTTCTGAACCTCTTCTTCAGCCATTAAAATTTGAGATTACTCAAGTAGCCAATCTAGAAGAAAAAATAGAAGAATTGAATCAGCTTTGATTTGATATTTGAATGCTTGGTGAGAATGTGATTGCAATTTATGCGTTGCCTAAGGTTTTTGTAGTATATCCGATTGATATGGGCGCTCTGCTCAATTATGTACTCTACTTAGATGAGATTAGCTTTGATCATATTTTAGATGGAATCTATGCGACTAAAGCCTGCAAAGCATCGATTAAAGCTGGTCATAAGCTCTCATATCTACAAATGGAGCAACTCGTAGCTGATGGATTTTCAATGGTTCCATGAATGTTTGTTTGTCAGCATGGGAGGCCGTTCTTTGTAAAGATGGATAAAAAACATATTGATGGACTCTTTGATAGATAAGAAAAATTAAAAGAGAAAACTGACTTTAAAGGTCAGTTTTTTCTATCTTTTCTAAAAAAGAAAAAAATCTGAACTTAATCAGATTCTTTTCCTGTTGACGTCTCTTTGAGAGACTTTCGTAGTTTTTCCTGTTCTTTTGAAAGTTTTTTAGGAATATGGATCGTTGGCTCTAAAATAAGATCTCCTTTACGAGAGAAAAGTCACTTCTCACCAAATCATTTTCCAGCAATGCGAATCTTTTGTCAGATTTGAGTTCCTTTTGGTATTTTAACCTTAGTTTTTCACTCTGGATGCGGCACTTCAACCTCACCTCCAAGCACAAGATCAAAAAGCGAAACGTCAGCTTTTACCCAAAGATCATCTCCCCTCCTCTGATATTTAGAACTTTCCGCAACAAAAATCTTAACATACAAATCTCCAGTAGGAAGCCCTCAAAATGCCTCATCTCCTTTTTCTGCATACTTTAGATAGCTCTCAGACTTGATACCTGCTGGGATATTGAGCTCAAGGATTTCTTTTTTGGCTTCTAATCCACCATTTCCGAGCACTTTACCATTTTTTTTATAGATCTTTCAAGTTCCTCCACACTCAGGACAAGCAACCTGCGTCTGCATTACTCCCATAAAAGATTGTACCTGCTGAACTACTTTTCCTGTTCCATTACAGTGCGTACAAGTTTCCTCAGTAACTCATTCAGTTTTTACATTTCTGGTATAGGAAATCTTCTTTTTAACTCCAAGATATGCTTCCTCAAAACTGATTTCAATATGTTTTTCAAGATCATCTCATTTGGTTTTTCTTCTCGCTCTAGATCCACCTCAGAATCCTCAAAACATACCTCCGAGCAAATCTCCAATGTCTCAAAAATCAAACTGAGCTCCACCTCAGCCAAATCCTCAAAAATCAAAACCTCAAGCACCTCCTCAGAATCCTCCTTTTCTATACATATCATATTGTTGCCTTTTTTGTTCATCAGAAAGAATCTGATATGCTTCGTTAATTTCCTGAAATTTTTCTTTTGATCATCAGCGATCTGGATGGTGTTTTACCGCTTCTTTTCTAAAGGTTTTCTTAATTTCATCAGCGGTTGCATTCTCGCTCACACCTAATATGTCATAATAATTTTTTTTTGGGTCAAAGTCCATTTTTCTTTGTTTTGAATAAAATAGCACCTATATTGAAATAGTGATAATAGTTATTTAACAGAAAAAAACAAGAGAAATCTGATTAAATCGTTTTTTCAGCAATCTTAGCCTCTATAAGGTCTAAAATCTGATTTCTTCCTGTTTTTTTAACGGAAGAGGAAAGGATTATCTCAGGCATTTTTTTTGTAATCTTTTGAAGTTGCTGCCTGAGAAGTTTGGTATTTTGGCTAAGGGTCTTTTGACTAGCCTTGTCTGCCTTAGTAATAATAAGCGCATAGCTGAGTTTCTCCTCCTCTAGCGCGGCAATAAACTCTAGATCAATCTTCTGAGGAGGAATCGATCCATCAACTAAGACAAAAATATATGGCTTCCTCTGGAGAAAATACTCATATGTCTCATTAATTCGCTTCCTTCTAGATTCTAAGCTAACTTTTGCATACCCATATCCAGGTAAATCCACAAAATACCAGTTTTCATTGACAAGAAAATAATTTATCAGCTGCGTCTTTCCAGGCTTATCTGAAGACTTTGCGATAGTCTGATTCATCAGCATATTGATCAGGGTTGATTTTCCAACATTTGATCTCCCAATCACTGCAAATTCTGGCAAAGAAACAGGGGGGCATTCAGCAACTTTAGAGGCAGATTTAAGAAAAGAAAGCGAGGTAATTTGCATACGAAGAATATGGGAATAAAGTTTTTTAGAGTATAGGAATCTCTTTTTTATTTTCAAAAGAAAAAACTGATCTTTGAGTTTGATCAGCTTTTTATTTTCTTCAATACTACCCCACAAAATGTAGGATAACTCCTGCAACTTTCTGTGTTGCAATAAGATGAAGCTTTTCTCCAGTATCAAGAATAAGCGTTCCAGAATCTCACACCTGACCTCACATCTCTGGATAAAACGGCGTTTTATCAAAGATTAAGACTCTTTGTCCATCTTCTGTTTGAATATCTTTCAGGAGTTTCATATTTTCCAATTCAAGACTATCATATCCAGTAAAAGTTGTTGTCGGAATTCCCTCCAAATACTTTGACCAATCAGTTCCCTTTTGGAAGAATTCTTTTCCTGAGGTTCTTGATCTTTCTCTTGCTTCTTCTAGAGCCTTCTGAAATCCTTCAACATCAACATCAAATCCTCTTTCTGCTGCGATTTCCTTGGTTATCTCAAGTGGGAAACCATAGGTATCATAAAGCATAAAAGTCTGACTTCATCAAAGTACTTTTTCTCCTTGAGATTCAAGCTTATTGAGAAAATCATTCAGATTTTTTTCTCCATTAGCAAGCGTCTTTTCAAACTGAGCAATTTCAGCCAAGAGAACTCTTTTTATCGTCAATTCATCAAAGTCGCGAAGCCCCTTAAATGCTTCCAATGCCTTTGAAACAAAGAGATCAAGTTCACTCTGAGAGAACTTTTTGAGCAAGAAAAGATTATAATACGCTCTTCTAATAATCATCCTCAAAACATAACCTGCTCCGAGATTTGATGGCGTCAAACCGTCATTGATGAGCATAAAACTTGTTCTCAGATGATCAGCAATAATTCTAAATCTTCTCTTATTGTCTGTATAGAAAAGTCCGGTATTTTTTTCTAGCATCTCCAAGAATGGAGTGAAAAGATCAGTCTCATAGACAGATTCCTTATTTTGCATAACCTTACACATTCTCTCAAATCCCATTCCGGTATCAACATTGTGCTGTGAGAGTTTTGTTAGTTCTCCTTTTTCATCTCTATAAAACTCCATAAACACATTATTCCAGATCTCGAGCCAGTTATCCTCATCAGTTGCAACATTGCTTCACTCAGGAGGGAATTCTGAATTTCCCACTCGGTAAAAAATCTCGGTATCTGATCCACAAGGTCCTACAGGACCAGGACTCCATCGATTATTGCTCGCATCAAGGAAGGAGATTCTCTCCTTTGGAATCCCAGCTTCTTCCCAAGCCTGAGCAGTAAACTCATCTCTCGGTGCATCAGCATTCCCCTCAAAAACAGTTACTGCTAGCTTACGGGGATCAAACTCTAGCACATGAACAAGAAATTCATAGCTTCGCTGAACGGCTTCTTTTTTAAAGTATTCTCACAGCGACCAGTTTCCCATCATCTCAAAAAAAGTCAGATGAGAATTATCCCCTACTTCATCGATATCAACAGTTCTGACACATTTTTGGATATTAAAAAGCCTTGTTCCCAAAGGGTGCTTCTTACCAGCAAGATAAGGGATAAGAGGCTGCATTCCCGCAACATTAAAAAGGGCTGTTGAATCCTTATCTGCGATTAGAGAGGCTTCTGGTAGGTGCTCATGCTGTTTACTGAGCCAAAAATTATGTCGTTTTTCTCTAATTTCTTGAGCTTTTAGTGGTTTCATTTAACATAATAAAGAGTATAAATCAATTTCACAGGTTTTAAAGTTCCCTATAGAGACTAGGTAATTTCCAAGAAAAAAATCTGATTTTTCCTTTTTATCCTGTATTTTGAGCAGGAATACTGATAAAACTCAATCTAGAATTAAAGTTTACAAAAGTATTTATTGTCATTCTAGCATTTTGAGCACAGAGAAAGACTAAAATCAGATTTTTGTTTTTTTATTGTTCTGTCACCTCCTTAAGTGATTTCTGAGCTTTGAGTGAGTCAATAAATTCATAAAGATTGATTTTATTGAGTCCATCAGTAGTCAAGATATAGAGCTCTGGTCTATCATTTGTAGTTTCTGGCACTGCAACATCAACTACACGAGTATTTGTTGTAGACAAATCAAACTTAAATCTAAACATATAGTAGAGTTTGAATGAAGTTTTGTAGTTATCATTAACCTTTGTCGGACTAGATTCATAAACAGTAAAGGTTTGATTATCTCTATCGAAAAGGAAAATATAAGGTGAAGAGCTACTTACTAGGACTTTCACATTATTTGAATAGTTTGATGAAACTTTATCTCCTCAGACAATAGGTACCTGACGATAATCAAGTCTAGAAGAAACATTTGAACTTCTCCAGAACTGATATAAAGCACCATCTCATCGTGCCATAAAGTTTCCATCAATTGCAAATCCCTCCATCTGGCTAGGCAGACTTGCTCCAGAAGCTGTCAAAACAGTATAATTCTGACCGTTTTTATATTTTGCTTCAGAACCAGCAATATTAATATATCTAGTTAGGAATACAGATGCGAAATTAGCAGGTGAATGCTGGAAAAGGTAGATACTTGTTTTATTGTAGGTACCAATACCTCCAATATCTTTTGTAGATCGCTCACCATCAGTTGTTTCCATAGTCTCAATACCAGTTTTTGAGACAAAGAAGAGTTCTCCTCCTGCAGTATAACAGAAAAGTCCCTTTTTACTCAAACTTAAACTACAATCTTTAGCGTCAGAACCCACATTATACTCAACAAGAGTTCCTCTTGTATTTTCATTTACACTACCTAGCAAAGCTCAAAGCTTACCTCAGATATTAATTTGAGGAGCAACATTTACACTGATTGGAGTTCAGAGTTTCGCTTTTTCCGTCTCAGAAAAAGTCAGAAGTCATGTTTTTCTTCCTGTTTGTTCATCATCAAACTGAGATAATGACTTAATTGTCATCACATTAAAGCCTTGCTCATAGCTAGCATTAAGACTTTCTCTAAGATTTTTCACATCCTCTGCCCAAATTCCTTTTTGCTCAAGCAGGCCAAGTTTTTGAAGGATTTCATTGTATTTAACTGACTTTTCATCACTATTTGGATCAAGCGTTTGGAATGCAAAAATATCCGCTTTGATCTGATCTAAGGTTAGACTTGCTGTTCCTCCTGTTGCTGTTGTATAGGTTACGCTTTGTGTCCCACCTCTGAGCTGAGAAAGTACCGCATACCCAAGGAATAGAATCACAATTCCTAGTCCTCAAGCCATCAAATAATATCCTATATTTCCTTTAAGGTACTGCCTTGCTTTTTGGTTGAAGGCTCAGAGATTAACCTTTCAGAATACTTTTGAAGTATATTTTGAAGCAAGCGCAGTGAGTTTTCCTCCTCTTTTTGAAGGAACAGTTCTTGATAAGTCAATACCTGTAATACTAAAAGAAGACAAAAATCAGATTTGAGATCTTTCAACTCTTGCCCCAAGAATATCTCCAAGCACATCAAGCATTGCTGCTGCATTTTCATTGCTCAAGACCTGTTGAAGTTCATCAAGGTCCTGTTGATCTAGGATATCAGAGAGCTTTGTTCCTGCATACATAAAGACATCTCCTCTCTCAATCTCTCCTCCAATAAAGTCAGAAAACTGATCAATATTGGTCTGTTCCTGATATGAATTTTCTAAAACCGAGTAAACTTTTTCATCACGGAAAATCATAAGTGTTGTCTTTCCAATCATCCAGGTCTTAACTGCCTGATCTACAATAACCTGCACATACCCTCTTAAATCACACTTTGGAACATCGCGAAGTTTATCTGCGAAAGATTGGAGTTTTGTATTAAGTTTTTGGAGTTCTGACTCTAAAAGCTGCTCAATTTCTTTTGAAGTTAGAGGTTGATCCTTAGTCTTGTCTAGGAAATCAGCGACAAATTCTTGTAAAATTTCCTTTTGATATTCCAAGAATTTCTCAGAATGAAGCTGAATATAAATATCTAAGAGCAAGCCATTATCTAAGGTTTCACTCACTTTATAAATTCTCTCAGCATCTGAATACTCCAAAGCAGAATATACCGGTCTCATCTCCCAATTCTAAAAACTAAAAAAGCTGACCTTCTCCTCTTTTACCTTTTATTTTCTCACAGAAGTCTACTTCTTTGTTAATAGCAAAACAAGAGGAAAAATCAAGAGAAAGAGGACTTTTTTGAAGAGAAATTTTAGAGTAAACGAAGCAAATTTTATATCAATATGAGAAAACTCTGAGCATAAAAGGTTTTGAAAAATTAAAGAAAAGGAATCTGATTTTTTTCTTTTTTGACCGTGAATTGGATATTTTCTGGCATATAAAACAAAACATAAATCTTTTGCTCTGCGAAAAAACGATGCTGCTTGCTGAGCCTCTGTCCATATAGGTTATCAACTGGAATAACAGCGATTTCTCCCATCGAATACCTGTTGTTGAAGCAAGTCATGATACTTCCACGTTCGATACCTGTTTTGAGATAGACGGTTCAGTGCTCTCTATCTGAGTAGTCAACTTGTTCAAAGAAATCTTCTGAATTAGAATCTGTCTTAAAATAGACAAAGCCAGAAGGATGACGAGGACGATATCATCCTCACCACTCCTCTTCAAAAACTGCAATTTTTAAGGGCTCTATCTTGTATTTTCCTGAATCAACGATAAAAACTAACTGATAAAATTCTTCCTGCGTCAAGGTAAGCTTAAAAAATCTATGGTCTTTATTGGTATTTATTGGAGCATCAAAGACGAGGTCTTGGTAACTCGGATGATCATCAAGTTTACTCAAGGTTGGAAAAACTGGAGGTTCAAAAGTACACCATGGCTCGTCTGTCGGATTTCGTGGTGAATAGTATTGTGCCTCTGTTCTCGTATGAAGCCACCTGGTAGAAAAAAATCCGTTACCATAAAAATCATGATAGGGCAAAAAGTGAGAAATAAACCACATCATCGGAATATAGCCTCAGAAAATCCTAATACTCAGAATAATAACCGCTAGCCCTCAAAGCAAAGCTCAACACACTTTTCGGAAGAGATATTTTGTTTTGCGGAGTTTTTGAAACATAGTTTACACTTCACAGATAAATAAAAAAGCCCTTTTAGAATAGTAAAAAAAGGCTTCTTTCTGAAAAAATTACGAGGATTTTTTCGCTCCTCAAAAAAGACAATACTTAAATAGATAAGGGAAAAGGAGAAAGGAATTTGCGACTTTTTTCAGATTTCTTTTTGGATCTGTGATCAGTCTATAAAGTCGCTCAAGTTTTAGGGTTCTCCAGAGCTTTGGAGCCCTTGATTGGACTTTTGCAATAAAGTCAAGCAGTCCTCAAGTATTGAAGACAAGAAGCTTCCTCTGCTGGATTTTTTGGTAATTTCTACTCGTCCAGAGTTCCTGAAGAGGAATTTTTGGTGTTGATCTTGCAACAAGCAAAACATTGATTGTATCTTGATATTCCTCAAGTGCAGCATCTGCTTTTTCCCAGTCAAAATCTGAATATCCATCTTGAGAATAAATCACATTATATCACTGAAATTTTAGAGTATCCTCAGCTTTTTGGAGATACTCAGGACGAGTTCAGTACAAAAGTAGACAAATTTTCTGACTTCAGTATTTTTTCTTGAGGTCTGAGAGGAAATATGGCACAAAATCTGTTCCGTTGAGATTCTTAAGCCAATAAGGATGTGGAGACTTTACCTTTCCACAGAGGCGAGCAAAGGCATAAAAAAGCTGAAGTGCGATCCCATCAGGTAGTAAAAAATCTGATTTTAAGAGGATTTTTTTGTATTCTTTTTCTTTTTCAGTTTTTTCTCCATCCTCAAAAAGATTTTGAGAGGCAATCACTGCGAAGTAAAGAAAATTTACAACAACAGCCTCTCCTTGGTCATAGAGGGATAAAATTTCAGAGATCGCATCATCACTGGTTTTATCATAGAGTTTATCCAAGATACTCTGCATGAAACTTGCTAAAATAAAAGCATTTTTTTAACATAGGAACAGTAGTATATCTAATTCCCATAGAAAGTCAAGTAGATAGACGGAGAGAAAAAACCTATACAACAGAAAAAAGAGAAAATCTGATTTCTCTCTCTTCTTGTAATAATTTTTCTTCTTTCTAACCCATCTTCTGAGCCAAAACCTAAGAAGATTGAACAGGTTTTGTCTTTACTTTTGAGTTTCGCTGTTGAATTTCTCAGAGGAACTCCACATATTCCTGGAGTTTATCCTCGGAAATATATTTTTTAAGTGCGGTGAGGAACTCTATATTTACCTGCTCAATCTCTTGTTCTAAAGTGACCATCTCTGATTTACTCAGAGAAGCTATTTTTTGAACTAACTCTTGCATAGCTTTCTGTTTTTTCATCTCCAAAACTCTGATTTCATATTTTTGCTCAGAAGTTAGCCCATTTTGATCTAGAAGGGATCGAAGAAAACCATAGCCCTCTTCTCAGTTAGTAGAATCGGTATCTGTTTTTTCTGTCTCCTTACTCTTTTTCAATTTAGTAGCCGAGAGTTCTTTCAGTTGACTTTTATGTTGCTCTGACAAAAAAGCTAAAAGCTGACTTTGGAAGTTTAGCTGCTTTGCATCTCGTTCAATTCTCAAAGCTTCCTTTTCTTGTAAGGTAGCCGCCTGCTGCATTTTTTCAATCATCTGTTTTTGTGCAAGCTTGAACGCTGTCCATAACTCTTGGAAATGACGCTTTTGATCCGGGTTGAGATCTAAATTTTTGAATGGAAGTTTTTTTACTATAGACGGCAAAAAAGATCACTCTAACTGCGCATCATTTACAATCTCTGGCAATAAAGGAATACTCGACTGCGTAGCTTGTCCACTGGCAAAAACACCACTACCAGTCACAGCAAAGCAAGAAAATGCAAATATTGAAACCACAAACTTATTTTTCAATTTCATTCTCTACAATTTTAGTAGATAAAAGTCCAAATACCGAGCGATAGCTCTCAAGTGAACGCCAGCGAGTATATCCATATACCTTAAATTAATCTTAAATCAAAAAATAGTAGTTATTCACTACTATTTTTATCTGATATCAATCTGTATCCATAGCCCTTGATCGTTTCAATCATGTCTTTTCAGATTTTTCTCCTGATTGTAGAAAGATACACATCAAGTTTTCCATCTTCCTCAAATCCCGCATCTCACCCCCAAATTTCCTCAATAATATCTAATCTTGAGAGTGCCATTCCTTTATTGCGGATCAAAAGTTCCAAAATCTGAAATTCTTTGAGTGAAAGCTTAATTTCTTCTCAACTTTTAAATATTTTTTTCTGCAAGTTATCCAAGGTAAGTACTCCATAACTCACAACATCTTTTTGCACAGATCTTCTGAGTAAAGCCTCAATTCTAGCAACGAGTTCTTCCAAATCAAAAGGCTTAACTAAATAATCATCAGCTCAGACCTCGAACCCTTCAAGTTTATCTTCTAGCTGCCCTTTTGCTGTCATCATCAGGATACGAGTCTCCTCCTGATGCTGTTTGATCGTCTTTGCAACAACAAGACCATCGGTTCCAGGCAACATTAGGTCAAGCAAAACTAGATCAAACTCCTGATGTTTAACAACCTCATTTGCATACGCTCAGTTTTGCACCCACAAAACAGAATACCCTTCTAATTCTAAATACTTTTGAATATTCTGACCTATAGTTTGATTATCTTCTACAAGTAAAATACTTATTTTCATATTTAAGAAGTATAAAAATCTAAAATAAATCTGACTCAATTTTCAGTTTTTTCATCTAATCTTAATTCAAAGTTCTGTTTTTGAGCAAAAAGCTGCGCTAAGTATAATCCTAATCAAAAACTCTTAGTGTCAGTATGAGAGTCCTCAGCCTGCCAAAATCTCTCCCAAATCTTCGCTCTAAACTCAGGTAATATCTGCTCTCCAGAGTTGTAAATACTCAAGTATTGAGAAGTTAAGTGGATATGTATTTCCCCTCCATCTGGGACAAACTTAAAGGCATTTGAGAGAAGATTACTCACAATCCTGGTCCGTCATTGTGGGTTTACTTCTTTCTGCAAAGAATGTGGAATCTGAGTAGTGATCCTCAGTTTTTTTTGCTGATGGGTTAGTTGATACTGATACAGCAGGCTTTCTAGCGATTCTGAAATATCAATCTTTTCCTTTGGGAGTTGTATTTTTTCTTCAAGCTGAGTTATCAAGAGCAAAATCTCTAATAATGCGTCCATCTGCTTTGCCTCGGCTTTGATTTTAGAGAGTGTTTCCTCATAGTCGTGCGTTTTTTTAGAAATATCGATCAATGTTGAGATCGTCATCAGTGGAGTTTTCAGCTCGTGAGAAGCATTTTTTACAAAATCCTTGAGCCCTTGAGCCTGCTTTTTAATCTTTAGAAGTGCAAGATTAAACTTCTGACTGACTCTATTGATTTCATCATGCGGACTCCCAGATATATCTATCGTAGTATCCAAATGATCCAAATCTAAGTTTCCAAGAAAAGCATTGAGTTTATTCAGTTTTTTTAATGCGTTTTTTACAAAGAGAAGAGAAATCAGATAAGAACCGACTCCTCCCAGGGCAATTAACCAAACCATCACCCAAATCAAAGAAAGCTGAGCTTCTACCTGTGGAGTTACATTACGAACAAAAACCTGTCTTCACCTGATTGTGTAATGCAAATAATAGTCTCCGAACTTTGAAATTGACTGAACGACACGAGCATTCATCAGTTCGCGCACCTCTGGACTTTCAACAGCAAAACGATGTTCGCGATTAGGAAATTCTTTTTCTAAGAAGATACGAATCTTTTTAGGATCCGGATCTGGATCAATAATTTTTTCTCATGTTATCCCAATGAGATCAGAACTTGGTTCCCGAGGCACATATCGGCTCCAAAAATAGATTCCGTTTACCAGAAATCAAAAAATCAATAAAACTCCAACTGAGAACATTGTAAATTGAAGACTGATTTTTTTTGAGGTTGTAAGCGACTTCCACATCAGATACGATTAAAAATAAAGAACTAATGGATCACTTGTTCAAGATGTTGCTGGATTTGTTTGATACTATCTGCGATATCTTTTTCTAGATATCCACTGCCCTGAATTTTAAAGCCAGCCGCATTGTGATGCCCTCATCATCAGAAACTCCTTGCCAAAGCTGAGCAATCAACTCCTCCTCTACTTCTCAAAGATGCTTTGAGGTAGATTCCGACTTTTTTGAAAAGGACAACAAGATCATTATTTCTAATATCCTGCATGATATAGAGCCCATAATCAGCCTCATCGTGATCTACAGCATATTGCTCTAACTCACTATCTTCATAAAATGAATAAATCAGATTTACTGTCTCTTTTTCTGCTGAAGGAAACTGAAATTTTACCTTTTGCATTCTAGAAAGCAAAAGTTGCATAAACTGGACACTACGGTAGGTCTTATTGCGGAAAATTTCGTCAATAATAACCTTTTTTTGTGCTCAGAGTTTGAGAAGATTGGCTGCGATCTGAAAAACTCTTACTGATTGCTCACCCTCATCATAACGGAAATTCCCACTGTCAGTTGAGAGTCCCATATATAAATATGTTGCAACCTCAGAGTCGATCAATTCCGGCCGCCACTGTGAACATAAATCATACAATAATGAACAAGTACTAATCTCCTCTGGATCACGGTAGATCGCTGTATTAACTGGCTCCAATTCTGGTTTATGATGATCTATAATTACTTTTTGCATTGGATCAAAGTACTCCTCTCTCCCATTCGTAAAAGCTGAGATTCTTTTATATGAGTTAAAGTCTAGAAAAACAAGAACATCATATTTTCAATAATCAAATTCAGTTTTCACTTTTTTTTCCCAATTGAGAAAAGAAAAAACACGACTAGGTGCATAAGGCGTAAAATAGCTTACTGTTTTTCACTGCTTTTCAAGGAGTCTTCCTAGTCCTAATATTGCTCAGAGCGCATCTCCGTCGATATATTCATGTCCAAAAAGGGCAAAAGTCTGATTTTTTTCTAATATTTCTCTAATCTCTGCTGGCGTATTCATCTACAAACAAATAGTGATAAAGCAAGGAAATAATAGGAGTTTTTTGATAAAATACAAGAGCAATTAAGCCCTTAGTCTAAAGCTCCATTCATCGTATATAATACCTTTGCTTTAAGATATTCGAGGTCTATTTTTTGATTTATGAGTCCAGAGTTCTGCTGTTTTATCAAAAAGGTGAAAAAGTCTGAATAGAGCTGAATATTCAGATTTTTTTCTATTTCAAGAAGGAAAAGTCAAAGTTGCTCAAGATTTGAGGAGAAAATAATATGCTCGTCCACATTCCTTTTCCAAACTCCGATTTGATCAAAATCTCCGACAAGAAGAGAGACCTTCTGATCATGAACTTTCAAAAAACAAGCATCCCAAGCTAATGAAAGTTTATTGTCACTCGATTTTTGTATAAGAGAAAAAATATCCTGAAAGAAAAGTTCTTGATCCTGCAAAAGATTGGGACTATGTTCTTGCAAAAATACTTTTTCTTTTTCTCAAAGATTATGTGGAGAAATAAGCATATCTTGATCTTTATTACCAAGCGTCATGAGAATTTTGTTTTCCCCTTTGATTGGCCTGTAAGTCTGCCAAGTCGGCAGCCCTGCACTTTTTACGCATCTTCGCATATCTAAACTATGCTGAAATTCCGTAATCTGAACAGCCTTATCTGGATTTTTGAAAGCTTTTTTGGCGAAAGCAAGCTTTTTACCCTTAAAATCCAGATCAACTTTTGAAACTGTTGCATAAAATCACTCTCCTATTGGACTTTCAGCGAGGACTTTGAGTAATATTCAGGAAGTTTGTTCTCAATTTTTATCAATACGATAAGCAAAAATCTCCCTTTTTGATTCTGTTTTTTGATTTTTTGCTCTCTCTGAGGAATGTTGCATCGCTTCCAGTATATATAAAATAGGTATTAAGCTAAGTATAATCAAAAGGACAAAGAAATGCAATTTTTTAACTGCATCTGAAAAAATATTAGTACATTTAGAGGTTTTCAGAGATACCGTCCCCCAAAACTAAAAAACAAAAAATCTGACTCGAAAGTCAGACTTTTTTTATAATGAACTATTAATCTTGGTATCCTTGTTCCTCAAGTGTCATCCCGATAATTTCATCATTTGGTTCAACTTGAATATTTTGAACAGCTTCTCTATTGATATACACATACATGAGCATAAGCATAGGAATTCTGCCAATAATCTTTGTAATATATTCTCCAAGATCTTCTCTAATAGATTTAAGATTATCTTTAATCTCCATTTTCTTTTTTGAGTTATCTCTATATTTTGCTCTTGCGAACTCAACAATCTGTGTATGAATTTTCTTTACCTCAGATGAATATACAAACCCTCTTGACTCGATTTGGATATTTCCAACGAGCTCCTTAGTTTTGGTATCAACTTTGAAAATCAATCCAACAACACCACTTTCTGCCATAATATTTCTCGCTTTCATTACGTATTCTCCTGAAAGATGCCCCTTTCCTTTACCATCAATCATTACGGTATCAAGCTTGATTCTCTTTTCAGAGGTGAACATCACATCATCATACATCTCAATAATTTGCCCGTTATCTGGCAAAAGCACATGATGTTCTGGAATTCCCATCATCATTGCAACTTTCTTGTTTGCATGTCTCATGTATGGTTCTCCATGAATAGGACAGAAGAAATCTGGATTTAAGAGCGACATCATCAGTTTTAGATCTTCTTGATATCCGTGTCCAGAGGTATGAATATCCAAACCTGGCTCATCAATAACTTCAACTCAAAGTCTGATCAAATCATTGATCATTCCGATTACTGCTTTTTCATTTCCTGGAATAGTATGAGAAGAAAGAATAATTCCATCTTCAGGCTTTAGAGTAAAGTCTTTAAAATCTGACTTTGACATTCTCACTAAAGCACTGAATTCCTCTCCCTGAGAACCTGTACAAAGTACAAGAACTCTTTCATCTGGAAGAGTTTCAGCTTCAGCACTCAGCTGACGGATCATCCCTTTTGGTGCAGTGATATATCCTAGCTCCTGACAAAGCTGAACATTAGCTACCATAGATCTTCCAGCAAGGAATATGACTTTATTGTATTTGATTGCACTATTGATAACTTGGATAATTCTACCAATATTTGATGCAAATGTCGAAACAATCAGTCTTCTATGTTTATGTGCATTGATTATCTTATCAAGATTCTCTCCAATGAGCTTTTCTGATGGGGAATGTCCAGGTTTTGTTGCGTTTGTTGACTCTCAAAGATAAAGTCTAACTCCCTCCTGACCAATTCTTGAGATTTTTCCAAGGTCTGCTGGTCTATCAATAGATGGAGTAAAATCCACCTTAAAATCTCCAGAAAAGACGATCATTCCCTTTGGGGTGTGAATAGAGAGTCCCATTGCCTCTGGGATAGAGTGATTTACTCTAAAGAATTCAATCGTAAATACCCCAAGTTTCAAGATCTCAATATCTGGATCAATGAGCTTATATTTCAGATTTTTAAGATCTTTTTCATCTAGACTTCTCTTGATCATTCCGAGAGTAAGTGGAGAAGTATAGATTGTTGGATAATCTAGTGATGAAAGGATCACTTTGAGTGCTCCGATATGATCCAAATGTCCGTGGGTAATGATAATTCCCTTAATTTGTTTTTTCTTTGCTATAAGATAGCTCACATCAGGAATAATATAGTCTACACCTGGCATATTATCTCCTGCGAATTCTTGTCCAGCATCAATCACGAGAATATCGTTTCCGTATTCTACGACATTCATATTAGATCCGATTTGCTCAAGTCCTCCAAGTCCAAATACCTTAACTGGAGTCTCTCCTTTTTTAATAAGTTTTGTCGGATCTTCGATTTTCTTTGCTACAGGCTGATTTCTGTGTCTCAAAAAGGCCTCAGAAGTCATTTTCTTTTCTGTATTAGGTTTTCTCCCTCTAGGAGCACGCGATTTAGTGTTGTTTTTTTCTCATAAATTAATAGAAATGTTTGATTGCATAATTGTTTCCATTTTATTTTTTTGAATACTAAAGTAAAAATGATTCTTAATTTTTTAGAACAATTAAGGGCTTCTTGTGAACAAAGGAAAATTCCACTCATCTCTCGTGAAACTCAAGCAATATTAGCAGGTACACTCAAAAAACATCAACCAAAAACTTGTCTGGAAATAGGAAGCGCCGTCGGTTATAGTAGCATCTTTATTGCAAACATAATCCAAGAGTGGTGAGGTCAACTTACAAGTTTTGAAGTTGCCTATCCTTCGTATCTAGAAGCACAGTACAATATTCATCAGACAAAGCTGACTAATATCACACTGTATCCATTTGATATCACAAAACTCCAATCAAGCAGAGCTATATTGCCAAAGCAAAGTGATTTTGTATTCATTGATGCTCAAAAAAGTCAATACGGAAGCTATTTAGAGAAAATACAAGAGAAACTAAGTTCGGAAAATACAATACTACTCGACGATATTTTAAAATATCAAACAAAACTAGATTGATTATATAAATTTCTCAAAGAAAATCAAATCAATTATGAAATTTTTGAAAGTGAGCCTGGTGATGGAGTGATGCTAATTCATAATTTACCTATCAAATAATAGTAAAAAAATCTGAATCGAAATTCAGGTTTTTCTTTTTTTTTGAAAAGTAGTTTTCTGAGTGTCTTCTCTTTCATGTAGACTATTTCTCAGTAGAAGAAGTCTTATTTTCTAAATTCTTTCCTTTTTTTATGATACACTGGAAGAAAAGTAGTTCCAACTTTCCCTCCGAGATGCGTAGAGAAGCTTTCCTAGTTCAAAAATTCATCGATAAAACTAAAAATTTCAGACTGTTTATCGGCCAATAGTTTTTTTTCCTCTGGCTTAAAACTGCTCAAAACCCAATCAGAAACCTGACTACTCACAGCCGGCCTATCAACTCCGATTCTCAATCTCCAAAAATCACGAGTTCCGAGCTTCTCTATAATACTTTTGAGACCGTTATGTCCAGCAGCACTTCATCCAAGCTTGAGTGCTATTCTCCCAGCAACAAAGTCGATCTCATCATGTAATACTAAAATATTTTCAGGCGAAATCTGGTAAAATCTTGCAAGCGGAGCAACTGCTTCGCCTGAGAGATTCATATAGGTTTGTGGCTTACAGAGAAGAATTTGCTCTCATCAAATATTACCTTTGATGATCTCAGCTTTATATTTACTCTCAAACTTCCAATTTCAGAGCTGATTCCAGCTTGCTCGCTCATCCAAAAAACGAAACCCAATATTATGCCTAGTATTCTCATATTTTTGTCCTGGATTTCCAAGTCCAACTAATAGTTTCATAACTATCAACAAACAAATAAAAATCTGATTTCCTTCTTTTTTTACTATCTCTAGACAAATCGCGCCTCTCCATCTAAATAATATCCACCATTAAAGGTATCAGTCTTGACCCTACCAATTGCGGATATCTTCTGTGGGATCAAGTTCGCATCAGCTCCCTTCCCCCAAAACATCATTACAATAGTCTTTTCTCCAAAGATTCCATAAATTTTTAGATGAGAATTGTTTTTTCATACCGTTTCTACTCTTTCTACTTTGATATTTTCAAGTAAAAAGCTCGGCTCTTGATTCCCTTCTCCAAAAGGAGCTAAAAGCTGGATTTCCTTGAGTTCATCATCATTCCATTCATGATCCCAGAGTTTGGTGTCAATGAGGGTTGTTTTTTCTAGGTCCTCAGGGGCGATTTTCTCCTGACAGTAATTTTGGAAAATTTCTAAAACCTTATCCAATTGATCTAGATCGACCGTTAGTCCTCATGCTCATTTATGCCCTCAAAACCTCAAAAGATACTCTCCAGCGGCGCTGATCATATCAATCACACTAAAATAATCAGGACCTCTCAGTGAAGCTACCGCCTGATGTTTCTCTTGATCAATCTTGAAGACGGCAGATGGTTTATTGTATTTTTCAGTAATTCTCCCAGCTACAATCCCGACAATCCCTTCATGAAATTCCTCATCACAGACAAAAAGAAAATTCTGATCGGGATTCACTTTTTTTTCTGCCACTCTAAAGGCTTTATCCTGAAGCTTTCTTCTTTCAGTATTTATTGCCTCAATTTTTTCGATATGCTCGAGCTGTTTTTTTCATTCAGTGAGGAGAATTTTCAAACTATCATAAGGACTTTGAATTCTCCCTCCTGCATTTATTCTCGGTCAAATGACAAATCCAATATGAAAAGTATCCACATTGTCTTTGATATTCAGATATTTCAAAAAACCAGCCAATCCTTTAGGGAGAGTTTGAGGACTTTTATTTATCAGCTCTAGTCATTTTTTTACGATCACTCTATTTTCATCTACTAGTGGCACAATATCTGCTACCGTTCCGATCGCAACGATGGGCAAAAAATAATTAAAAATCTGATTTTTTTTCTCTTTATCAAAATTTGTTTTGGTTAAAAGTGCGTTGATGAGCTTAAAGGCAACTCAAACTCCGGCTAATCCTTTAAAACTATAGTTTGGTGAGACCTGAGGATTAATTAAAGCATAGGAATCTGGGACTTGATCGAGCTTATGATGATGATCAGTGATGATCAGATCAATCCCTAGCTCTTTTGCATATTCGGCCTCTTGAACTGAGGTAATACCATTATCTACAGTAATAATAAGGCTCACTCCTTTTGCCTTAATTTCATCAAGATGTTTATTCTTTAGTCCATAACCGTCTTTTAATCTATCTGGATACATAATACTAATATTCTTATAACCAAGAAATTCAGTGATAAACTTGTATACACAAAAACTTGAGGTAATCCCATCCACATCATAATCTCAGAAGATCATAATTTTCTCCTTATTTTTGAGCGCCTGAATAATTCTTTCTACTCACTTCTCCATATCATTAAGAAGAAAAGGATCTTTCCAATAATGAGCAATACGAGGATCAAGAAAAAAATCAGGTTTTTCACTGATATTTCTAACTCAAAGAAGTCTTTGAATTAGGGGAAGATTATTATCTTGATTGAGAATTTGATATTTCATAGGTCTGATACGGTTTTTCAAAGATATTTTACACACTAATTGCAAGTAATAAGTGTATGCAATCATTGAACATTTTCAAGAGGAAATCATTTTGCTTGATTGTAAAAGAGTTGATAATTAACGCTTAAGAGGGTTCTCTATATTGCTCTTTACTAGTGAGAGAATAGCCAAGCTACCAGCGTAATCTTTGACTTGATTTTTAAGAGATAATCTTGATTATTAAGGAGGTTGTATTTTCTTTTATTATTTCAAACAATAAAGATGAAAAAACTTCTCAAGGTTTTAAGAAATTGGGGGAAAACTTTCCAACTTGCTCCGATTTCTTATCTTTTGTTAGCTGGCTTGACTGGCTATGTAATTTGGCTAATTTCCACCGGTATTATGCCTTTTGAGTTAGGGGAGACTCATGTGGCGGTTATCTGAGGTCTGCTTTTTGCTTTTATTTTTAGCTGCTATGGACTTTTCTTCCAGATCAATAGAAGCAAGAAAACTACCAAGCATCAATGGATGAGCCTCTGACTGCAAGCGCTTGCATTACCAATAGGATATGCGATATATAGATGGTTTTTGATAAACGTATGATATGGAAGCTGAAGCGAATTTTATCAAGCTCAGGCAATGACTGCTTGGGGATTGCTAATCCTCGGGATCTTCTTACTTATTGGATTCCTTTGGAGAAAAAGAGAAAAAGGGACTTGGCTCTCTTGGAATATCTTTCTACAATCAGTTTGGCTCGGAGGATTAGCATCTTTGGTGCTATGGATTGGAATTAGTGGGAGTATTTTTTCTATTGAAAACTTGTTCTTTGATGGAGCATCTTTCAGTAGAATCTACGAATATCTAGCTGCAGTATCCTTTATCTTTGTGAATGGGACCTTCATTCTTAACTACTATAATTATAGCTTGGAGGAAACAATACCAAAAGATGAAAAATCAGATTTCACTTTTTTACCATCAAAAGCTAGGAAAATATTTGGAAATTATATTTTCTTGCCACTAACAATCTTGTATTTCTTGATCTTATTTGCATATGTGATTAAAATTGCAATTACAGGGATCTGGCCTAAAGAGATCGTTGTTTATATGGGAACTGGATATTTTGTGTTTGCGATACTCTGCTATTACTTCATCTATCCAGAAGAATCTTCTTTTTTTGACAAGCTAAAAAATTATATTTTAATCAGCTTTTTCTTTGTTGGTGGTCTCATGAGTTATGCAATTGGGGTGAGAATCAATCAATATGGATTAACGATGAGAAGAGGTATTATTGTGCTTATCGCAATATGTATTTTGCTCTATCCATTACTTGGCTTACTTTTCAAAAATCATAGATTAAGTCTACTTATGTATACTATTGTTTGAGTATTTGGAGTTGGAATTTTTGGGCCAGTAACTATAGATCAGCTCGCACTCTCAAGCCAACTTTCTAGATTAAACCATCTCTTGGCTGAGGAAAACATCCAAACACCTCTTGGAAGTTGAGCTTTGCTTAGTTTAGCTGGAGAGAATACAGACATAATTACCGAGAAGTTTAGGTATATAGCTAGTACTTACGGTTCTAAAGGGATGAATCATCTCCTTGAACTCAAGAACATTTGTGAAAACAATGATGTAGAGAGCTATTGGGTAGAGAGCTATTGGTGTGCTACAAACGTAATCTATTACTTATGAATTAATACTGAAAATATCAAAACAGGTACTATAGATTGAGAAGATAGGGAATCAACAGAATATTTCAGATTTTATGCTGATAATTCACTTTTTGCGACTGGATTGGATATCAAAGGATATAACAAAATCTATAGCATCACTACCTATGATACGGATACTCAAGGAAATGAGAAATGAACTGGCATCAATCCAGCCGAAATTGAGCAGAAATATGTTGATGAACTTGCTAAAATCAGTAAAGAAAAGAAAGAATACTACGAGAGCGATATTAATCCTTACGAAATCATGCTTGGAGAAAAGAGGTTTATCATTACCGAAGCCTCTGGGGAGAGAGAGATTATTTACAAGAGAAAGGGAGATGATGTAACTTCAGCTCGAAAGCTTACTCGAGCAAGAGGATATCTCCTTATTAAATAATTTTATGTAGAAAAAATCAGTAGTGAATGGAATATCAGAGCCTTGTCCTGGACTTTTTAGAGCAGGGGGATTTTAATGCAGAGAAGCTCAAAGACTATCAAAGAGCCTTTTCAAAACAAAACGGAATGCAGACTTTGCCAAGTAAATCACAGATATTACAGGCATATTTTCAGCTTGTTGAGGAGAAAAAAATAAATAAAAATTCTGATTTTGAACTTTTGCTTCGTAAGAGATCGATTCGTTCACTCTCTGGGATTGTCTCAGTTCAAGTGCTAACAAAGCCCTACCCTTGTCCATCAAGATGCATTTTTTGTCCAAACGATCCTGATATGCCAAAAAGCTATATCAAATCTGAACCTGGGGCAATGAGAGCTCGATTGAACCAGTTTGATCCCATAAAACAAGTCTATAATAGATTATACTCGCTCAAACAAACTGGGCATAAAACTGATAAAATTGAGATGATTGTCTTGGGTTGAACCTGGGATTTCTATCCAAAAGATTACAAAATTGACTTTGTAAAGAAACTCTATGATGCGTGTAATAGTTTCTCTCAACTGCAAATAGAAAGTACGGTTTGAACTTCAGAATGGAAATATGGTTTTAAAATTCTGAATGAAGACGAAGTTCAGCTTTCAAATTCTTTGTCAGAAGCTATAACTCTCAATGAAACCGCTGAAAATAGGATCATCTGACTTACGATTGAGACGACGCCTCTTTTTGTGACTTGGCAAAATTGTAAAGAGCGAAGAGAAATGGGAGTGACGAGAATAGAAATGGGAGTTCAGTCTACAAATAACACCGTTCTTGACCTGAATCAAAGGGGTCATCATATTCAAGAAGTAAGAAAGGCACTGCATCGTATGAGACAATTTGGATTTAAGATTTCGATCCATATTATGCCAGGGCTCTATGGATCAAATCCTGAGATGGATATTCAGACCTTTAGGGATATCTACGCAGATCCTTGGCTTCAACCAGATGAAATCAAATTTTATCCGACTTCTGTGATTCCGAATACCGAACTCTATACTCTTTATCTCCAAGGGAAGTATCAGCCAATTACGACTCAGGAAATCTCGCATATTATCAAAACAACTTTTCGTGAAATTATTCCTCCATATACGAGGATTAAAAGACTGATTCGTGATATCCCAGCTACTGAGATCGCCGCTGGCTCAAATGTAACCAATCTTTCTCAACTCATGCATGAATCTTTATTGAAAGAATATAAAAAAGCTGATTCTGTCTTTTTATCTGACTTTTATAAAAGACTCTATCCAAATCTTAAGTGCTTTAATGATCAAGAAGCTTTTTATGAAGAGCTAAAGCTACTTGTCGCTAAAAATCAGCAGCAGTTAGATCAGCTCCCAAGTCAAGAACAATGAGACATCAACTTCTTTTCTTATCCAGAAGAAGTTCGTGCTCAGAGCTTGATTTTAGGTGAGAAGCCTGACTTTGAAAAGTATCGTCATTTTGTAAGCTTGGATACAAGAAGCAGAGAAATGAGAAATAAAACTGAAGAAACTGAGCATTTGAACCTTGTTGTAAGAAGCTATCTTTCTTCGGTGGGGAACGAGTTTTTCATTAGCTTTGAAGATGAGCTTGGATATTTATATGGGTTCACGCGTTTGCTTTTGCCTAGAGAAGGAGAAAGTATTGAGCGAGGTTGACTCTGAGAAAATACGGCTCTTATTAGAGAACTGCATGTATATGGTAGCCTTCAGAGTATCCAGACTTCTGAACAGGAACAAGAGAATCAAAAAGTTCAACATACAGGAATTGGAAGAAAACTCCTAGAATGCGCAGAAAGAATAGGGCTCCTCTCAGGATATCAGAGACTTTCAGTGATTTCAGGAGTTGGTGTAAGAGAATACTATCGTAAACTTGGATATCAATCTGAGGGAACCTATGTTGTAAAAGAACTAGTTAATAATTAGAAAAAACTCTCTAGATAGAGAGTTTTTTATTTTATAGCGATCAAGATTTAGATTAATTTTCAGTCTGACTTTTCACCTTTTCATATCCAAGCTGTCCACAAGCTCATTTTGCTTCCCTTCACATAGAATCACGGACAGTAACTGTGATACCACCAGCCTCGAGAATATCCTTAAACTTCATAATAGTCTTTCTTTCACTTTCCTGGAGATCAATAGCTGGATTCTCATTGTAAGGAATGAGGTTCAGATGAGCAAGCCTATTTTTAAGCAGTTTTACGAGTCCATGAGCGAGCTCAGGCTTATCTGTCATATCCTTGATCATGATATATTCATAAAAGATTCTATTATCAGTAGCCTTTACATAGCGGTCAATTGCCTCCATGAGCTGATCTAAAGGATAAGCTTTTGCAATTGGCATAATCTGGTTTCTCAATTCTTGATCTGGAGCATGGAGAGAAACTGCGAGTTTTACTGCTACCTTGTCTTCTATCAACTTATCAATTCATGGAATGATACCACAAGTAGAGATCGTAATATGTCTCCTACTCAATGAAAGTCTATCTTGAGCAAGCATGATTTCTAGCGATTTTCTCATATTATCATAATTGAGAAGTGGCTCACCCATACCCATAAATACAACATTTCTGACTGCATGATTGGTTCCATCTTCTTTTTTCCCAAACCTCTTTTTAACATAGGCATTAGCAAAAAGAATCTGAGAGATAATTTCTTCTCGAGTAAGGTCTTTTTTAAATCAAAGCTTTCCTGTTTTTAAAAAGCTAAAACTAAAGACACTGTCAGAGTTGCTTTCTCTCCTCAGGGACTGCACTTATAGATAAGTAATCCTGTAAAAACAAGTAAGAGAAGAATAT
>CAUUID010000007.1:0-37629 GCA_963545225.1 uncultured bacterium
CAAGTTTAGAGAAAGAACCACAGAGATATGTTAATCCAGGAGAGACTATTAGTATTAAAAAGGTTTCTATTGACAATAAATGAGTTCTGAAAAAGGAAGATATGGAAAACTTTAAAAATGCATTATCAAATATTGTTCATATTGAAAATAGAGAAAAAGCCAAGACGCCTTATGTATCTGAGGAGGAGCGAAAATGATCCCTTCGTGAAAGCTATCCGGATGATGTTGCTACTACTGAAAAGTGGGAGACGCTTAGAAGTATCTTTCAGCAGTTTAGTGGTGGAAAAGAGAGAGGTTCAAATGGAGGCTATAAGGATTTTAAGCTTAATATTACCTTAGAAGTTAAAAATGCTAAGGGAGAATCGATTAATACTAAATCAATGGAGGTACAGTTTGATGATATTAATAATGGGATTGGACTGGCAAACTTTAATATTAGAAATTGTGAGAGATCAATTAATACCCAGAGTAGGTTATCTTTTGATATTCCTTTGACTCAGGCGAGACAAATTATAGAAAAAAATCTGAAATATATGAGTTTTTGGGCTAAGGATAAGGATCCAAAATTTAGTAAGCTTGATTTTCCTGATGGAGACAGTATTGATATTTCTAGTTTTATAAGGAGAGACTTGAAGAATGGTGGAGATATAGATAGAGCAACGGTAAACATTATTAATTATTTTCTTCAAAAGGGAACCTTTTTTCTGTATCATAGGGCAGATAGTCAAAGATCGGTTTCTGACATTTATCTAGAAAAAGGTATGTTGACTCCTAAAAATCTAGAAAGTGCTCATATCGAGGATATTCGTATTTGTACAAGTCTTGAGGTTGCAACACAACAACATTCCTATCTTCAAAATAAACGAGAAGATCAGGTTTGAATCTATATTCCAGAGAGAGCAAAAATTTGATGGATTTCTCTTGGAGATTTGATTGAGAGAATCAATCTTTGAAAGGTAAATCGTGATAAAAAAGAAAAAAGCCAGACTTAAATCTGGTTTTTTGTTTTGATCAGACTTAAAATAAGCCGAGTTGCTGAGGCTGGGTATATTTCTTTTTGAGTTCATCAAATGTTTTCTTGATCCCTTTAAATCCTCGTTTTTCGATCAGAATTTTTTCCCATTTTTGAAAATCGATGTTGAGTGCAAGGTTTTCTAACGAGGTAGATGCTAGTTCTGGAACCTCTAGTAGTTCAATCAGTTTTTTAGAAAAGATTGCATCATTTTCCCCCTCTTTGAGTTTGTTTTTTAGATCAGGTGAGAGAAATTCGAGGTTCTGATAGATATTCTCAATCGTATGATACTTTTGGATCAGGTCAGAAGCTTTTTTTGCTCAGATTCCGCTTACTCATTTGATATTGTCTGCAGAATCTCCTAAAAGTGCGAGATAATCTACTATTGAAGTTGGAGGAAATCAAAATTCCTTCTCAAAATCTGGTGTTCTTGTGGTAAGATTTTTGAGTGGATCAGTAACAACGACATTTTCATTGAGGAGCTGTTTTAAGTCTTTATCAGAACTGATAACCTGGATTATTAAGTCAGAATTTTTTTGAAATTTTTTTGTGAGTGTTGCAATAATGTCGTCTGCTTCATATCATGGTGCTGCGATATTTGGTATCTGTAGCTCATTTATGAGTTCTCTCAAAAGTGGAATCTGAACCTTAAATTCATCTTCCATTTTTTTTCTATTGGCTTTGTAGTCTTGGTATTGCTCGTGCCTTTTGGTTTTTGTTGGTGAATCTCGTGCTATTACAAAATAATCTGCGCTTTCACTGATGAGTTTTAGGAGCATGCGGAGTGTCCCATACACGACATTCTGATTTTGCCCTGCAGCATTTAAAAGTGGAGGAAACGCATATCGAGCCCTGAACATAAATCAGGAACCATCAATGATTGAGAGGGTTTTCATTTAGTATTTTAAAAATTTTAAAGTCTGATTTTCAATAGTTTGTAAAATTTCATCTTTATTTGAGATTTCTGGTATTTGAAGTTCTTCAATAAATGAGATGAGTTGACTCTTTATTGCAGTATTTTGAGCTGAGATCTGCTCAGTATTTCGCTGAGGGAGATCCTTGAAAAGACTATTCCAGCTTGTAAATAGCGTTAGGAGTTCAAAATCATTAATTTGAAACTGAAAAATCTTTTTTTCTGCATGATGATCTGTATTCAGTTTGATGAAAAGTCAGCTTTTTTGTAGGTTTTTGCACATATTAATGAGCTTTTCTTCGAGTTGAGCTTGAATTCAGATGAGAGGAAGGTGAATTTTGATGCTTTTGAGATTTCAATCTTTCCCCTCAAATTTTCCATAAATTAGTGCTAAAGTAAAGAGAAAACTCAAGTGATCTTCAGTTGTTTCTGGAAATAAAAAGGTTTTTTTTAATCAAGAGATGATGGTTCATCATTTTGTTTTTTCGATATCGATTTCCGGATAGCTGAGTCTAGTTAATAGCCCTTTGAGTACTACAATATCTCAGTTTCAAAATGGGAGAAAGTGGTATTTGATTCAGGTTTCTTCATTGAATCCTTGAAAAAGGGAAAGTATATTTAGGAATTGATCTTTATCAAATATTAGTGAGTTGATAGAGAGTGGAGTCTTAGGACTAAAAGCGACTTGCATTCCATTGCCAAGGTTTTTGAAATTGATAAGTTTCCAGGCTCTCTTTTGATATGCGAAAATGAGTCTATCTGTGGTTTCTATTTGATATCAATCAAGTATATACTGATAGTTTCTGAGTTGAGGAAGTTTCTCATCATAAATGCTTAAAAGCTGATTTTCGTCAAACTGAATTTTCATTTTTTTCTAGTCAATAAAAGATATTATCTATTTTGAATAATCTTATACATTAGCATAAGCTCTATAAAGTTGATCATCAGTGCGGTTCATCAATGACTGACAAACGGTAACGTCAATCCGGTGTTTGGAAGTATCTGGAGATTTACACCAATATGAACAAAAACTTGAATAGTTAATAGTGATATCAATCAGACTCCGACTAGTTGGAGATAGGGATCTTTGACATTACTGAGTCCTTTCAGTACATTATAAAACAATCATAGGTAGAGGGAGAGTAAGACGAGATTTCAGACAAATCAGATTTCTTCTGAGAATGCATCAAAAATCATATCTGAATGAGACTCTGGGAGATATCCCATTTTTTGGAGTCCTTTCCCATAACCTTGTCCCCATAGTCCTCATCATCACACTGCGATCAACCCTTGGGTGATTTGCCATCATACTCATCTTTCTTGGCTTTTTTTTGTTTCTTCGTCAGTTGTCATAAATGTGGTGAGTCTTGTTAATGCATAGGAATATTTTGTACTTACGAGACTTATGATTGCAGATCAGACGAGAAGAATTCATAAGGCAGCACCAGCTAGAATTCAGATCTTTTTAAGTGAAAATCAGTTATATCGTGCCATAATTGTGGCTGAGAGGGCGAGAATGAAGATCGTTCAAAAGTCTGGAATACATAGCAAGACAAGGAACACAATAGCATTGATACTTGCAAATTGTACGAGAAATTTTTGTGTATCGATGATTGCCTTTTTTTTACTGATCCAATATGCCATAAAAAATATATATCCGATTTTGAAAAATTCTGAGGGTTGCATATTTGGTAGTCAAGGCAGGTTTACTCGACCTCTTGCAGTGTTATATTTTCCTGCAACTCAAGGCACAAATACTAAAAGCTGAAATAATGTCACTCAAATCAGCATTGTCCAGATAATTTTTTTGTGTTTGAGCCAGGAGATTGGGATGAAATAGAGGATAATTGCGATAATAATACTTGCTATGAGCCCTCTGACTTGCTTAGAAAAGTAGTAATAATTGTCTCTGATTTTTACCGTTTGTTTTCCATTTCATACGAGTTGAGTCTCTGTAAATTGGTCGGTATCCAGTGTGCTCAGCTGTGGAAGCTGTGCTTGGGAGGTAGCTTCTGTTAGGAGTGCTGCTCATGATTCGTTAGTTATTTTTGTTTCATCTCAGGTGGTGAGATGGAGTTCAGAAAGTGAAATCTGATTTTCTTTTTTTATTACCTCAGAGGTTGTCTTGATAATTGTTTCGTCAAGAAAAGTATTGAAAGCCTTTACGGTATCAAGGTTTTTGACAATTATAGTTGTGATTCCTTGGTCAAAAGATTTTCGGATACTCGTACTATATACTGCAAAGAGTCAAAATATGGTAAGAAGAGCTCAAAAAACTCGGATTTTCAATCAATTTCACATGAGAAATCGAAAAATAAAGATCGTGTCTCTAGTCTAGTTAATTAGAGGAGGAAAGCAAGAAAAAATCAGATTTATTTTTTGTTGTCTGGATTTTTCCTTAGCTTTGTAGCTTGTTTTTCTGCTGTTTTAAATTCAATTTTTGCTTGCTGTTTTCTGTAGAAGTTTGCAAATCTGTGGGCTTCATCTCTGAGTTTTGTCAAAAGTCTATCGGCTTCATCATATACGAGATCAAAACTCTGAATTTTATTGTTTTTTCGGAGGTAGAGTTTTTCGGCAATAGTTTGGTCAGATTTTTTGCTTTGGTATCAAATGTGGCTTTTTGACCTAGCTTCTCATTTTCCCAAGGCACAAAATTGAACTTGGGATCGCAGCTGTTTAACTTCAGGATACTCTTTTGCTAGTTCCTCGAGGATTCAGAGTTGCCCTTTTCCTCAATCTAAAATGAAAATATCTGGGAGATGAAGATCAGTTCTTTCTTTTTTTCAGAGTTGGAACCTTCTGATAAGGACTTCTTGCAGAGCGAGATAATCGTTATTTTTAACTGTTTTAATTTTATATTTTCTGTAGAGTTTTTTTTCTAGAACGCCTGCTAAAAGGCAGCTCAGTCCTCAACTCGTTTGATCTCATTGCAGATGTGAAATATCAAGACACTCTATTTGGTAAGGGAGTTTGGGAAACTCATAACGTTGCTTCAGAGTGCCCAAGAGATCATTTGTGAGTCAGCTCCCTTGCATAGTTTGAGAAATAATATAAGACTCAAAAAAGTTATTGAACAGATTCTGGAGTTGAACGCTTTCGGTTTGTGTCCGTTTATATTTAGTCGTGGTATACCAGATCTCATGCTGGTAAAAATCTCAAAATTCTGATTGAAAGGCATTGAGCATACTTTCAATGGTGGTATCCTCTTGATCAAAGTGATGACGAATAATATCAATTAGTTTCCCCTCATAGAAATTGAGGAGTACGTAGACATATTTTTGACCGATAGGGCGGATTTGGAGCAGGTATCAGGTGATATTTTTTGCAAACTCAACAGTTTGTTTTTCAGTAAATTGATCAATCTGAAAATAGATATCTCTGAGTTTTGCTGCTCGTTCAAAATTTTGTTTAAGAACTGCCTCATCAATCAGCTTTTTGATTTGTTTTTCTACAGGAGCTGTATTCCCCTTAAAGAAGTTTACGATGATATTGGTGTATTCAGCAGCTCAGAGTTCTGGTTTTGCGCATCGTCCTTGGCAGAGCCCAAAATAATAATCAGAGCAGAGCTTTTTTTGATTAAACTGTTGGAGAGGGCAGGTTCTATATTGAATAATTTGTCTGAGATATTGAAGAAATTTTTTGAGTTCTCTAGTATTGTGTTTTGGTCAGATATAGATTGCTCAATCGTTGATTTTTTTCCTTGTGATGAAAACCTGTGGAACAGGATGTTTTGTAAGTTTAATATAGGCATATGCATTCGCTCATTTGAGCATATTATTGAAAGGAGGAAGATGCTTTTTGATGAGGTTGGATTCTAAATAGAGGCTTTCACTCTCGTTTTCTACAACAAAAAAATCAACATGATCAGCTTTTAAGAGCATTTCCTGTTTCCAGACTGATCAAGGTGTGAAGTACTGATTGACTCTCTTTTGAAGATTTTTTGCCTTTCAGATGTAAAGGATCTGTTCTTTTTTATCTTTAAAGAGGTAGACTCAGGGAAGATTTGGAATATGGCTGGTATCAAGTTTTTTCATTATTTGCTAAGTTGGTATCGAGCGGTAGTCGTTGGATCTGGTTTGATTTTTCGGTTATTAGATTCTTGAATAAGTCTGATTGTTCCATCGATTACATTCCCATTTGAGACGATCAATGTTAGACTTCCTATCTTGTTTTCATTGCTGATAGAGAAAAGATCTCAGTATCGAACGAAGCTTTCTTCTCAAATATCAAAGACACTCATGCTAGTTTTTTTGAGGAGATATCTTTGTCAGATAAGCTCAATATATCCTTCTTGAAAATATTGATTTTTAAGGAGGTTGGTATCTATTCCGATTGCATAGGTTTTTTCATCAAGTGATTTCACTGTAGAAATAAGCTGGTTTTTGAGCTGAGAAGTATTCAGATTTTTGATAATTTTTTGTTTTATATAAAATCTATAGAGGAGTAATCCAGCTTCATATCTTGTTAAAGGAGCTTCGAAACTTAGATAATCTTCATTGTTGATGATTCCGAGTTCTTTTGCTTTGATAAAGTAATTGCTCCATCGAGGATTTATCTTTTCATCTAGGCGATTTTTTTCAGAAATTCTGATCAAAAGTGCGATAAATTCAGCTTTCTTCATGGTTTGTTTTGGATTGAAGAGTTTCCCATTCCCTTGCATGAGTCCAAGTTGGCAAGCTTCTTTTATGCTAGATTGGAGGTTTGGATCGGCTTTTGTGAGATCTGTAAAATTACAAAAATCTGATCCAGAGAGTGTTGGTATATTCTGATTTTTTGCATATTGTACGACCATTTTTGCCGCTTGTTCTCTAGTAAGGCTATCAAATGGATTGAAGGTAGAAATATTGGTCGCATTCGTGATTCCAGTTTCTCTCATCCAAAACATTGCTTCGCTCACTTCAGGACTGTTGAGAATACTCAAGGTACTTGCTGGTGTATTGGTATTCCCTGAGAGGAGGCTTGCTAGTTCATTATTTGGTGTTTGAGTTCCTGTGGCAGTTGATCCTGAGAGGGATTTTTGAATTCGAGAAGTTGGATTTTGATTGATATTAGAAAGTTGTCCTTGTGCAGCAGATTTGAGCTGATTATTGAGAATAATGGTTTTGAATCTATAGATGAGAAGAGCGATTTCCTCTCTAGTGATTGGTTTGTTTAGAGCGTTAACATTTGTCTCTTTTGTAAGGAAGATGGCTTTTGCTTTGATAAAGTAGATTGTCCATCGAGGATTGAGCTCTTCATTGCTCATAGCTCATTCAAAAATTCTAATGAGGACTGTTAAAGCCTCAGCCTTTGTTAGAGCGTTTCTTGCAAGGAATTTCCCATTTGCTCCCTTAAAAATTCAGTATTCACAACTTTTTGCGATAAATCAACTTAAGCTTGGATCAAAATCAGCTTTATCTGAAAAATCACATTGATTGCTTTTTGTAGTTGTAGGGTAACCTAAGATATTGTAAGCTTGAGTGATTATTTTACTGGCTTCTTCTCTGAGTAATGGATCATAGGGTCTATATTCTGGTAGAGTATTATACTTAGTAAGTCCATTTTGATACATCCAGTAGATAGCCTTATCTAGTTCTGTTCCTCAGTTTAGTTCATCATGAAGATGAGAATTCTGGTTTGAGGTTGCTGAAGTTGTCCCTGTTGCTGTTTGCTGTGTAGAAACTGTTGTTGGCTTCTGAGTTGTTGTATCTCCTGTTTTAGAGATATTTGAACCAGATAGAGATTTTAGACTTGTACTATCAATGGTTTGATCACCAGAAGTAATGGTGATTTTTTTATTTGCTAGATCAATATTGATTTTAGGATCGTTAGAAGCTAGAGTAATGCTAACAACTGAACTCACAAAAATACTTAAAGAAAGAAATCAGATTTTTGATGCTTTTATTTTCATCTTATGCGAATAAGCAATAAAAGAATACTTTTATACTAGTCAAAATACGAGGTATGTCAAGCTGGATTTTATTCCTCTTCTTGTTCAAAATATTTACGAATGAGTGGCATAAATCTTACAAGTTCGAGTAGTTGAAGTCAAAGAAATCTTCCGACTAAAATATTTACTAATAGCAATACAAGCAAAAGTTCTGGGTAAGAGAGGAGTGTTGTACTGATTCGGCTTCGTTGGAGGATTCCATAGGAGAGTGCTGAAACGATTGTAAGTTCAAAGAAGCTAAATCGTCGTTTTTTTTGGAAAAGGTTGAAGGTTGGGAAGATTTTCTCACTGATAATCAGCATTAAAATGAGTGGAGTTATCATTAGAATTTCCATATTGCGACCTTCAAAAATCTGGATTCAAAGTTTTGAACAAATGAAGTTCCCTATTAAGAATACAAGCAGATATACGCAAATTCATATGCTGACCTTACTATTGTGGAGAAGATAAATAGTTTTATTGAGTCCGTTCATAATAAGTCTCGTAATAACTGCAAAAAGCAAGAGAATAAGCGTTATCTTGAGACCTAGAAGATGTGCGGTAAGTGCGAAAAGAAGTGGCCAATATACTCCGTAAGCTGAGAGACCAACGATTTGTCTTAGAAAGCTAATAATCAATGCTACTACCGTGAGTGAGAGTAAAACTCCTAGCATTTCAAGAGGAAATCCCCCTGCTAATAATTTATCGACAAAAAATGAAACGAACATCCATTTTGAGTCAGAATCTTCTGTTTTATTGAATTCAGTGGTATATCCTTGCTGAGTATAGTCTTTTTGTAGAGAAAGATCTGAAAGGAAGTTGAGAAAATGGAGTGGATTAATGATTGAAATCTGATCACTTTCTAGTGCTTGGGCGTATTGAGAGAGACTTCTTTTTATTAGATTCTTATTAGCATCGGTGATGATGACGATTTTTTTAGAAAGAGGAGTTGGACTGAGTTTTTTTATAGCGATATATTTTTCAAGATATGATCGAAAATTCTTTTCATGAATAATGATTGTTTCTGCTGATCCGAGTGCTGAAAGATCTTGAGCCTCAATAGAATCAGATTTTTTGGTAAGGTTTTTGGTTAAAAGATAGCCAGCTTTATTAAGTTCCTCTTCAAATCAAAAATTGAGAAAATCGGTATCATTTCCAATATAGAGGATCTGTTTTTCAAAGATTGAGACTTGAGTCTCGCTAGATCATGTACAGAGAGGAGTTGTTAGCTGTACTCAAACAGTGTGCGATCCAGTTGTTGTAAAAGTATGCTGTAGCGTAAAACCAGTATTTTCAACTGTTTTTCAGTCAATTTTGAAGTTTGTTTTTGAAATTTGTGAGAAATCTTCTGTAGCTCGGAGGAGTTCATAATTTGTAGTATAGCCAAGCAGTCATACGGTGGGTCCTGTGAGGGTGAAAAGATCATTACAATTGAGTTGAGTTTTTGTGCTTGTCCCTTCAATTATTAGTCAGGTCGTAGTTTCAGTTGGTTCTGCAGAGGAGATATTTAGTATATTGAATACTAATAACAATAGGAAAAGAGAAAGAAATCAGATTTTTTTGATCATTTGCTTGCTATTTGAAGGTTGAATAAAGAATACTTGAGGATACTTTTTTGTCTGTAGAATGCAATTAAAAATTGTTTTTTCGATAGATTTTTAGATATTCTGCTAAAAAAGTTTGTGAATATTTGACAAATTTTAAAAAAAAGTGTATAATGAGTGTGAAGATTTTTTATTCTTTATTGTTAGAGGATGGCAGAAGTGTTTAATAATAACCTTCCAGAATTGGAGGTTAGTCAGGAAGACCTTGCGAAACAAAAGGAGATTAAATGGACTGTAATACAGACGAAAAAAGCATTAAATTCTCCAGATATTAATCCTTTCTATAAAAAAAATGGAGAAAAGTATCAGTATAATCTTGATACTGTAAAATCCTATTTGAGCAAACTTCAAAATAGAACTCCTGACCAATTGAAAGCTGTAAATACAGCGGCTTGGATCATGGCGGTACAGATTGGATTGAAGGCATTAAAATATGATATCAAAGTCGTTGATTGACTCCTTGCTACCAAGGGACATTTTTCTAGTTCAGAAACAGCAAAGGCTATTGCTCAATTTCAAGCAGATAATGGACTGGATGCGACGGGTGTGCCTTATGGACCTACAATAAAGAAGCTTCTTGAAAAGCTTGGTGGTACGGTTAGTGGAGCAGTATCTGAATCTAATGTAAATAATCAAAATGCTAATGCTGATGGGAAAGTAAAACCTAATCAGACTCCAAATGTTACTTCTGAAACTGGGTTAGAACAACAGAATCTTTCTTCAGATGCAGAGAAATTTGTCAGAGGTTTTGTAGATCAGCTTAAGAAAAATCCTAATAATTCTGAGGAGGATATTTTGGCGGTGGAAAATGCTTTAAGGAACTATCTCCAAGGGAAAAAACTTTCAGAATTTAAGAAGACTGTTTCTTTAAGATGAATAAATGGTAAAAAATATTATTATGGATCAGTGAAAGAAGGTTTGGTTTTTGTTATATGAACTTTTAAAGATGGTGGTCTTGTTGAATGAGTTCTGGTTTCAATGGCAAAAGATAAGACATTTCAGAAACTTATTACAAGACCAGAAGGACAAACTTCAAATATATCACCAGCTTCACCAGGCTCTCCAGAAACAATAGTGAATCCAGCTTGAGTATCTCAGTGAAATTGAGAAACTCAGGTTCAGCAAAATACTGATACTCCACAATGAACTCCTGTAACTACGGATACTCCAGAGGAGAAAGAAAGGCAAACCCGTGTTGCAAAAAGAACAGCACTCTCTCAAAAGATTAATGCTATTTGATCTGGAAAGATTAGTTGAGTTAAACCTGGAAGTGAGAAGTCGTTGAAAGAACTGGCTATTGGAGACAGGAGGGATCTAAAAAATCTTAGAAAAGGACTAGCAGAGTTGAAAACTCTGATTTCAGCTAATCAAGAATTTATTATGTCAGATGAAGGACTTAGGTTAGAGTTGACAAACTCTTTGAATGATATTAAGGATGGATTAGAATCTAAAACTAGAGGGATATTCAATGGAACCAATATTAAGGAGCGTTTGCTAAGCGAAGTTAATGGTTTAATTTCTATTTTCTCAAGTCCAGAAAAGATTCCTGATTATAATAAGGCTCAGGATATTTGAGCGGCTAAGATTTGATCAGGACCTGCTATCCAAAATACAGAAAGACAATCATCTGCCTCTAGTTCACAGAAGGTGGAGGAGGTGAATATTATCCCTAATGTAGATCCTATTCCGAATCATTCAGATATTCTTCCAGGATCAAGTGCCTGAACGACAGGGACTCCAGATAAGAAAGATCAATTAAATGGGGGAAGAACTTCTCAGTCTGAAACACCGATCCCTCAAAGGAAAAATCAAAGGGAACTCGAGAGGCAGAAACAGTTGGCAGCGGAGAAGGCAGAAAAAGCTAAAAAAGAAGCAGAGAAAAAAGCTAAAGAGCTAGCGGAACAGGAAAAGAAGGCTGCTGAAAAAAGAAAGCAAGAAGAAGAGAAGAAAAAAAAGTTGCAGGAAGAGAATGAAAAAAAAGAAGCAGAAAAGAAAGCAAACCAGGAATCTGCTAATAAACAACAAAATAAGCCTTCAGAAAAAAAAGAAACTGCTACGGTATCAAAAGAATTTACTAGAGATTCAAAATTCGAGGATTTAGCAACACTTAGTGGAGATGCTTCTAATCTCAAGTTTGAGTTTAATAAAGGTGTGCTTCAAACTGATGGGAATGGGAAATATATTCTGATAAATGGTGAAAAGTATTATGAATATACTGATGATGAGAGTAAACAGAATCCTGCACTGAAATATTTTGATCTTAACAGGAATCATCCTAAGGGTATTGAGATTCAGTTTTGAGGATTGGATAGTGGATATGTTCAGCCAGACTTCTCATTCGTTCCAGAGAAATAATTTACTCTAAATAACTAGAAAAACCTGATATAGATTCAGGTTTTTTCTTTTCTTTCTTTGAGAGTCTCTGCTTGATTCCTTTTTGAATATCTTGCTTTTTTTTGAAAAATAGATATAATATATTAAAAATAAAAAGTTTTATTCCTTAGTTGCACAAAAAGTATGGCAACACCTCAGGTTTCAGCTTATTCATATTTTCAGATCAAGCCGTTCAAGGATAATGAACTCTGAGTTTTGCATTGGGAAAAATTGATCAAAAATCTGATCTCTCTGAAGGCAAAAAAGATCGCTTTTATTATGATGGGGAATGCAGCTGAGATCAAGCTTTTTGTGAAGCTTCCAAGGGACTTTGAATCTTATTTCAAAAATACTTTTTATACAACTTTTACGACTTCTGATCTTGTGGAAGTTGATAAGGTTCTGCTAGGTACTGATAGAAATTATATGGGAATGTCAAATGATGCTGTTCTTAAGCTCAAGGATGACTTCAGTAAAGATGGTAGCTATATGGACCCGATGAATGAGATTTTCGCTACATTTCAAGGGCTTGATAAAGACTCAGTTTTAAAGATTGTTTTTGAATATACGTTCAAAATTGAGGAAGATGATTTGACGATTTTCCTCAACAAACTTGGGAAAATGATTACGTATCTTTGGAATGGTTGAGCTAAAAAGACGGAAGAAAAACCTGAAGAAAAGCCAGTGATAGATCTGTATATGAATATGCGGTGGAACCTAACAACTTCTGATCCCTATGTGAAAGAGAGCATAACCAGTGTTTTAGGATCAGTGTTTGCACCTTTTTTAGCGAAGGGAAGTTTTGAAAAGAAGCCAAAACCTCAGTGGTTGCCTGTTAGGTTTGCACAGGTGATTAATCTTTTCCATTTGCCGACTAAGGTAAATTTTGTAAAAGGACTAGAATATACAGTATATAGAAAGTTGCCCTATCCAACTGCGATTCCTACACCTGAGAATACTCCAGCTAAGGAATTGACTGTGCTTTGAGATACAGACTATAGAGGGGATAAGATCAGATTTTGAGTTCGTCAAGAAGATAAGTTTAGGCACATGTATATTGTAGGAAAAACCTGAACGGGAAAATCGACCTTTATCAATAATATGATTATTTCTGATATGAGGGCTGGGAATGGGCTTTGCCTCTTGGATCCTCATGGAGAATTGGTAGATGATTTGCTTGAGTATATCCCTTCAAACCGTATCAATGATGTGATTTTGTTTGATGTTGGAGATGCGGAATATCCGATTGGATTTAACCTTTTGCAAGCGGATAATGAAGATGAAAAAAATAGAATTGCCTCTGGGGTAGTTTCTACTTTTCAGAAGCTTTTTGATAATTCACGAGGTCCAAGACTGGAATATATTTTGAGGAATGTAGTTTTATCAGTGATTGACTATCCAAATGCTACGTTGATGCATATCCTTAGAATTCTGACAGATAAGGAATTTCGTGAGGAAGTGATTTCGCATGTGAAGGACCCAGTTTTGTTGAAATTTTGGAATAATGAGTTTAATAGATGGCAAGATAAACAAAGAGAGGAGGCAGTTTGACCAATTACGAACAAGGTTGGTCAGTTTCTTTCTTCTCGTTTGGTGAGAAATATCTTTGGTCAGCCGAGAACAAAGCTCAGTATCAGAAGGGCTATGGATGAGGGAAAGATTATTTTGGTAAATCTTTCAAAGGGAAAGATTGGAGAAGATAATGCGAATATGATTGGTTCGCTCTTGGTAACTAAGATTCAGATTGATGCGATGGGAAGAGCCGATATGGCGAAACATTTGAGAAAGCCGTTTTATCTCTATATTGATGAGTTTCAGAACTTTGCTACAAAATCGTTTGCTACGATTCTTTCAGAAGCAAGAAAGTATAAACTCTCTTTGATTGTTGCAAATCAGTATACTTCTCAGCTCGATGAGGCGATTAAAGATGCGATCTTTGGAAATGTTGGAACGATCTTTTCTTTTACGCTTTGATATGATGATGCATCAGTGATGACCTCGCAGTTTAAGGAGCTCGTAAGTACGAATGATCTGATTTCTTTGCCTAAATTTACGGCATATACAAGATTGATGGTTGACGGGGTCTCTTCGGATCCGTTTAGTATGAAGACTTTGCCTCCGTTCGTTTCTGAGTGAGATATTGAGCATATTGAGAAGATTAGAAAGCAGTCCAGACAAAGATATGCGATGGAAAGGGAGCAGTTGGAAGCGTTGATGAATGCTTGGAATAAAAAGACCTTTTCTGCTCAGGAAAAAATAGCTGAAAAAGCCAGACTTGAAGGACTTTGAGTAACTGAAAAACAAGCTCAAAATCTGCAAGATATCGCTGTTCAACAGGTGATCGGTATGTTTGATGAGGTGAGTATTGGTGATACTAAGGCAGATGCGATGATTGTTGATACTGAGCAGGGAAATCATAAGATGATCTGGTATCAGAGTCCAAAAGACTTAGATCAGGTAGCGAAACTCCAGGTTCAGAAAGGGAAGACATATAAGCTTAATCCGACTACTTCAATCAGCTTTTTTGTGGATATTTGGCAGCATTTGAGCGAAACTTGTAGTAATAAAAAGCCTTTGACGATCTGGATTGGGACTCCTGAGGAAGTTCAGAAGCAGCTTAATGAAGTCTATGAGAAGGCTGGACTTGATCCTCAGACGACAGATTTCCTCAAATTTGTGCCGAATATAGCTCTTTTGGAGGAGAAAAATCCGCAGAAAAAACAGGAAGAAAAACCTGAATCTCAGGCTAATATTCCTCAGAAGTCTGCTTGAGATAGAAAATTCTCTCCAAAAAAATCTGCTGGAGGATTTAGTATTGAAGATGTGAAGCTTGGATCAGAATATGAGGGCTATGTAAAGCTAACTTATAACTACTGAATGTTTGTAACGGTGAAGGGAGTCGAGTGATTGCTCCATAAAAAGCAGATTAAGGCTCCAGACTGAGTTGATTGGAAAAAATATTATAATATCGGAGATAAGATTTTAGTTAAGGCACTTGAGTTTAAGGACATTAATGGTGAGAAGAGGGTTTTGTGGACTCAACTTTAGAAAAGGTTTAGCGTTAAAGACTTTGAGGGATGACTTCAAGGTCTTTTTATTTTGCTTGCTTTTTGTTTTTGCCTAAGTATATTTACTTAGACTTTTTTTATTTTGTAAAGTTATTGGACACAATGGGGAAAATCAGGTTTTTGTTATTGATATTTGGATTTCTGATTTTGATATCTTCTTTTACATTTGCTCAGGAGTTGGAGACAATTTGAGAAGCTACTAAAAGCTATCCACAAAGTGGCTATGATAAAGCTGGGCGTCAATATGTTGTTGATTACTATTGGGAGCCTACTTTGTGACTTTTAGAGCATTATCTGAATAAGGGAAATTTACATTCTGGTGCGATAGCTCAGTTAAATTTCCCAGAGGCAGCTCAAAAGATTCAGTTTCTTTATTCTTTTTTGAAAGATAATCATTTTTTTAAGTTCTTTTCAGAAGTGCTTCGAGATAAGAAGTATAATGTAAGTTTTTGAAATGCAGAATACCAAAAAGTCCTCTCTGAATTGGCTGAGCAGGAACCTCAGAATGTACTTCAAAAGGTGATTTTTTCGTATGTGAACCCTAAGTATGCAGAAGAGGGAAGTGGACTTTATCTTGTCCCTCTAAAAGATGGAATCTTTCAGGCTGGAACTTGGCAGGCAAAGGGAAAGCTTATCTTAAAAGAAAAAACGAGAAAATTTACCTTCCCTCCATATAGGTTATTTAATGAAGAGAAAAAATTTTTTCAAGTTTATTTTCAGCTCGAAGAAAGTCCTGAAAATCAGCTTATCCAGCTTCCTTATGTAAAAAATAATGAGGTTCTGCTTGGATGTATTGACGAATTCTCCTCTTATGGCCAACTAAGAATGATTCTTTGAATTTCTCATTACTTTGACTTGGTAAAATCTTGGCAGTCGTATACAGGAAGCCGGCTCTCAGATCAGAGGTATGATTTTACTATTCATAATAGTGATAAACAAAGGCTAAATTTTGTTCCATATTTAAATACCTTGATTAGCATGAGGTTTTATCTACTGCCGAATTACTTGCCTTTTACTGAGAATAATGAAAACGAATGTAGTAATTCTTGGCTTGATACCTTTGATGTTTTGGATGTTTAATGCTGCTATTCAATTCTAGAGTGTGGTATTTTGCTTAAAAAAACTTGCATTTGCTGGACAGAATGCTATATTCAGGTTTGTTTTTATTTTTATTGGGAATACAATGATGAAGAGACAACTTATGGGAGCTGGAATTCTTGGTTTAGGACTCCTTTTATGAGGATGCGGGACTGGTAATCAAGAGCAGAGTGTTGTAGTTGATGTGCAGACAGGTGCGCTTTCAGGACAAAATATAGAAATCTGAACGTTAACATGAATGCAGGGTTCTACCTCTGATACTCTTGCATTTAAAGAGGAATATGAGTCGCTTAATGATACTGGGCATTTGCATATAGAGGTTCCGACTACTATGGATATTGATACATTAGAGTTTCCAGAGCTTAAGCAACTTTTGAGTGATAGTAAGACTTCAGGAATTTTCTATTTTGGGTTCCCAACTTGTCCTTGGTGTAGAAATCTTTTGCCAGAACTTTTAGCAGCAATGCAGGAAAATGGTCTAAGCAAACTTTATTACTACAATCCAAAGTCTATCCGTGATAAAAAGGTACTTAATGAGAGCGGAGTAGTAGTGACTGAAGTTGAGACAGGACCTGAATATCAATATCTCTTGGAGAGGTTAGATGAGGTTTTGCCTGAGTATGAGGGGCTTAATGATCCTAAAATTAAGAGGCTTTATGTGCCATTTGTTGTAGTGTTGAAAGATGGAAAGATCGTAGGTCATCACTTGAGTACTTTAGATGAGCAAACTGATCCTGCTATCCCATTGACTGAGAAATTAAAGCACAAACTTAGAAAAGTACTGACTGAGCAGTTCTCATCTTTGATTCAGTATGGATGTGATCCTGTACTGACTGGAACTGATCATGCGAATTGCTAATATTTCAGTAGTAAAAAAAGAAACCTGAAATCAAATTCAGGTTTTTTTGATTTTAAATATATATAAAAAAATCCCCTCTACTAAGAGGGGAATTATAAGTTATTTTAATTTAGAATTCCACAGTTGGTGCAACTTCAGCTCCCTTAGTCGCTTCAAAGAGGTTAGCTCTTTGGAAGTCAAAGATTTTTGCGATGATTGAAGTTGGGAAGATTCTGATCTGAGTATTGAATACTTGAGCTGCTGTGTTGTAATTCATTCTTTCAACAGTAATTCTGTTTTCTGTTCCTTCAAGCTGTACTCTAAGGTCTCTAAAACTTTGATTTGCTTGAAGATTTGGATAGTTTTCAGTCAAGACCATGAGTCTTCCAAGTGCTTGAGAAAGTTGACCCTGTGCTGCTTGGTACTTTGCGAATTCCTCAGCGTTATTGATATCAACTTTGATTTGGCTAGCTGAAGCTCTCGCATTGATGACATCAGTCAATGTCTGCTTTTCAAAGCTTGCCTCTCCCTTAACCGTTGCTACGAGGTTTGGGATAAGATCAAATCTTCTTTGATATACATTCTGGACCTGACTTCGCTGAGTTTTTACGGTTTCTTCAAGATTTACGAGGGCATTATATTTTCCGATAGTTGCAGAATAAAGTATAGCTAAAACCGCGATAGTGATTCCAATTCAAATGAGTCGTTTTTTCATTGTGTGATAATAAATGAATAAAAAAGGTTTATGTCAGATTTTATAGGTTTTTTACTTAAAAGAGCAAGAGATTTTTTAGTCTCCAGCACCTCAACCTCAGCTACTTCCCCCTCCTGAGTCAAATGAATCCGAGCTTGAACTTCCTCGATCGGAGTCTGAGCTACTTCGGCTTGAACTAGAAGAGGAATCTCGTTCAGATCAAGTACTGCGGCTTCTCTTTCATGATTTACTTAAGAAGAATATTGAAAGATTAAATGTACTTCCTATTGAGATTAGGAAAATGCATGCAAACAGTAAAATAGCATTTTCTGTAAATTCCCATCTAATAAGTTTTCATAAAATGGCACTTACAAATACTCAAAAGATTCCCAAGAGTATCCCTTTTGAGATTAATGGATATAAAATAGTAAAATATCGGCTGTTTTTATATCTCTTCCTACGTTCATTTCTTGCTTTATCTGACCCTACTGCAGATGATATTGTTGCTATTATCATACTAATGATAACATAAGCTATACAACAACCGAACGCCAGAGATATTCCACTTCCAAAAGTTTCTTTCTTTGCTTGTCCATCTAAATATTCAGGTAATTTCTCATAAAATTTTTTCACAGCTTCATAAAAATTACCATTATTTACCTCAGGTCTGATGACTTCTTCAATGATTTGACTAGCGAGGAGGTCTGGCATTTTCTCTTCTAATCCATATCAGACTACAACCCTGATCTTTTTCTCTTCGGTCGCAATAGCTAGTAGAAGACCATCATTTCTCTCTTTGTCTCAGATTTTATTCTCATTAAAGGCTTTGAGAGCAATATCAAAGAGCTCGTTTCCTTCTCTATGAGGGAAAAGGACGGTCACGATTTGATAGCCTGAGTTTGTTTCGATATTTTTTGCAATCATTCCGAGTTCAACTCTCTGCTCTTCAGTGAAAATGTTCGAATAGTCATTTACAAAGTGCTCAAACTTTGGTAGATTCATTGGATCTATTGAATCTGCTGAGCTAAAGCTAGAAATGAGTGTTAATATTCACAAGATAAAAAGTCAGATTTTTTTCATTTTTGCATATTTGAGAAATAAAATATGTTTTTAATCACCAGCGCCTCAACCTCCACTTCTTCCTCAACCTCAGCTGAAAGAGCTGGAACTAGAACTGGAACTGGAACTTGATCTTGATCTTGATCTTGATCTTGAGTATCCAGAACTAAAATCATCCCAGTCCGACGAGGAGTTTCATCTGCTACTATTTGGAACGGATTTCCTCTCTCAATATCTTTCTTTATTGAAATTTGAGATGATTGTGATTATTATTCAAGTGATTATCAATGTTGGAATAGTTTGCCCATCAAAGACTCCTAGAGAAACAAGAATTATCAAGAACCCCGAAACTTCTAGTCGTCTTCTCCTTCTTTTCCACTTGTTGATATCAGTATTCTTATCAATTGTCTCTCAAACATCTCTTCCCCCTCGAAGCATCATAATGATTAAAACTAGATATAGTACTCAGATTAGTCAGACTTTTGTGTATCCAAGGTTTTTAAAATATTCTTTCATATTATGAATGATCTCTCTAAGAAAAGAGGATCTTTCATAATTTGTTACATAGCCTCCGAAGTTTTTATAGAAGTTTTTTATAGCTTGGTGAAAATTTCAACTATTCACTCGTGGTCTGATCTGTTCTTCAATCATTTGACTGGCAAGAAGATCTGGGATCTCTCACTCTAACCCGTATCAGACAATAATTCTGATTTTTTTCTCCTCAGTTGCAATAGCTAGTAGCAGTCCATCATTTCTCTCTTTATCTCAGATTTTATTTTCATTAAAGGCTTTAATTGCGATATCAAAGAGCTCGTTTCCTTCTCTATTAGGGAAAAGGAGTGTTACGATTTGATGCCCAGAGTTTTGTTCAATAGATTTTGCTAGCTCATTAAGCTCTGAGAATTCATTCTTTGTTAGTACATTTGAATAGTCGTTCACAAAATACTCAAATTTGGGTAACTCCATTGGATTGATTGAATCAGCTGAAGTAATACCAAAAAGTCCTATCAGAATGTATAAAATAAAAAGTCAGATTTTTTTCATTTTTGTATTGTGAGTTAAAGGCTATTTTTAGAAAAATCTATAATGGGCATTTTTGTGTTTTGGGGTTGAGAAATATCTTTTTTAGACTCTCTTTTGAGTGGCTTGAGTGTTAAGAATTTTGCAAGATTTTTGATCCCAGTGCAAATCAAGATCGCAAAGAAAGTATTTGCGAGTAGGTGCCGGAGGTAATTATTTGAAGTATTCCTAAAAGCGAGGGTAAAAAAGTAAAAAAAGATCAAAACAAGTAAAATATCTACTGCATATGCTGCCCCTCTTCCTCGCCGTGGAAGCTGTGCTATTTCCTTGCTAGAATTCTTTTCTCTGTCTTGTGTTGATCCCCTGATCTCAGTTATGATAAGCATTCGAGCTGATATAAAAAAAGGTATAACAACGGCAAGAAATGATAATCCATTTTTCTCAGTGATGAAATTAAATCTTGTATAAAAATCTGGGGTAAATGTGTAAAAAAAAGCGAAAAATAGTAAAATACCTATACTTCGTAGTCTGATTTTGCATCTGAGTTCGTATCTTTTTTTATCTAAAATGAGATAGAGGATTATTCATATTGTAACTGCAAAAATTAGTATTCGCCATTCGTAATATTCAGAGACGATTCCTTTCCGTACATTTCGGCTTCGAGTTGTCCAAGTTTTTTGTTGTTCTTCTGCTAAAAAGTAGAGAAAGGCTCAAATCCCTCCAAAAATGATAATATTTTCTAGAATTGTTGTTCAGATTTTTTTCATTTTTGTATATTTGAGAAATAAATATATTTTTAGTCTCCAGCACCTCAACCTCAGCTACTTCCTCCTCCTCAGCTGAAGGAATCAGAGCTCGAACTCGAACTACCTCCTGAGTCTGATCATGATCGGTCTGATCTTCATCAAAAGCCCCCGGATCACCTCTTCATTTTTCTCGGAAAAATATTTGCAAGTGTTATGAGAAATCATATTGAGAAGAAGATTCCTCCCCAAAGAAAGGTTGATAAGATTCTTAATAATCGTCCAAGTTCTCCTAGAAGGATTGCTGATATTAGAACCAAACAGAATCAAATCATATTGATTGCAAATCATCGGAACCCTATCTTGTTGCAGGTTTTCATGACTTTACTATTTTCGTATTTCCTCTTTAGTTCTTTTCTTTTTTCTTTTGAAATAAATGAGTTTATTATTATGGGGATTCGTCCACCTAGAAACAAGAAATGTATTCATATTATTCGTACTCTCTGACCTATATTTTCCAGATCATGGTATTTTTCAGGAGTCAATTGATTTGATCCTTCTGATCTATTAAAGATGTCTCGTTCTTCAGTGCTGTTTTCTGTATTTAGATTTTCAGGTTCTTCTAAATACTCAGACAACTTTTCATAAAACTTTTTCACGGCTTCATAGAAATTTCCTTTTTTGACTTCTGGTCTGATAATTTCTTCTATGATTTGACTAGCGAGAATATCTGGGATTTTCTCCTCTAGTCCATATCAGACCACAATTCTGATTTTCTTTTCCTCAGTTGCAATAGCTAGTAGAAGACCATCATTTCTCTCTTTGTCTCAGATTTTATTTTCATTAAAGGCTTTGAGAGTAATATCAAAGAGCTCGTGTCCCTCTCTATGTGGGAAAAGGACCGTCACGATTTGATAACCTGAGTTTGTCTCTATATTTTTTGCAAGCATTCCGACTTCAAGTCTCTGTTCTTCAGTGAAAACATTTGAATAGTCATTTACAAAATGCTCAAACTTTGGTAGATTCATAGGATCTATTGAATTTGCTGAGCTGAAGTTAGAAATGAGTGCTAATATTCACAAGATGAAAAGTCAGATTTTTTTCATTTTTGTATATTAATCAAAAGTTAAACTCCAATTCTGAAATAGATTTCTTTATCTACTAGTTCTCTTTTTGTCCCTCGTTTGAGTGAAGAAATCTGTTTGATAATCTGAACTTTCTCAGGTGGATTTTTGGCCTCAAGTACATAAGGAATCTTTGCCTTGAAACTGAAAGGTCTGGTTTGTTGGTTGTTGATTGAGATTTTGCAGGCTCCCATGAAGGCTTCTGTTGAAGTAAGATCGGTTTGCGAGAACTCAGGCTCGAATTCTTTTGCGAGGAATTCGGCATCAGGAGCTCCGACTTTATAGACGAACATATTTCCAATATTTCCGAAAATAGTTTTTGAGAGGTCGAGCTCTCCTCAGAGTCCTCCTTGTTTTAGCTGATCTGTATACTGGTGAGCAACAACAAGTCCGAGTCTATACTTTCTGGCTTCTGACATTATGGATTCAAAGGATTGAGAAACATAGTTTTGGAACTCATCTACGTATAAGTAATGAGGAACTCTGTCTTTTTCCTCAATTTTTGCTCTTTTGAGGGCTGAGAGTTTAACTTGCATGGCGATGATTTTACCGATGAGCTTTGAAGTTTCTTCTCCTGAGATACCTTTTGCAAGGTTCATGAGGATGATCTTTTTTTGTTGCATCGCATCATACATTTTGAAAGCTGATTTAGATTGACCGATAATATTTCTGACATACACTCCAGTTGTAAAAGGTCAGAATTTTGCCTGGATAAATGGGATAATTTCAGCTTTTTCTCTATCTCCCATTTTCTTGTAGGTTTTGTTCCACCAAGCTGCGACTACAGGATCTTTCAGGTTTCTAATTTTAGCTTCAGCAAATGCTTCATCAGTAAAAAGTCTCATGATATCTACGATAGTCCCTCCCTCTGGTTGATCCATGAGGAGCAAACAGGCATTTCTAAAGTAATCCTGAATTCTTGGACCAAAGATTTCATGTCAATACATTTGGATAAACATTTCAACAAGATCATTGGTAACCACATCTTTTTCATCACTGTCGTCTGGGCTTACTTCGAGAGGATTGAGGCCGATAGGGTAGGCAGTATTTCAAAGATCAAAATAAATCAGATCATCAATTCTCTCTTTTGGAAAATGTCTGAGGAGGAATTCTACGGCTTCTCCATGCGGATCAATGAAGGTAAATCCTCTTCCATTATCCATATCGTCAATGGCTTGCGTTAGCATAATTGTTGATTTACCAGTACCGGTCTGACCTAGAATATAAATATGTCTAAATCTATCTTTGTCAGTAATTCTGATTTCTCTTTTTACTCCTCAGTAATTGTTATATCCAACGACAATTCCTTCGCTTGGCAGGTCGTCTGGGGCTGGAATAACCTTAAATTTTTGCCAGGCGATTCTTGGGTTTTGGTTAAATCTTCCGTGTGGGAAGTGAATAATAGAGGAGAGCTCCTTGATATTCAAGACAGTTGATGGATTAAATTTTAGGATATTGGTCAAGAGGCTCGTATCTGGATATAAGATTCTCAAACTATAAGATCTTGAGCTTTATTGAACTTGAGTGTGTTAAGTCCGATATAGTTGTATTGGTTGAAGAGTCTAGAAATATCATCAATAATTTTCCTTGGTCTCTGTTTGTCTGGAGAGGTGGCAATAGTTCTGATTTTTACACGGAAAAGCTCATCGTCCATTTTTTTATCAAAATCACTGAGCTGTTGCTGTGAAAAGGAGTGTTTTTTTTCTTTTTGCTCTTTCTCTGAAGTTTCTTTTTTACCGCTGTCTCGGAGTTTTTGAATAATTCACCAAAATCAGAGTTTTTTCTTTCCTTCTTTGATATCATCAGCTGTCTTTCTCATCTTCTTAAGCCAGTTTTCGTGGAGCGGCTCAACCAAAATCTGAATTCAAACTTTTTCATCTCTGCTGATATTTGAAAAAGCAGATAGAATACTGTCCATAGGATCAGCTTCAAAGGATTCATAAGTCTTGAGTGGGTGAACGCTGTCTTTTGTTAGTGTAAATTCCCCTCCAGCAAAGTATTTCCCAGCTTCCAATATTTTTGGTTGTCTGATATTTTCTACGATTGCACCGGTATAAAACGACGCAATCATCTTTTCAACCGTCATGAGATGGTCGCTAGGGACTCAGAGAATAAATTTGATAACCTCCTTTTCAACTAGGATTTCCATGCTGATTGCATTGTTTCCAAATTCCTTATTCTTCCAACCTTCATCAAAAATCGCATAAAAGTTCTTATAAACCTGGTTCATAAGCTCAATGTTTTGTTTCATCGACTGGATATGGTCCTTAGCATCAATATCTGAACTTCTTGCAACTGCGTTTTTAGGGATTTGAACTTGAAGAAATCTAATTTTGTTTGCCTGTTCTAGTCTATGTTGCTTTTGGATTTTGAGAAAACATATTCTCCAGAGTGCAATTCATAAGATTCGAACTGTGATTGCAGAAAAAAGACTAATTAGGATATAGAGGAGATTTTCGTTCATTTTGTTTGGAGGTATAAAGTCAGTTTAAGTATAGTCTTTTTGCCGTGAAATGCAAATTTTTGGGGTAAAAATTGGAGATATTTCCGTTAGAAAAATAAAAAAATCTGAAGTTGTTTTCAGATTTTTCTTTTTGAGAAATTACTGGCTCTTAAAACTATCAATTGTGAAAAGTGAGATCAGAATCTGATTGTAGAGCCATTTTTTTGCTATTGGGAGATCTGGCTTACTCATTTCTGAGCGGAAAAGCTTAATCAGAGCAGTTTGATATTTTGTTTTTCCGTATTTTTCGTAGATTGCATCAATCAGTCCTAGGAAGAATTTGAGCTGATTTTGATCTTCTGAACTAGGAACAAATCACTGGTATCCTTCAGTTTTTTCTCCTTGTTTTTGTGTAGGCGTAATACCTGTTAGTTTGATATATTGATCCCTCGTTAACACAACAAAGGCATCCATCACCCTCGTTCTTGGACTTCTATCCAGGGTATTCCCATCATATACCATTGCAGTACTGGCTCCAGCATCAAGGGAAAGCGCATTTCGGCAGTTAAGATATTTTTTGAGATAAGCAGGCAACTTTGGAATCGAAATACCTCCGACAACTCCCATATATACGGTTTTTCAGTCTTGTGTTGAACAGATGAAATTTCTTTTTGATGCGCCTTTCATTTTGTTATCAATATATTGGTTGTAGGTAGGGACTACATCTTCTCATTCAAGGAGAAGTACTGGGAAATTTCCAATACCGAAATAAATCTCATCTAATTTATCCTTATTGATATCGCTCCAGAGTCAAATATCGTGTTCACCAGAGTTCTTTTGCACAAAGAAGGGATTCCCTTCCTTATCAAATGAGAAGATCGCTCTGATACTCGTATCTCCTCGGAAAGTGCTTCGAGTTTTCCCATCTCAGAGGAAGACTCTTTCAGAGATGGTATGTGTGGTTCTTTTTCCATTGATTTTACAGTTTGAGTAGTCATCTGGACAGAAAAAAGCTCCGTTGATGGCAGTATCTCAGCCAACTTTTTGTGCTAGTTCCTCTGTGGTTGCGCCTCCTAGTCCTGCTGGAGATGCGACTACAAAATGCTCTCCATCAAGTCAAACCTTGATAACTCTGATTGCATGGCCTCATCTTTCTTCAATCATGAGTTCTTTGTAGGCAAATGAGCTATTGGTCAGTCAAAAGAGGCAAAAAAGGGAGAAAAATCAGAATTTTATTGCTGTTGAAATCTGCATTCTTATACTTCAAAAACAAGATAAAACTTATCAGACGCTACCTTCCATCTCTAGTTCTATAAGACGATTAAGTTCTCATGCGTATTCTAGAGGCAGCTGTTTTACAACTCCAGAGATGAACCCATTTACCAAGAGGGACATCGCTTTCTCTTCTTCTAGCCCTCTACTCATTAGGTAAAAAATCTGATGTTCATCAACTTTTCCAGCCGAAGCTTCATGAGAAACGATAGCATCAGCGTTTTCTGACTCAATGACTGGAATTGTCTTACTCACCGATTTATCATCAAGGAGTAGAGCATCACAGTTCACACCAGAGATTGCTCATTCAGCATTTTTTGCTATTTTTACCAGTCACCTATAGGTAGAGATACCACCTTGTGTAGAGATTGATTTTGAGATAATATTTGATGAAGTATATTTTCCGAGGTGGATAACTTTTGCTCCTACATCTTGGTTCTGATTTTTTGAGGCGAGAACTACTGAAAGATTATCTGCTTTTGAATAATCTCACTTCAGAACTGAACAAGGGTAGAGCATAGTTGCTCCAGATCAGAGGTTTCAACTTACCCATTCCATGAGTCAGTGTTCTTCAACAATCGCTCTTTTGGTATTAAGATTGTAGGTATTTAATGACCAGTTTTCTACTGATGAATATCTCATTTTTGAGTTCTTCCCTACCAAAATCTCAACACATCCTGCATGTAAGGAGATTGAATTATACTTTGGAGCAGAACATCACTCGATATATTGAGCTTCAGCCTCATCTTCAATCACAATTAGAGTATGTTCAAACTGTCCTCCAGCTACGGTATTCATACGGAAATAAGCCTGAAGTGGTTGCGTGAGTTTTACTCCTTTAGGGACATAGATGAAAGTTCCTCAGCTCCAAACCGCCCCATGCAATGCTGCGAACTTATGGTCGGCAGGAGTAATAACTTTCATAAAGTATTTTTGTACGATATCTGGATATTTCACTACAGCTTCTTTCATGTCTTCAAAGATAATTCCCATATTTGCTCGGGTGTCTTTGATCTTGTGATATACTGCTGTTGAGTCAAACTGTCCTCCAGCTCAGGCCAAATATTTCTGTTCAGCTTCTGGGATTCCTAGTTTTTGAAAGGTAGACTTGATTTCTTCTGGTACGTTTTCCCAGTCGTTAGCATAGGTATCGGTTCAGGTTTTGGGTTTTGCATAGTATACGAGATTATCAAAGTCCAAATCTGAGATGTCAGGTCCAAAGTTTGGCATAGCTATTTGCTTAAAAATTTCTAGCGATTGCAGTCTATGATTGAGCATTCGTTCCGGTTCTCCAAGGTCTGCAGACATCTTTCTAAGAGTTTCTTCAGTCAGTCCTTTGAGATAAATATCATATTCGATTTGATTTCCGAGTTCAAGATTCATATTTTTGAGTTTTTCTGAAATATAAAAACTGTCACAACTCCGATTGTATGGAAACCGATATTTTTCTCAATAGGATTTCTTAGAAAAAGAGGAGGAGAGATAAAAGATCAAAAAAATCAGATTTACCTTTTTAGATATTATAGTTTTTACCTTGCTAGATCTGAGGTACTGATTTTCCTCTTGTGTTTTATTTTTATTTCCCTACACTTTGAAGGTAATTTTTAGATTTTTATTTGAAAATGATCGGAATAGTATTGTGAATTCTGTTTTTTATGTTGCTTGTAGTGTTACATGAATTTGGGCATTTCCTCGCAGCAAAAAAATCTGGAGTAAAGGTAAAAGAATTCTGAATTGGGATTCCTCCAAAGATTTGTACCTTTTGGAAAGATAAGTCTGGAACTGAATATACACTGAACTGGATTCCTCTCGGAGGATTCGTATCGCTTAAGTGAGATGATACTGAGCAAACTATAGAGAGTAAGGATAAGGACAGTTTTCAAAAGGCTAAGCTCTGGAAGAAGGTGATTATTATTTTGGCTGGAGTTGCGATGAACCTTTTGATTGCGTTTGTGATCTTTACTGGAATATTTATGGCTGGTATTAAGCCGATTTCTATTCTTCCTGAAACAGTTCATGGTGTACATCCAGAGAGTTATTTGACACCAAGTATCTCATTTTTGGAGAAGGAGGGACTTTTATCTGGTGAAGCTAAGGATGGCCCAGTAGTTGTTCAAGAAGTACTATCTGGAAGTGCTGCTGAGCTGGCAGGAATCACTTCAGGAAGTGTGATTACCCATATTAATGGTCGTGAAGTTTCAACCTATACTTTGGTTTCAAGTCTTCAAAAATATGCTGGGACACAGGGAAATCAGATCACCTTTGAAAATGAAGTAGGAGAAAGTCAGACTTCAACCTTTGATTGTGCTGAGAGTTGTACCCTTGGAATTGTATTCCAAAGCTATTGAAATATTGAGGTTCTACCTATTAAATATACGCTTTGAAAGGCTATGCTTGCAGCGCTTAAGGAAATTAAGTGAGAGCGGAATATGACGATGTCAGCTCTTGGATCAATAGGAAGTAAGCTCTTTTCTTTCAATGCAAATTCAAGCAAGGAAGCACTCAACCAATTAACAGGACCTGTTGGAGCGATTAAATTTTGAGAGAGGATCTTTTCTCAGTTCTGAATATTGATTTTCCTTTGATTTGGTGCGATGCTTTCATTAGCCTTGGCGTTCTTCAATGTCTTGCCAATTCCGGCACTTGATGGGGGAAGGTTGCTTGCAATTTTGATTCAAGCGATCTTTAGAATCAAGCAGGAGAACTTTTCAAAAGTTGAGGGGCGAATAAATGTAGTCTTCTTCTGGCTTCTGATGCTGATGGGGATTGTGATTATCTTCAAAGATTTGATAGTATGGCGAGGGGTATCTCTGCCGTTCTTCAAATAATTTTAGCTTATGTAGTGTTATATGAATATAACAAAAAGAATCTGATTTTTGATCTTATGATCTTTGGTTTTTTCTCTTGGTTTTACTTCTGCTTATTCTGCTCAGACCGAGCAATTTATTGCTTGATTTGAGAAGGAACTTGCTAAAAAGAAGACAGCTGCAGACAAAAAAGCTTATTTGGAACAGATTGAGTCATTGATGAATGATCCAAAAATGAAAGAAAAATCTGAATTAAATACGGAACTTCTTGATTGGATTGCAAAAAGACTTGGGAAAAAAACAGCTCAAACTCAGCAAAGTTTCCGTGCCTCAACGACTCCAGAGAGTATCAAAATTGAGTGAGTTGATGCTCAGCAACTTAGAGATGCTTGGCTCTGATGGCATAATTCGCTCAGAGCTGAAAAGGGATTAGAACCGCTGGCATATCATAGTGAGCTTGAGAGGAGCGCTACTGAGTGGTCAAAAAAACAGGCTGAAACCTGATATGTGGGACACAAGAGAAAAAAAACTGACTGATATTACAATTATTCTTCTGTTCAGCAGCGATTTGCTGATTTGGGAATTAAATTTGCGAGTCCTTGAGGTGGAAAATCTTCTTTTACTGAATCTATGGGATATAGAGGATATTCTTGTTCAGGAGGGGATTGTACAAGTGCAATGATTGATTCAACTAAGAAGAGTTTTGATGCTTTTGTTAAGGAATGACCTGGAGGAGTACATTATAAGGCAATCGTTATGCCGCACTTTAAGTATGTCGGAGTTGGATTTGCAGTGAATAGCAAGACAAAAACCGTGTATACTACGATCCACTATGGTACTGATATTTTAGAGTAGAGTTTGCTGTCTAAGATATAAAAGATATAAAAAAGGAGCTAAAAAGCTCCTTTTTATAAAATATTCAAAAATTGTATTAAATCAGACTTCTTCCCTTTGTTGTTTTTTCAATTTTCCCGAGCTTGAGCAAAAGCGGCTCAATATCTTCTTCAAGGTTTTTTTCGCTCACTCCAAGCTGGACTGCGAGCGTTTTTACTCCGACTGGACGATCAAAATCTGCAAGAATATCAAGATATTTTTTATGGATTGGCATCATTCCTCAGTCGTCAATCTGGCTGTGTTTAAGAAATTCCTCTCGATCTTTACCGGTTAAGATGGGGAGTTGCCTACTGATGAGATAATCTCTGATTTTTATGACGAGGTTGTGAATTTCCCTCGGTACTGATGCTACTTTTTGTACAAATTTTTCTAATAAATGTGGTTCATAATTGACTTGGTAATGCTGTAGATAGCGGTCGAGGATAGTCTTTTTTTCCTCTAAATCATAGTCCATAAAATGGAAATGATAGATAAATCTGTTTTTCATTGGTTGAGAAAGTGATTCAGGTTTTGTTGTTGCTCAAACAAGTGTGAAGGGATTGATAGGAAGTCTGATGCTTCATCATTCTGGCATGAGCATATCAATGACAAAGTCTTCCATTGCGATGTAGAGGACTTCTTCTAGTGTCGGCTTGATACGGTGGATTTCATCGATGAAGAGGATATCTCAGCTTTCTAAGCTATTTAAGAGGCTCACAAGCTCGCTTGGTTTTGTGAGGGCATAACCGGTTACTACTTTGATATTAGTATTCATCTGTTGTGAGATGATGGTTGCGAGTGTGGTTTTCCCGAATCCGCTAGAACCAGAAAATAGAATATGACCAAGTGGTGCCTCTCTGAGCTTTGCACTTTCAATCGCGGTTTGAAGTACTGATTTAATCGGAGCTTGTCAGATAAACTCTCTAAAGCTCTGTGGTCTATGAGAAATAGTTCAGCTAGTGGTGGTTTCAAGCGAGATCTTCTTGATTTCCATAGTTTTTTTGACAAATAAAAATATCGGCATAAATATGCTGAATTTAAAGAAAAAAGCAAGAGAAAAATCAGACTTTTAATCTGATTTTTAGAAATGATAGAATATATTAGTCAAAACTTTTTCTGAGGAAGGAAAAATAAGTCTCATATTCATTATGATTTTTGCAAAATTTCTCAACAGTGAATTCTCCATCCTGCTTTATGAGAAAAATTCTGGCACTTCATCAGATTTTGATTGTGAAAATGCTTTGAGATTTTTTTTCTAGAGATTGGAAATCAATAGCAGCTCATAAAAGGAGTTCTCTATTGACTTTCTGCTCTCAGAATTCGAGGATTTCTTTTCTGAATCTCTCTCTATTAGTAAAAGTATAGCCACATTTCTCTAACTGATCTAGTACATAGCCTGCGATTTCTGCTGGAGTTTCAAGACTTGGAACTCAGGATTCTTGTTTTCTTTGTGGCTGGATTGTTTCTTTGACTTCTGGAGTAATGATATCTTCTGATTTCTGGAGTATATTCGTATTAGGCTTGTTTTCCTCTCTAATGATCTCTATTCCAAGCTGATCAACTAAATCGAGGAATCTTCACTCATCTTTAGCTTTGATAAGAGGATTTTCTCCTGAAAGGTAATCACTTGTCTTCAATGGTTTTTTATTTTTCTTGAGCCTAGAGAGACGATTTTTGAGTTGCTTTTTTTCTTGTGATGTAAGATCGAAATTGCTGATCTCCTCTTGAATTTTCTCTTCAAGAGCTCTATCTTCTGGGCTCCCTCCTACTTCATCAATGATAGAGGAGAGTTCTAATTTGGGAGCAGATTCAGTATTTTCCATTTTTTTGCCTTTTTGCTTCTGTGTAGAAGAGTTGATTTTCCTGAGATATTTTTCATGAATCTCTTTTCTAATCATTTGAAAGAAATACTCAGGAAAGACTCTTTCTATTTCAGATTTTGACTTTTCTAATGCTCTTATAGCGTATCCAAGCGCAAGATCTCTGATATCTGGTGAGGAGTCAAATGCACCATAAAGTTGCTCCTTTCAAGCTGCCAAAAACTGCTTTATAAAAGCTTCCTTTACCATTTTCAAAAAGTTTTTCCCTTGAATGCGGTGGAGGAGTGAATTATTGAGATAATCTTCATAAATTTCAGGTATATCTTGGAAAAACTCATCTCGTAACTCTTTTGTGAGAGCCTTATTTTCATCAAAACGTTGGAGCAGCTGAAGCTGGACAGCTTCATATATTTTTTTAGAAAAATCCACGACATCCTCTGATTGGGAGATTAGTTTTGTGGATTTATTAAGAAGAATTCTGACTTCTTCATCGGTTGCAAGTTTTGAAATGAAGATATCAAAAACTCATTCCTCAGCTAGTTTCTTAGCGGCATTGTGTTTTGAATTGGTGAGAATAATTTCTGCAGCATGCCTGAGCATTTTCTCCTCTTCTGGATCCGTCTCCCCATTCCCCAAAGCTGAAAGAGCGCCTTTTAACTTATACGAAACCTCAGTCACGAGATCCTCCTGCGTCCTTTTTACTCAATGCAGAGGTATCACACTAGCATATACTGAGTTATTCTCACTTCAATTTCAAATACTTCTAAGCTCCATTTCTCATCTAAAAATTAAAAAAGAGGAATCTTCTCCCCTCTATTATAATTTTTTTGTTTATATTTGTCAATTTTTGATCTATTTTCACAAAAGCTTCTTTTCTAAAAGATTAAAATCTGAATCAGTCATTCTAGATTTTACTTTCTCTTCAAAGAGTTTCATAATTGGAGAGTCAGATTTTTTTTCTTTTTTTGATATCATCCAGAGTGCTAGTGTCATTTCTTCGTTTGTCCCCACACATTCAAAGGGTTTTATTCCCTCAATTCAAAGTAATTCTTTGAAAAGCGGGATCAGTTCAACTTTTTCAAAAAGATCTGCTCAAAAAATGCTGTTCACTTCTGATTTTTCAATAAAAGCTCTCAGCATAGTATAGACAAAGGCGCATTTCGGACACTCTCAGCATCGAAGCTGATCTCAGGTGAGTTTTGTGCAGGTAGTGATATGAAAGTTCCTATTACAACTAGAAAAGCTGTGAAAATATTCAGGGTATTTACTGAACTCTTGTACGACTTTGATTTCATATCGGTTGCGGATGAGGCTTTTACATTCAAAATTTTTTAAAAGATAGGTTTGAGCGTAGTTTCTAAAACTTTCCTCAAATTCTGAAGATTTACTTCGTTGGTGGTTGATATTGAGTCCGTGGTAGTCAGTATTTCAAAAATCTGCACTTTTTTCTAGTGAGGTAATGACTGATTTGTAGCCGTAAAGATAAGAAACAACTGCCGTTACAAAGCAGATGATCCCAGTGATTGGCAGATGGCCGTTGTAATAGCCTTCAGTAAGGAGTTTTTGAATTTGAGGGAGATCAAGTGTCCTCTGAATGATAAGTCTTTTTGCTCAGGTAGGTGCTTGAGCGAGCTGATGGAGTGGGTATTCTTTACCAAAAGAAAAGAGATCAAAACTCAGATTTTTTTGTTTTGTGAGTTCAACTGAGACGAGCGAGTCTTTCCCTCATCCAAAGAGAATAAGTAGTTTTTCTGCTGAATACTCAAGTGCTGAATCTATATTCTCCTCCCTCTTTTCTGTACACAAGAACTCGGCTAATCCGCTTGGATTGATCTGATTTCTATAAAAAAATTCTCCTAGTCCTTTGATATAAAAATTATGCCAAAAATCCTTCATTGCTTCATTGAGAGTGATTGTCTCGACTATGATCTCAGTTGTTGGATAGAGTTTATAATAACTGACTCCTAGTGCAATATGTAAATGGCTTAAAAGCTGATGAATCGCAGCTGAATCTTGGTTTATGAGGGGAAAATCAGAAGTATTTTTAAGTGGAGAAAAATTTATGGTTTCAGAAAAGTGCTCTTGATCATCAAAAGCGTAATGAAACTTGGCCTCTAATGTGCTTTTATCCCACTCAAAATGGCTGATAATAAAACGTGAAAATGGTTTCATTTGTTATGTTAAAGATTAATATTCGATTTTATCAGATTTTTTTGTCCATTCTTCAAAGACTTTAATTGCATTTTCTCTACCGAGTTGGTGAATAGGGAGAGTCCTTTCCTCAAGTTTCTTTTTAAGTTCTTCGTAGAGAAAATCATCATCAAAACCGATGTCTGCTGCATCTTTTCTGGTGTTTGCGTAGTAGATTGCCTTTGGTCTTGCTCGGTAAATTGCTCCAAGACACATTGGACAAGGTTCACAACTTGTATAAATCTCGCAACCATCAAGTTGGAAGGTACCGAGATTTTTGCAGGCATCTCTGATCGCAACAACTTCAGCGTGCGCGGTCGGATCGTTTTCTGAGGTTACATGGTTGGCTCAGGTTCCTACGATTTTCCCATCTTTTACAATAATTGCTCAGAAAGGACCTCACTTTCCAGCTCTCATATTTTCTAAAGAAAGTTCAACTGCTTTTTCCATAAAGTAAGTGTGGTTCATGGCTTATTGTAGTAGTAAATAAAAGGTTGAAATCAGATTTTTTTCTCTTGTTTAACTATCATAATCTGCTCAGAAAAATCAAGGAAAATTTTTGATTTAGTGTTGATAGGGATATTGTCATCTCTTGATAATTGGGATTTTCTCTCTAGTAGCGGAGCTGAGGAGCAATAATGAGACTGAGAGGATTTATACCCACCCCCTCTGTCCTTCGGACATCTCCCCCTATCAGGGGAGAAATGATATAAATTAAACTAGTTTATCAGCTATCTGGATCGCCACAGCTTCGCCTCTCGATGGCAGGTTACGCATCATTGTGAAAAATAAAATAGCAACGTTTTATTTTTTTATGGCAAGGTTATTTTGTTTAAAGTTTATTTTTCTTTTGATTTTTTTTGACTTTTATAAACGTGCTAGCTATACTTAGCTATATCTTTATAAACTAAATAATGGATATGTGATTGTCTTCTAAAAACTTATCTAGTTGAATAGTATCATCTCATAAAAATTGAGGAAAAAATGCTTCTAATGAATCAGTCTTAGACATTCTTAATCAAAAAATAGCAAAGTATGAAAAAGGATTTTGAAGAAGTATTATTGTTCCTCAAACAAATACAGGTGAATGTGTTCCCATATGATGAAGTAGTATTTTTTCTGATAAAATGGATTTATTCCTACAATGCGATTTTGATCATCCAATAATTCAAAAATTTTATCAAAATGTAGATAGAAATTATAATATTTTTATTGAAAACCTAAAATTCAAAGAACGATATAGAGCAATGAAGCTACCTATTAGTGAAGAGCTCTTTTGTCGTCTATTTGCTTATACTTGAGTATTTAATAAGATGTTCATCAGAAAAGAAGAAAATTTTTATTTAGACAGGCTTGAGCATTACGATAAAGGGAAAATTCCATTACTTTCAGAAATCCTAGAGAAGAGAGTATTTATGTGTGCAGAACAAGCTTTATTAGCACATCATTACCTTAAAATTCATGGAATCGATAGCTCTTATGTTTGAGGAGAATTGCTTACAAAACTTCCTGGAGAGAATGGAGATTTTGCAGAGGCACATAGCTTTATTTATCTTAAAGATAATGATATCCAGTTCATCTATGATCCAACATTGCCCACAAAATCATGAACTACACTTTTCCCTAAGATTCAAAAAAACTTAAATTATTCAGATTTTCTAGAACTTTTTAGAATGGCGGAAAAACAATTTATCGCAGTTGAAGACTTATGCAACGATTCAAAATTTTATTATGGATTTTGAGATTGAACCTGAATTTCTCCAGAGAATATTCTTTTGTGAAGTGAATCTAAACAACAAAATAAAGATTAATCTTTGATCAATTCTCCCCAATCACCTTGCTTGAGACCAGTTGCATTTCCTTCTTCTACATCAATATGCATATCCAGAGCATAACTATCTGATACTCTAATAACAACTTCGTCAAAAATTAGACTTCTTTCTCCATTGGTTTTTTACTTTCACGATTTGTCCATTGCTTACACCAAAATTTTCTGCATCATCTATAGAGATATGAATATGTCTTTTTGCTACGATACGTCCTTGTTTTAGATCAACTTCTTCCGCAGGACCGATCAAGGTAATCGCTTCAGATCCTTCAAGATCTCTAGACTCTCTAAAGGTAGAAGTGGGGTATTGCGAACGAATAAAAATAGTGACTTATTTTTTGATTGACTTTAGCCGTTCTTGAGCTGCTGTTTCAAATTTATTTTCACAGGGAATATACAATTCAAGCGGTTTTTGGAGATATTGTTGGTCAGTGTAGTGATTTTTGAAATTGTGGGGATATTTATATTGATGAGCTCAGAGTTTTGTTAGGTGGAAGGGCACTTCTTGGATATCTTGTTTATTGACAAGGTCAAGTGCGGTATTTATTGCATTGTAGGCGGAATTGCTTTTGGGAGAGAGGGCAAGATAAATTGCAACTTCAGCTAGTGGTATACGAATCTCTGGCATTCAAAGCTCTTTTGCAGCATGAAGAGCGGCAGTTGCGATAGGGAGCGCTTGAGGATTGGCAAGTCAAATGTCCTCGGCAGCGAGAATAGTCAGTCTTCTAGCGATATATTCTGGATCTTCTCATCCTGCAAGCATCTTTGCGAGCCAATATACCGCTGCGTCTGGATCGCTACCTCTGATACTTTTGATCATAGCAGAAATGGTGTTGTATTTATCTTCGGTTTTGTGGTAGGACTTATTGGTTGGGATCAGGTTTTTTATCTCTTCTAAACTAAGCTTTTGATCAACTTTACTGATAAGTTCCAGGAGGTTGATTGCAGATCTTGCATCTCACTCTGTGCTTTCTGAAAGAAAGGTCAAAATTTCGTCAGAAAATCAGAATTGTTCTTTTTGATCTATCGCTTTTAGAATATTGAAAAGCTCAGTTTCACTTAGTTTTTTGAATTCAAAACATAAACATCTTGAGAGAAGCGCATTGTTGAGGTTATAATAGGGATTTTCAGTGGTAGCTCAAATAAGGATGAAATGCCCAAGCTCTAAATCTTCCAAAAGTGCGTCTTGCTGGAGCTTGTTGAACCTATGGATTTCATCCAAAAAGACTAAAGTCTGACTGCCTTGAACGTCTCGCCTTTTTTGCGCGGTTTGAGAGATATTTTTGATATCACTTGTAGAGGCCTTAGTCGCATTCAGATAGACATATTCATACTTGAGAAGCTTAGAAATGAGCTCAGCGAGAGTTGTTTTCCCAGTTCATGGATTCCCTCGAAAAATTGCATTGATGAAACTTCCTTTTTGTATAAAGGGTTTGAGGACTCATTTTTCTCAGATCAAATGCGCTTGCCCAAAAAACTCGCTTAATTGCTTGGGGCGGTATTTGAGAGCGAGAGGAAGCGTTTTTTGAGCTGGATTTGAGAAAAGATTCATTAAGTTATGAGGAAAGAGAATAAATGTCAGATTTTTTTAATGTTGTATATTTAAGAGATAAAATCAAGAATTTTTTGACAATAAATGATCGTTGGGATGTTGTGTAGTGATTAGAATTTGTGTTTGTTCTAAATATCCTATAAAGCTTTAGGCATACATTAAAACTGGGAACGAAGGAGGTTCCTAGTTATTGAGGACTATCCGTATACTGATGGTCCTCTATTTTTTTATTGAAAAAAGTCCTCAATTCGCTATACTCAAAGCAATTTCAGAATGCTTGATTTTAGAGAAAAAACCAAGAAATCTGATTCTGGTTTTTTATTTTTTATACCAAAAAGCAAATGGCAATTAGAAATATCGCAATTATCGCCCATGTAGATCATGGAAAGACTTCACTTGTAGACCAGCTCTTGAGGCAGTCTGGAACGCTCAAAAAAATGGAAGAGCAAGACCTCGTTATGGACAATAACGATCAGGAAAGGGAGAGAGGAATTACCATTTATGCCAAAAATACCGCGATTGAATACCAAGGTGAGAGGATCAATATCGTAGATACCCCAGGGCATGCCGACTTTGGAAGCGAGGTAGAGAGAGTGTTGAGAATGGTGGATTCTGTGATTCTCGTGGTGGATGCGTATGAAGGGCCGATGCCACAGACCAAATTTGTGCTTAAAAAGAGTCTAGAACTCTGACTCAAACCGATGGTCGTGCTTAATAAAATTGATAAACCAGCGGCAAGACCTGACCGAGTGATTGATCAGCTTTTTGATCTGTTTATTTTGCTTGGAGCGAGCGATGAGCAGGCGGATTTTCCGATTATTTATGCAAGTGCAAAAAATGGATATGCGATGAAAAATCTGACTGATGAAGCGAAGGATTTGACTCCGCTTTTTGATGCGATATTAGAAAATGTAGCTCCAGCAGCTGAAAAATCTGATCTCCCTTTTTGTATGCAGGTTGCAAACCTCGGATATGATGATTATTTGGGAAGACTCGGAGTTGGGCGTGTGTATCAGGGAACTTTGAACGCTGGAAGCCAGGTAACGATCATCGGAAATGATGGAGAGAAAAGAACTGGAAAGATTGCGCATATTTTTAGAACGCTTGGACTCCAGAGGATTGAAATTCCTCAGGCAGAGTGTGGAGATATCGTGACCATCAGCGGAATCCCAAATATTTTCGTGGGAGAGACGATCGGAGTGGGGGAATTTGAGGCATTACCGACAATTGCGATTGATGAGCCGACCTTGAGTATGGAGTTTTTGGTAAATGATAGCCCGTTTGCTGGGAAAGATGGGAAATATATGACGACCAGAAATATGGCAGAAAGACTAGAAAAAGAAGCTGAAACCAATGTTGGTTTGAAAGTTGAAATGGTGGAAGGAAAATT